>NZ_CATKPZ010000015.1:0-87153 GCF_949767415.1 Pseudomonas sp. IT-196MI5
GGAGCGGACGGTGGACACAGTGATTGCAAATGGGTAGCGTTACCGATGCTGCTTTCGAGTCTAAAAGGCAACAGGGCTTACCGTCGCCCTTGTCGTGTTTCTCTCAGGGCGATGTCGCGTTTGCCCTAAGCCAGACAAGCACTGACAGGGCGACAAGGAGCGTTATACGACAAGCCATCGCAACAAGAAACATGACATGGCATGTCGCCTAATTAGTAGTTAGATCTCAGGAGAGATCCCCGATGCCCAGAGAGTTCGAGCTCATTACGTCCGTGCCAGTCCCCTCGAGGTCCGGCATCTCCCACTTTTACAAGTCGATGAACCTAGCGGACGCTTTTGCGATTCGGCTCCCTGCGGGCACATCCAGCAATCCAGATTTGCTGGCTCGATTCATCTTTTCCCACCAGCCATCCTGGATCGGATGGCTCATGAAAGTCCGAGACACTATCGTTGCCTGTTTCGGTCTCAAAACAGCCAAACACTTGGCATCACTTGCTAATCGGATTGGAATCTTCAAGGTCTACAGCACGAACCAGACTGAAATCGTGTTGGGAGAGGACGACAAGCACCTCGACTTCCGGATATCGGTTCTGTGTTCTGGAGAGGCAGAGCCAGAAGGCAGTCACCAACTCGTTGTTTCAACCGTGGTCCAGTGTCACAACCGTCTAGGCCGGGCCTACATCTTCGTCATTGCCCCGTTTCACCGCTTGGTTGTCAAGGCCAGCCTCCTGCGTGCAGCGCGCGTCGGTTGGCCTCTGGCTACCTGCCCCTAAGGCTGAGAACGCTGTGTGCCCCTCTGAAGTTTAACCCTTCCATCGAGAGGCTTGTTCCGGCAAGCCCTGGCAAGCTTCTCAAGTCAAACGTCAGGCCTCCAGGATTCATTCGCTCCATCTGCCGTACATCACTAAAGGAAAGGAAAATATGTCCAGGTCTGCGTTCAGTGCCAAGGCCTTCGCCATCTATTTGTTCGTCGTTGGTGCCGTGTTAGTCGTAGCGCCGAACTTCTTGCTGTCGATCTTTCGGATTCCACCAACCTCCGAGGTCTGGATTCACGTGGTTGGCGTTATCACGTTCAATTTTGGCATCTACGCATGGGTCGCAGCCGAGCACGAAAACAGGCCATTTTTGGAAGCGTCGGTGTACACGCGCTTCGTCGTCTTCGTGGCCTTCACTACCTTCGCTGTCGTTGGCCTCGCCAGTCCAATGATCGTTCTCTTCGCAGTAGCGGATCTTTTTGGAGGCATATGGACCTACTTCGCACTGAAAGCCGATGCTCAGTCGATCAGGCCTATCCTGGCGGACCAGCACTGAGGCCTAACTCGTCCATCGAGCGGTTGAATCCACAGTCGATTGCAGCCCTTCATGACAGGCAACAATCGGCCGAGGCTGTGTAAAAACGTCTTAGAGCAGGTTTGACGGTCACAACTAGAACGAAAATCGCGTTCCTAAGCAAATTTCAGGTCTACTGACTAGCCAAGCGCTGGCAGATTTTACGTAGCAACGCAGACTTCCAAACGGTGTCTGCGTTTTTACACACTCTGGGCCAAAAGCGGCCTGTGGGGCGCGCCTCGAAAACCTGGGGCAACTCACAATTTTGACTCGTTACAGACTCACTCGGGCCGGCAGCGGTACCGATTTTCCGACGCAGAATCATCATTCCCGCAGATACAAGGCGAGTTGCACTGCGGCTCGCGGATGGCCGCCGGCCACCCGCGAGCCAGTGCCATCAAGCCAGCAGCTTAAGCTCGTCTTTACCGTACTTGAGCGATTTCTCGTCTGGAATCATCAGGCCGGTGTGCTCGTCGCGCCCCTGCAGGACGAAGCGGGCGTCCGGCTTGCCCAGTTGGGTAGCGGCCTGCTGGCTGTCGGCGCCGATCTCGCCCTTCTTAATGCGGTTGACGATCACCCCCACCGCCGTATCGTTGAAGTCGCGCAGCATCCAGGCATCGCCATCGCTGTCGCCAGCCACCAACACCGGGCCATAGCCCTTCTGTTTAACCAGCACGTTCTTGATGCCGACGGTCTTGCCCGGACCGTAATTGAAGTGCCAGTCTGGCTGATAGCGAGTGGTGTACTTGCCGTCTTCCATCGCCATGCGCAGGCCGATCACGTTCTCAGGCGGCACGCCGTATCCGTAATGAGGATTACCCGCGAACACGCGTACCACATCGTCGATCGAGGCGGTGCTGACATAGACGTCGATGCCGTTGGCGCGCAGCGTGTGCATCAGGCCACGAATCTCCTCATGGATACGAATGCCATGGAAATGGGTATCGGCCACCACCCCGGCCCTGCCCGGTAATGTGCGCGAACTCTCGTACTTGACCTTGCGCAGCGCGTCGCCGATGGCGTAGTTATTGGAAGCCTCGGCCATCGCCTGCAACTCAGCCGTGGTCATGTTCTTGTAGAAATACAGAATCCACTTGTAGCCGATCTCCACCGGGTAACTGTCGCAGATCGCGTCGTACATGAAGTAGAGCTTGGCGAGAAAATCCTTGTACTGCTCGCTGGCCTGGATCTCTTCCAGGCTCTTGTCGCCAGCGAGCCCCTTGTAGTTGGCGTGCAACCAGCGGTAATCCGCTTCCACATCGCTGGCGATGTCTTCCATCTTGACCGGCTTGCCGTCCACCGTGGTGTAGTCCTTCATGAACGCGCCGTTCGGCACGTCCTGACGCACCACAGCAGCGAACTCATCAGGCGTCAGCTTGTACTGCAAATGATTGATCTGGTAGACCAGCAGCGCTTCTTCACAGTCGTTCATGATGCAGGTGTTGTCCCAGTCGAACACCGCGTATGGGCGCTGGTCAGCACGGTAGGACGCGCTTTTGACGCCGTGCTCATCGATCACCGCTTGCAGACGCTTTTGGTTAAGCGGCGACCAGCGCGCTGGGTCCAGCGCACTCGGTGTGGCCGCAGGCGTGGCGGCTTGCGTTATACGGGATGACAACAACAGCGCAGAGACGACGGAAACGGTGGCGAGGGTGTTCAGAAACTGGCGACGCTGCATGGCATAGCTCCTACTTCTAGACGAGAGGTTACAACCGAGGCGATGGCGAAAGCGTGTTTCGAAATACGGACGAGGGGAAGAGCCCGTCCGGCCACGAGGCTAGCTCCAAATACACAAAAAAACAATATTGCCTCAATATTGCACAAACATGACGCGCGGACCGTGTCAGCTCAATGATCCTGGGGCCGCGCCAAACTTGACAGCGACTGACGCCCCTCCACAATGCGTGCTCGGACAGCGACTCGAACAGCAGGGACACCCGGTATGTGGCAAGAAGAGCGTTACCAGCGGATCCGCGCACTGCTATCGACCTTGCAGCGCGTCACCACCGACCGCATCGTCACGGAGCTGAATGTTTCTCGCGAGACTGTGCGGCGCGACCTGGTCGCTCTGGAAGAACAGGGAGAGTTGAAGCGGATACACGGCGGCGCCATCCGCGTTGAGGACGAAGCACCCATCGCCGAGCGGGCGCAAAGCAACGTCAAGTTCAAACGTGACCTCGCGCGCGCCGCGGTCAGTCTGCTGTCACATGGGCAGACAGTGTTCATCGACGCGGGCACCACCACCGTCATCCTTGCCGAAGAGTTGGCCAAGCTGGGAGGGCTGACCGTGATCACCAACTCGTTCAACGTGGCACTGCAACTGCGCAACCCCGCCGCGTCGGGCGGTCGGCACAACGAGGTGCTCGTACTGGGCGGTTCACTCGACGATCGTGCGCCGGCGACGGTCGGCAGCACCACGGTGTCGGAAATTGCCCGCTATCGGGCCGACCTGGCGCTGTTGTCGCCGGTCGGCATCGACGCCCAGCGCGGTGCCAGCAACTACGACCACCGCGAAGCCGAAGTGGCGCGCGCCATGGCCGACAATGCCGAAGGCGTAGTCATCCTCGCCGATTACAGCAAGATTGGCGTGGAGAGCCGCGTCGCTTTCTGCCCGCCAGAACGCATCGACGTGCTCATCACCAACCACAAGGCCAGTACCGAAGCGGCGTTCGCCGCACTGAACGCCAAGCTGAAACGTATTGTCCTGGTGTAGCGGTGGTTTGGCGGTTGCAACAGGCATTGACGCAGCGTGATGCTCAAGTGCAGCGCAACCGGGTAGATCTTGCACGATGCGAATCTCGGCGCTGGCAAACTGACCGTAACTGTATTGGCTGCGATCGCCTGCAATGGCTCGATTTCCGTCGGTCGTGAGAGGCAGAGATCGGCCAAAATCCGCCTTTCTCGATATCGGCAGATTGACGTGTCGAGGTTTTATTCCGGCATTGGTACAACGGTGTAATAAACTCCATTGGCCCCGTAGGCCGGTCGCACCCAGGAATCCCCGCATTGATAGTACGTGCGACTGGAAACGGTCCTCAGCCCGCACCCTGTTGGCAAGCTAACAAATGTCGAACCCATGGGCATGGCAGGCGGTGCAGCGGCCATCATTCCGGTGTTGTAGCCTGCACCATAGGCATTGTTGCTGGCATTCGTATTAGCAGCATCAGCGATGGCGGCACCGGTAACCGCGCCAACGGCTGCTGCGGCGGCAGGACTTACGCTGTCGTTGTAGCCACAGTTATAACAACCACTGCTGGCATAGACAGCAGTTGGCGGGTGGTAGTAGGTGGTTCCGTAGGTCGATGGATGGTAGACCGTCGTGCCATAACCGTCCGCATGATAGCCACTGGCACTTCCCCCATATTCACCCTGGGCGTGCCATGAGCCTTCGCCGCCATAGGCCGTTCCACCTTCGGCCCCAGTGCCATGCCAGGAGCCTTCGCCCCCGGATGCGGTCCCGCCATTCTCGTCTCTGGCACTCCAACTGCCATCTCCCCCGGAAGCCGAGCCGCCGCGATAGCCTGAGCCACTCCAACTGCCCCCCCCTCCTGAAGCCGAGCCGAATTCACCGGAGTGGCTCCACGAGCCACCGCCTCCCCATGTGCGCCCAAAACTGGAAGCGTGCGACCAGGCCGCAGCCTGATCACAGGTGAATGCCACAACTAACAGGCCGGCAAGCCTCAAGGTTGATCGGGTCATGGTTCATCCTCCTCACTCAGGGTTTTGCTTGCGGCGGTTTAGCCCCAACCGGGGCGCGCATGTCTGGCGGCGGGGCAAACTCGATCTGTTGGGCCTTGTCGAGGTGTTCTGGTTTGAAGTTGTCCGCTGACAACGCCGAGGCAAGCTTCCAATCGCTGAACGCGACCTGATGCCGGGATTGGGTGGGGTCATCGCGAAACACTGCACGCAGCATGCGAGGAAGCTTGTCCTGCGCGCCGATCCAGGCTTGGACGAATACGATGTCATTAGCGTAAGCGATCACATCAGTCGTGGTATCCCCGATCACCGTGGACTGTCCGATGAAAAACGCCAAACGCATATCCCTGGCCAAATCCTGATAAGGATTGGCGACGATCACATCGGTAAAAGGAAAGTAAATTGCGGCACGCTGGTACGCAGCCTCAAGGGTCGCATCGATGGTGGGTGGCGCATCCGCTTGCGCCAACAGGTTTTCCGTCGGAGCAAAGGCATAGGCACGCTTGCCGTCATAGTAAAACTCGGTCGCCGGGCCATCACCCGAAGTCATTACGCGTAGGTGATCAGGCCGTTGCACGTTGACTTGCGCCACCGTGCTGTAGGCCAAGGGCGGCCCAAGCCGACTAGGCTTCTCGTAGGTCGTGATGGCTGTGAAGCTCATACCCTGCGCGCCGGCCAACTTCGCGCTCATCGCCTGCAGAACTTCCAGCGCCTTGGGTTCCAGTTGAACCGCGGGCGCAGGAGCAGTGGTGGGTTTTTCTGCCGCCTGCAATGGCGCTGCGAACAGGCCGATCAACAGGCCAAACGAGAGCAATCGGACATGTTGATGGAGTGCCAACATCGTTCTTCTCCGCACAAGCAAAGGCAGGACTTAAAGTCTAGCTTTGCAGCAAGCTTTGGGGATGGATTTATTTTTTTTAATCTAAGGGCCTGCTACGGGTTGATTTTAGTCGGTCGTGGAAGACAAAAATCGGCCGATTCTGTTGAAAAAGTCGGCCATGGTTTGCGCATCGAAAAAGTACGCGTCCGAGATTGAAATCTTTACTTTTGGCAGAGGCTTCCGGACTCGGATTTCACATGGCGCGCGCAAAAAAGGCGTTTTCACCAGTCAATGGTCAGGCAGTTCGGGCAGACCGACTTTTTCACCAGTGTCGGCCAATAGCAGTCATTCGGTTTGTCTGCGCAATATGCGAGCTCTCCCTGGCTTCAGCTGTCACAGAGGCTCAAACCCGTTCGTACACGCCGATCAATTGACAGTTCGAAAATGTCAGGTCGCAGATAGTGCCCCGTCACATCGAGATCATGGTGCTGTGCGTCGATCTGCGATAGGTCGATTTTGGCTAAAACAATGCCAGGTTCGCCAAAAAGCGGGGCCGTCACCCACGAACCGTCTGGCGCGATGACCGCCGAACCGCCATTGAACAAAAGCCCCTGTTCCGGAGCGTCCCGCCCCACACCACGCCGGTACGCAGCCAGCAAGTCAGCGGGGATGTCGTCTGTCGAAAGGTATTGGCCTGCGCACAAAACGAAGCATCGCCCCTCGAATGCGTACGACCGCGCAGCGATGTGATGCATTTCCGGCATATCCGGCCAGGCGGCCACATGAATCTGCTCATCTTGAGCATGCAGAGCTTGACGTGCGAGAGGATGCCAATGCTCCCAACAGACCAATCCCCCCACACGACCCGCCGGAGTGTCGACTACGCGCAGTCCGGACGCATCCCCACAGGACCATACCGTTCGCTCGGTATGCGTGGGAGTGAGTTTGCGGTGCACGTTCAAAATGTGCCCATCAGGCCCGATCGTGACGAGCGAGTTGTATAGCGAACCTGCGTGTGGACGGGAGCGCTCGTTCATCCCCATCACGACAGTCACTCTGTGTTCCCGGGCGGCTTCGCGAAGCATCGCCAGGTCATCGTCCATTTGGTCGGGTCGACCGATGGCTGGACTGTCGGCGAGTAATTTTGCGTACCAAGCCTTGGCGATTGCGTCGTCCCATCCGGCCATCCCGAATACCCAGGCGGGATAGCAGCTGAGCCATGTCTCGGGAAATACGACAAGCTCTGCCCCCAATGACGCCGCCTCGGCAATATGGGCTGCTGCCCGTCGCAGTGATTCAGGTACATCGAGTACGGCTGCAGGTTTCTGCACGATGGCTACGGTTTTTTCTGTCTGGCTTGTCATTGCAAATCCTTATTGGGTCCGGAGTTGTAACTGCTTGATGAGAACGAATGGGGTGTGAGTGAGCCCGCCGGGGTCAGTCGATTGCACCTTCGAGCTCAAGCCGGCTCTGGTGTCGGGCCTTGGCCTCCGCCGAACGCTCGACTTTTCGAGCCAACAGGTAATAGAGGCCGCCGCCGACAAGCAGGCCGGGGACGAAGGCAATGTCGGCCCCGCCCAGGGCCTGTGCCGCAGGTCCCACGAAAAACGGTATCGAGAAGAACGGAATCATGGCCACGAAACCAACGAAGTACGCCAGCACCCCACGCCACGCCCAGCGCCCATACACACCCTGCGGATTGAAAATGTCGGCGATCGCATACTCGCCTTTGCGAATGGCGTAGAAATCAACCAGGTTGACCGCCGTCCAGGGGATCAGGAAATACAGCATGAGCAGCACGAAACCATTGAAGCTGCCCAGGTAGGCTTCGGGGATGGCCAGGGCAATCACCAGTGACGCCGTGCCTACCAGCAGCAACCCCATCACTCGCAGCTTTATCGTCGGCCGCACAGGTTTGAAGCCATCGAGCGCACTAATACCGGTCAGCATCGCTCCGTAGCAATTGATACCGGTCACCGATAGCTGGGCGACGGCGCCGACCAGCACGACGATGGTCCCGAAACCGTGGAAGAAATAGTCACCGACTTGCACCAGGGAGACGATGCCGTCGGCACCGGGAATATAGCTGGCCAGAACAGCGCCGAGCGACATGAGCCATACCGCGGAGGCGGCGGCGCCAAGGTACGTCCAGAAAATCAGTTTCGGGCTGGATGAATCTTCGGGCAGGTAGCGAGAGTAATCCGAGACGTAGACGGAATAGCTGATGTTGTAGCCAGCGGCGAGCGAGAGCTGAACCAGGAAAGCGGTCGTGTTCCACCCGCCGCCCGGTGTCACGCTACTGGCCGCGGGAAGCGCAGTAATGGCCATCGCGGTAACGACGCCGAAAACGGCGATAAGCAAGTAGGTCAACCAACGCTGAACGAAATGCAGCAGGTCATACCCGACCACGGCGATGACAATGCTCAACACAATGAGCATCGGATACCAGAACCACTTCGATCCGGGGAATACGAGTTGCAATGCCTGGGTTACCAGGATGACCCCGAACACGATGAAACCAATGTAGACAAAGATGGTTGCCGCAAAGGGCACGATGGCGCCGCGACTTCCAAATTGCGCCCTCGACTGGATCATCTGCGGCATACCCAGCTTCGGTCCCTGGTTGGCGTGCAACGCCATGAACAAAGTGCCAAAGCACGCGCCTATGGCCACGGCCAGGACACTCCAGAAAACTCCCAGGCCCATGCTCGGCCCGATGAAGCCCACCATCATCGTGAGAAAGACGAAATTGCCAGTGAACCAGAACGGACCTTGATGCCATACCTTCCCGTGCCTTTCCGCACGCGGAACGTAATCGATGGAACGGACCTCGATGGTCGGTCTGGCTTGTCCGGACTTCAGCTGAATTGCCATATAGCACTCCGTTACAAGTTAATTTTTATTCTTGAGGGTTTAACGTGTACTTGACCTTCGGCTAACGCTACCCGGCACTGGAGTCAGTATTGGAAAAAAGGTATCGGGGGTAAATTCCACAACGCAGAACCTGACTTTCGCAAAAGCGAAAGTGAAAACCTCCGCCCGCCCCTGTGCGTTACAAACGTGCGAGCGGCCCGGCAGATGTCATGATCGATAAGTCGAAGTTGCGGGGGATAACCCGCAAACCGATATTGCTGGTATAAGAGCGCGCGCCGTTTTTGGACGGGAATTTTTCTGATCAGGGGACCGTCATGCTGACCAATCTCTCCGACGTCGATCTGCGCATGCTGCGCATATTCTGTTCTATCGTCGATGCGGGCGGCTTCACCGCCGCGCAGGTGCGCTTGAACACCAGCCTGTCGCGCCTGAGCGTGTTGGTACGGGATCTGGAAGTACGCCTGGGCTTTACGCTGTGCCTGCGTGGCAAGGGTGGTTTCCAGTTAACCGAGCAAGGGGCGCAAACCTATGCGGCTGCGCAGGAGCTGTATGCAGACATCGACCGGTTTCGCCAGCGCGTCGCCATGCTCAACGAGCACTTTCCCGAGTTTTTGCAGATTGGTAGCGTCGACAACCTGCTTACGCTAGACATCGCACCTTTGCCTCTGGCTATCACTCTTTTTCGTAAAGACTCACCGGACACCCGGATCGATCTGCAAATCATGCGCGCAGATGAACTGGAGCAAGCCGTTCTGGAGGGGCGTTTGCACCTTGCCATTGGCTGCTTCAATCACCAGTTGTCAGGGTTGCACTACCAGGCACTTTTCGAGGAAGAGCAAAACCTTTACTGCGGAAAAGAACATCCGTTCTTTTCGCGCTCAGACGCTAGCCTGAGTGACGATGAAATCTGCGCAGCGGACTACGTCAATCGTGGCTATATGCTGGAAAGCCGCAGACCGCACAACTTGCATTTCGGCAATTCGGTCAGCGCATTCTCCATGGAAGCTATCGCGATGCTGGTGTCCTCCGGGACATCCATCGGTTATCTACCGACGCACTATGCCAACATCTGGGTCAGCCGCGGGTTGCTCCGCCCGATTTTGCCCGCCAGGCTGGCTTATACCGCGGCTTTTCACTGCATTACTCGTCAGGGACAAACACCGAAAGGCGCATTGGAGCAATTTCTCGGCGCGCTGTTTACTGCTCAACAAAATTTGGGACAGAAATAGCCATTGATTGCGCAACACCGCTCAGAGGGATCGAGCGTGTCACATCGGCCAGTTGAATCCACAGACGGGAGTGACAAGCACCAACACAGTCAGGATTTCGAGCCTTCCCAGTAGCATTCCAACGGTCAGTAGCCATTTGGCAGCATCCGGTAATGATGAGAAATTACCGGCCGGCCCAAGGCGATGGCAGCAATAGTGATGGTGAAGAAAAACGAGGGCCGGTTGCGGTCTGATTCAACGGACTATCTGACCTCGCTCGGCCCTCGGGATGACGATACGGTTATCGAATACCTGGCAGATGAATACCCCCGATCTCTGGACGTTCACTCACAGTTGACCGTTTCAGAACGTTGCGTTTCTCCCTCCTCAGGCGTCCTGCCGACGATGGATTAGAAAATGACTGATGTCGTGCCAGGTGACCAAGAGGATGGCGCACATGGGATTCCTGGCGTCTTCACTGTCCAAGGTCGTGCCTGGGGCATCCTGAACCTCAAACCGAGTTGTCGATGCTGCGTACCAGAGTGACGATCGCCGATCATGACAGTTATCTGTCATGTATTGACTTTATGCCAGAAAACACGCATTTTCTTTCGTAAGCGCTGAAAAACAACAGGAAGCAGCCTTGAGCCCGCCCATCAAACAACGCCTTGAAAGCAGTCTTTCAACCGCCTCCGCCTCAGGCCGGGTGATTGCTAACTATATGCTGGCCAACCTCTATGAACTGCCGTTCCAGACTGCCGCTGATATTGCCGCGAAATTGAACGTCAGTGAGTCCAGTGTGGGGCGCTTCTGTCGCTCCCTCGGATACAGCCACTTCAAAGACCTGAAAAACGACCTCAAGGTCGATCTGGGCGAAGGCCCATGGTTGGTGGGCGATCGCTTGCAGGAGTTTCGCCATCAAGCCAGCCGGGGCCCGCAAGGCCTGCCGCGCAGCTTCGAGCTGGAAGTCGCGGCTCTGGTCAAGGTTTACGAATATAGCCTCACTCCGACCTGGCACAACGTCAGCCAGCGCCTGGCCACCCGGCGCAAGGTGTTCGTCGCCGGGTTCCAGACAGAGCGTGGCATCGCAGCATCCATGGTGCATCTGCTGCAGTACCTGCGCGATGACACACACTGGGTCGACGGTGCCGCCGGGCATTACGCCGACGTGTTGCTCAGTGCCCCCGAAGACAGTGCACTGGTGGTGTTCGAAGCCCGCCGCTATTCCCGCCACGCCCTGACCCTGTGCCGCAAGGCCCGCGATGCCGGAATCCCTGTCACGCTGATCACCGACACCTTTTGCGACTGGGCCGAACAGAACGCCGATGAAGTGTTCCGCGTGCCCACCGAGTTCAACCTGTTCTGGGAATCGACAGCGGCAATGCTGTCGCTGGTCCATCTGCTGGTCAACGACGTCTGCAAACAGCTGGGTCCCGAGGTCGAAAAGCGTCTTGAAGCCATCGCGGCCTTACACAACGAGTTCGTTGGATACACATCGTCACCAAACTTAAAACAATAAAACGAGGTGCTGGATGAAACACGTCATTCGCTTTGCCGGTGTATGCGCAATGGTCCTGGCCGGGGCCACCAGCGCGCAGGCTGAAGTACTGAAGATTGCTACCGAGGGCGCTTACCCGCCGTTCAACTACGTTGACTCGGACAACAAGCTGCACGGTTTCGATGTGGATATCGCCAACGCGCTGTGCGAACGCATGAACGTGCAGTGCAGCATCGTCGCCCAGGACTGGGAAGGGATTATCCCGGCGCTAATGGCGAAGAAATACGATGCGGTCGTGGCTTCGATGATCGCCACCGATGAGCGCAAGCAGAAAATCGATTTCACCCGGCACTACTACCGTACCCCCCTGTCCGTGGCGGTATCCAAGGACTCGAACATCACCGACGCCCAGACTAACTTCAAGGGCCGCACGGTCGGTGCCCAGTCATCCTCGACCCAGGCCATCTATGCCGAAGATCATTACGGCCCGGCCGGTGCCGACGTGAAGCTCTACCCTACCCTCGATGAAGCCAACAGCGACTTGGCGACTGGCCGGATCGACGGGGTGATTGCCGACAAGTTTCCGCTGCTGGCCTGGGTCGACAGCGCTGGCAAGGACTGCTGCAAGATCATCGGCGACGTCAACGGCACCACCGCCGATGCCTCGATCGCAGTGCGCAAGGGTGACGATGCCCTGCGCGAGCGCTTCAACAAGGCGCTGGATGAAATCGTCGCCGACGGCACCTATAAGAAGATCTCCAGTCGCTACTTCGCCTTCGATATCTATTGATCCCCCGAGTCCTCAGGCGCGCCTGAGGGTCGTTACTTGCCGACATGCTGCACCGCACCCGCACACGGGTGCGGCGAGGGCGTGCGAGTTTAATTTACCGAGAGGGTTCGAGCATGTTCGAAAACCTGTCATTGCTATCCTTCGCCAGCGGCGGTTGGGGTTCGGCCTTGCTGGCCGGCGCCCTGGTGACCATTGTCCTGGCCTTGAGCTGCCTGCCGATTGGCCTGCCGCTGGGCCTGGGCCTGGCCTTGGCCGCCCGTTCCCGACGTCGCTGGCCGCGTGCCATGAGCACGGTGTTTGCCACCGTGTTCCGCGGACTGCCCGAACTGCTGACCCTGCTTATAATCTATTACGGCTGCCAGATCGGTGCGCAGAAACTGTTGGCCGCGATGGGCTACGAGGCCGAAGTCGCGATCAGCCCCTTCGTCGCCGCGATGATCGCCTTCAGCCTGGTGTTCGCCGCGTTCTCCAGCCAGATCTGGCTCGGCGCCTTCAAAACCGTGGCCAAGGGCCAGTTCGAAGCAGCCGCCGCCCTTGGCCTGTCCCGACGCGCGACCTTTGCCAAGGTGGTACTGCCGCAATTGGTACGCATTGCTTTGCCGGGACTGTCGAATAACTGGCTGTCACTGCTCAAGGACACCTCGCTGGTGTCGACCATCTCCCTGGTCGACCTGATGCGCCAGACCAACCTGGCGGTCAGCGTCACCAAGGAACCGATGCTGTTCTACACCGTGGCGTGCTTTGGCTACCTGTTTTTCTCGGCCATTTCCGGCCGCCTGTTCCAGTTCCTGGAGCAGTATTTCAGCCGCCATCAACGGAGCGTTCGCCCATGAGCTTCGATGAATTGCAAAATCTGTTCCTCAGCCCTGACTTGTTGGAGCGCTACGGTCCCCGTTTCATCGAAGGTCTGTTGGTGACTGCCAAGCTGGTGGCCATTTCCTTCACCCTTGGCGCCCTGCTCGGTCTGCTGATCGCCCTGGGCCGGTTGTCGAGTAACCGCTTTATCAGCCGTTTTACCGGCGCCTACGTGTATTTCTTCCGCGGTTCGCCGCTGCTGGCACAGCTGTTCATGCTCTATTACGGCCTGGGTTCGTTCAAAGGCTTCTGGCAGGACGTGGGTATGTGGTGGTTCTTCCGTGACGCCTGGTTCTGCACGCTGCTGGCCTTCACCCTGAACACCGCGGCCTATCAGGCCGAGATTTTGCGCGGCAGCATCCTGGCCGTGACCCAAGGCCAGCGCGAGGCCTCGAAAGCCCTCAGCCTGTCGCGCTGGACCACTTTTCGCAAAGTCATCCTGCCGCAATCGCTGCTGGTCGCCATTGGCCCGCTGGGCAATGAACTGATCCTGATGATCAAGGCCAGCGCCATTGCCTCGCTGGTGACCATCTACGACTTGATGGGGGTGACCAAGCTGGCCTTCTCGCGCAGTTTCGACTTCCAGATCTACCTCTGGGCCGCCGTGCTCTATCTGCTGATTGTGGAAGTCGTGCGGCGCAGCCTGAAAGCGCTCGAGGGCCGCCTCGGCCGTCACCTGCAGTAAACCAAATTGCCCCGGGCTGCCGTGCGCGCCCCTGCATCAGGGAAATACCATGCATTGCGAAACCATCGTTCTGGGCGCAGGGATTGTCGGCGTCAGTACCGCACTCCAGTTACAGGCCCGTGGCCGTAAGGTCGTGCTCATCGACCGCCAGCAGCCGGGTAACGGCACCAGCCACGGCAATGCCGGGCTGATCGAGCGCGCCAGCGTGATTCCCTACGCGTTCCCGCGACAGTTGTCGAGCCTGTTGCGCTACGCGGGCAACCAGCAGTCGGACGTGCGCTACAGCCTGAAGTACCTGCCCAAGGCCACTCCATGGCTGCTGCAGTACTGGCGGCACTCCGGGGCCAAGGGCCTGGCCGCCGCAACCCGGGCCATGCTGCCGTTGGTGGAGCGCTGCGTCAGCGAACACGACCTGCTCTGCGCACCGGCCGGTATGGATCACTTGATCCAGGCCAGTGGCTGGGTCGAGGCCTACAACTCTCCACCGGCGTTTGCCAAGGCCCAACGCGACGCGGCTGCGCTCATGGACTATGGCCTGAATTACGAAGTGCTCGACCGCGACCAGATGCATGCCCGTCAACCGGGCATGCACAGCTGCGTGGTCGGCGGCATTCACTGGCTGGACCCCAAGACCGTCAGCGACCCCGGCGGCCTGACACGCGGTTATGCCAAACTGTTCGTCAAACGCGGCGGCGTGTTCGCCCTTGGTCAAGCCCTGTCCTTGCGCCAGCGCGTGGGTAAATGGGAAGTGCAGAGCGAACAGGGCCTGGTGATTGCAGACGAAGCCGTGGTCGCCCTCGGCCCGCAAGCCCGGGGCATTTTCGAGCCACTGGGGTATGACATTCCACTGGCGATCAAGCGCGGTTATCACATGCACTATGCCGCCCTGCCTGGCACGCGCTTGCAACAACCGCTGCTTGACCCGGTGGGCGGTTATGTCCTGGCGCCGATGGTCGGCGGCATTCGCCTGACCACCGGGATCGAGTTCGCCGACAGCCAGGATCCGGTCAACGAAATCCAGCTACGTCGCTGTGAAGAGCTGGCGCGCGCCTTCTACCCGCTGGGCGAACGCCTGGATGCCGAGCCTTGGCTGGGACGCCGTCCATGCTTGCCGGACATGTGCCCGGTGATCGGCCCGGCGCCACGACACAAAGGCCTGTGGTTCAACTTCGGGCATGCCCACCATGGCCTGACCCTCGGCCCGGTCTGCGGCCGTCTGCTGGCCGAGTTGATGACCGGTGCCATGCCCTTTACCGACCCTGCCCCGTACAGCGCCGAGCGCTTCCACTGATTGCCGGAGACAAGACCATGCATGCCCTCTCTGCCGCTGTAGACACTCCGCTCGCCGCAAGCCCGGACACCCGTAAGGTGGTGGTCGATATCGCCGGCCTTAACAAGTTCTATGGCGCCTTCCATGTGCTGCACAACATCGATCTGAAAGTGCGCGAAGGCGAGCGCATCGTACTCTGTGGGCCTTCCGGCTCCGGTAAATCGACGCTGATCCGCTGCATCAACCGCCTGGAAATCGCCGAAAAAGGCCGCATTCTGGTCAACGACACCGACTTGGCCCAGACCAACCGCGAGGCCGCCAAGGTCCGTAGTGAAATTGGCATGGTGTTCCAGCACTTCAATCTGTTCCCGCACATGAGCGTGCTCGATAACTGCACCCTGGCCCCGATTTCGGTGCGCGGCATGAGCCGCAAGAAGGCCGAGGAACTGGCCCGGCACTTTATGCAAAAAGTCGGTATCGCCAGCCAGGCCAGCAAGTACCCCAGCCAGCTCTCGGGGGGCCAGCAACAGCGCGTGGCCATCGCCCGGGCGTTGTGCATGGAACCCAAAATCATGCTGTTCGACGAACCCACCTCGGCGCTCGACCCGGAGATGGTCAGCGAAGTGTTGGATGTGATGGTTAACCTGGCCGGCAGCGGCATGACCATGCTCTGCGTGACCCACGAAATGGGCTTTGCCCGGCAAGTGGCCGAGCGCGTGCTGTTTCTCGACGGCGGCCAGATCATTGAGGACGCACCGCCTCAGGACTTCTTCAGCGCCCCGAACAGCGCGCGGGCCAAGGCCTTTCTTGCGCAAATTTTACACTGAGGCCACATAAGGGTACGGCTTGCCTGAGATGGCTGTGCCGCCCATATGCCAGGCGCAGGCCGTTTATCAACGCACTTGCGTGCACAGCAGTTTCGTTCCGACATCCGCCACCACTGATCTGAGCAAAAGGAATATCCAATGACTAATAGGCTGGCGAATAATGCCGCCCCGAAAAACCTTTCGGTTACCGTCTGTGATCAAGCGCAGACAGCGGCACTGCTGGATTTCAAAAAACTCGTTGACGCTATTGCCCAAGCCGCAACCGAGCTGCAAGCCGGTTCAATTCTGAGCCCTGAGCGCTTGGTTGTACCCTTGGGTGACGGCGGTGTTTTGCTGAGCATGCCCGCCACCGCACAGGACATCGGCATCCACAAACTGGTTAACGTCCAGCCGGGGAATGTGCAGCGTCAGCTGCCCACGATCAACGGCACGGTAACCGTATGTGATGCCGTAACCGGACAAATAAAGTGCTTGCTCGACGGCCCGGAGGTCACAGGGCGTCGCACAGCGGCAGTAACCCTCCTGGCAATTCGGACGCTGTTCAAGCATGAACCGAAACAGATCTTGCTGTTCGGGACCGGCGCACAAGCACGTCATCACGTACAAGCCATCAATGCTCTTTACCCACAGTGCATGCTGTGGGTTCGAGGAATTGACGCACAAGCGACGGCAGGCTTCTGCAACAACAATCGAGTCCTGCACGAGCATTTGCAACCGTGCGGCGACAGCATTCCCGACGTGGATGTGGTAATCACCGTAACCACCAGCACCGAGCCGGTCTACAACGAACCAGCCAAACCTGGTCGATTGATTATTGGTGTAGGCGCTTTCAAGCCAGAGATGGCGGAGCTTGGCAAAGTCACTCTGGACGGTAGCGTTCTCTATGCTGACGATCCCGCCGGTGCGCAGCACGAAGCAGGCGATCTGTTGCGGGCAGGTGTGGACTGGTCTCAAGTCAGATCGCTGGCCGCAGCCATTCGCGGCCCAATCGATTCGTCGCGGCCCATTGTATTTAAAAGCGTTGGTACCGCGGCTTGGGACCTGGCCGCTTCGCGGGTCGCGCTCCACGCCCTTGCCAGCCAATAACCCGATTCGGAAGCTTTGAATTATCTAAATAGCACTCAGCCATCGCTCGCGTGACCCTCCACGCTAGCGATGGCCCGGAATCGATTCGATGGGTTACTCCGCACAATGGGAAGCGCTTAAAGTTTTCCGCAGGTAGCTTGCTGAGCAAGGGCACAAATGCTTGAACTGAGCTGTCTGGGTTATGGCGACAGGCGCCTTGTCCCTATCAAGCAGTTCGTACCCACTGGTTGCAAAAAAATCAACCGCGTTTTGGGTCAACAAATGCAGTCGGGCTGCGCCTTGGGAGGCCGCTGATTGTTCCAGTTCCGACAACACCGCTTTTCCCAGTCCCGCTCCATGATGCTCCTCGCAAACAACTAGAGAGCGCAACAGAAGATCGGGGCCAGCCCCCTCCAAGCCTCCATATTTTAGTTCCTCGATCGCCGACGCTTACCACGCGTCGATCCACGGCGGGAACCGAATTAGGTGCCTTGGCCTCGATGTTCACCTTGGATAAAGCGCTTCATGGGCGATCCCTGCGATGAAATCCTCAGAAATCATAGCAAGGGTTCGCGCAGGCGTTTTTACACACCCTGGGTCGACTTCTGCTGGTCACGACAGGCAGGAACCGGCCGATTCTGTTGAAAAAGTCGGTTCGCCCCAACAGCCGGGTCATTGACTGGTTAAAACGCCTTTTTGCACACTGCTACGTGAAATCCGAGTCCGAAACCTCTGCCGCAAGTAAAGATTTCAATCTCGGACGCATACTTTTCTGCTGCGCAAACCATGGTCGACTATTTTCAATAGAATCAGCCAGAAGCGGACGTTCGAGTCTGAGTCTCGCCCGGCTCAGACTTCGTAAGTGGATCTACTGAGGTAGGTGAAAAAAGGCGGCATATTGGCGCCTTGACGGTATCAAGCGATTTTAATTACAACCTTTCCAAATGCTCCCTTCGCGAGATGCTCGTAAGCGTCTCGTGCTTTCTCGAACGGATATACCCGATCAATCACGGGACGAATCTTGTGTTCGTCAAGGAACGCATTCATCCGGTCGAACGATGAGCGCGGCGCTACGGCAATACCGCGAATGGTCGTCTGGCGGAAAATCAGTGGCATCAGATCGAGTTCAACGGTCTGCCCGGTCAAAAAGCCGATCTGCGCAATACGCCCGGATGCCTTGGTCGCTGCGACCGATTGATTGATGCCGGCGCCACCGGCCACATCGAGCAGCAGATCCACGCCCTTCCCTTCGGTCAACCTCAGCACTTCGTCTGCCCAGTTCGGAGTAGTTCTGTAGTTGACGCCCGCTACGGCTCCCAGCCTCTTCACGGCTTGCAGATTCTCGTCGCTACTCGACGTTGCGATCACCTTCGCGCCAAGCGCAGTAGCGATCTGCACGGCAAATATGGACACACCGCCAGTGCCTTGAACCAACACGGTTTGCCCGGGCTGAATTTGTCCAAAGTCTACCAGCGAGTACCACGCCGTGAGCGCGGCAATCGGCAGCGTCGCCGCCTCTTCATCGCTCATGTTGTCTGGCGCAGCCACGGCGCTGTCTTCGTGGATGATCATGTATTCGGCCAAACCGCCAGGCAATGGCGAACCGAAACAGTAATCCGGTTCATTCGGCCCAGGCTCGCCATCCAGCCAACGGGAGTACAGATGCGAGTTGACCCGATCATCGACTTTAAAACGCGTGACGCCGTCACCCACCGCGACCACTGTGCCGGCTGCATCACTAACCGGGATGAGGGGTTTGGGCACCCTATGCGGCTCATAGATACCGTCAACGATCGCCTTGTCACGAAAATTGAGCGAGACAGCGCCGACCTTTACGAGCAACTCACCGGCCTTGGGTTGCGGGGTCGCAGTCTCTCCCAGTTGCAGGTTGTCGAGCCCGAAATCTTTCAATAACCAAGCTTTCATTGCGAATCTCCAAAACGAGTCAATGGCTGCAACCCGCACCGGGTTCGCCTTGGACATATCTTTCGCTGTTTAGGGGGCGCAATAAATACGTAGAAAAGGACATGATTGTTCTATCTTGAGACAACAATTGTATTCGGTCAGGTAGGACATTATGGAATTGCTGCAATCAATGCGACTGTTCGCCAGGCTTGCTGAACTCGGCAGCTTCACTAAAGCCGCCGAGTCGCTGGACATCGGGCGACCTCAGGTCACCCGTTATATCCAGGAGCTGGAGACGTCTTTGGGCGTACGCCTGTTTCAACGCACCACGAGAAAGGTAGCGCTCACCACCGAGGGCGAACGGTTCTATGAGCGAGTGCAGGAAATTCTCGCGGATATTTCTGCCGCGACCTCGATGTTTGACCGCACAGGAGCAACGCTGGTGGGCCGACTTCGCGTCGATATCCCGACCGCTTTCGCGCAATTAAAGTTCATCAAAAGCCTGAAAGAATTCACTGACATCTTCCCCGGCATCAACATGGTACTGGGCGTGACCGACCGGGCCGTTGACCTGATAGGTGAAGGCATCGACTGTGCATTGCGTATAGGCGATTTACCGGACTCGACATTGATCGCTCACCCCATCGCGATGGCAACCATGGTGACGTGTGCGGCGCCCGAGTATCTGAGCGAGCACGGCGAACCCGAGACACTCGACGACTTGACCTCCCATCGCGGCGTCAACTTCTTGTCCGGTCAGAGCAACAGAACATTGCCTTGGCACTTCTCTGTAAAAGGTCAGGATCAGGCTTTTGTGAGTAACTCCGGTGTCACAGTCACCGAGTCGAATGCCTACGTTCAGTGCGGCGTGTCGGGCTTCGGAATTATCCAGGCGCCAGGAATCGCCGTGGCTGAGTATCTGGACAGCGGCGCTTTGGTGGAGATTCTAAGACCCTACCGGCCGGCCCCTCGCCCTGTGTCGATGCTGTACCCAAGCCGGACGCACTTGGCGCCGCAAGTGCAAGCTTTTATCAAATGGCTGCAAGAGCGCTTTCCGCAGATTCATCGTGACTGGCTGGAACAATAGCGATCATTCAATCGGTGCCGTCTACGACCGCAATAGGTCACCTTCTGCCGGTCACGACAGGCAGAAAACGGCCACACTCGCAAACTCAACCGCGCACCAGATAGGCCCCTGAAGGAACCCGATATCGCAGCTTCTTGCATTTGCCGGGTGCAGGCTGATGCCCGGGCGGACGATCAGGAAACCAGATTCGGCATTTACCCGGTGGCGGCATTTGGCCACGGGGAATCTCAGCCTCAGCGTACGCCCGCTCTGGCTCGACATTAGCCATTTGTAATGTTCCTTCGGGCCCGGCTCTTCCGGCCATCGGCGCATCCGAAACCTGATCTGTCTCTGCGCCAGCGAAGTTGCCAGCGTCGTGCCCAGTGACCGGAGTGGATTGTTCAGCAACGGCCTTTTCCGCTTCGCGGCGCCTTTGGGTCTCCTCTTCCAGACCCTTCTGTACTGCGACCAGATCCTCTTTGGCATTGGGTGGGGTACCCGAAGATTGGGCCTGCTGCGCCGCCTGGATCAATTGGAAGTTGCGGTTGCGCAACTCGACGTTGCGACCAACCCGCATGTTCGAGCGAGCCGCCAAGGTTTCAGCCTGCTGGTACTGCCCCTGCTGAAGACGCAACACACCGAGGTAATGCAGCGTTGCGGGGTTATTCGGCTGGATATGCAGAGCGCGCTCCAACGTCGCGGCGGCCTGGTCCAGTTGGCCATTTTCATACTGCCGCGAGGCTGTTTCGATCAGGGTGGTCGATGCGCTGTTGCTTTGCGCGGGCGCGCTTCGCTCGGCAGCGACGGAACAAAACGACGCGACGGCGCAGAACACCAGGATGAGGCCCGGCAGAAAACTCTTGGTTGGCATCAGTGGCGGACGCTGGCATGCCAGCGAAGGCGGCCTTGAATTGTGCATCGATCTTTCGGGCCTCTTCGCTGGCAAGCCAGCTCCTACAGTAAAACAGATCACAGCGCTGTTCGGCATTTGCGATACAGGGCCGCTATTGACCTGGCCAATACCCTGAAGTTCCTGCTGCAACGGCCGTCGCAACCAGTATCGTTTTTTACCACCCCGACATCTGAGCATGATCTGTTGCTGGACTTCACGCAGGGCGGAAAACGGCCGAGAGCAGCCTTTAACATCGATGTTCAGACCGTTTTACACGTCAGCCAGGCACTCCAGAACAGGCTGCTGAAAAAACGGGTTGCGTCCCCGAATCCGGCATCATGCAACAGCTTCCGGACCGCCGCCTCGGAATGTGGAGGATCAGCGCCTTGAAGGATTTTCCCAAGTTTGACCTGCACTTCTTCCGGGCTGGCGCCATGCTGTCGCCACCGCTGCCCCCAAGCTGCAAGCAATAACGGTTGGCTGGCATAGGCATACTGATTCCCGGCGACGACCAGTGGCGCACCTGGTTTGAGATGAACCCGAATGGATCGCAGAATTTGTCGACCCGACCTATCAAGGAAAAGGCATCGGAAGACTGGTCGGTTATTCCTCTGGCTCTGGAAATGGATACTGTAGGTTTGCCACTTGCGGGTAGCCCAACAGCTTGCAGCATGGGTGATGTGGTTCTGGAGCAACTTGCCCGACACCGTCAGCGCCGGGAAAATCGCCGAGTTATACCGTCGTCGCTGGAGTATCGAAGGGATGTTCCAGCGCCTGGAATCGGTGCTGGACAGTGAAATCGAAAGCCTTGGTGCTCCGCGGGCGGCGTTGCTGGGTTTTGCCTCGGCGATCCTGGCCTACAACGTCCTGGCAGTGCTCAAACGTAGCGGGGAACAGGCTCATCGCGAGACATTGGCTGGGCAGCTTCGATCTTCCATCTGACGGTACAAGTGCGTAGCGGATACGAGGGCATGCCTGAGCACCTTGCTCAAGACGCCTTACGAGCACAAAAAACCTGCCATTGGTTCTCGTGACTCTGTGTTGCGTTTTCTGCCGCTACACTCAAGCGGAACAAGGCATTACACATGGACAAGGCGCGTCATCAGTCACAAATGGCGCAAACATTACGCAACTTATATCGTTCACTTATAGTGAGTCGCCCATGAACCGTCGACTGCTCACCTTTTTCATCGCGATGTCACTTTCATGGTCAAATCTGCATGCCGGTTACTGGAAGGATTCAAATGGCAATCCATACCCAGACACTGAATCAAGGCGATCCGTCGGCGAGTTTGGTGGCTCACTATTAATCACCTCCGATCCCGATTGGGAAAAAAAGTGGGATACTTCGCCCGAAACCATTCCCGTATTTAACGAAGCAAAGGTTGCTACCCAAGGTAAATGGATCTTTACGCTGATTTTTTTTGCCAACCCGAAGCTCAACGCCAATCACGAAGCAGACATAACGTGCGACCTGAAAGTCATCAGGCCGGATGGTACTGAGTCGATCAATCAGCGAGATATCGTTTGTTTTCAAGGACACCTCAAGGGGGAGTCGAATCACCTGTACCACGCCGCCCCCGTGATCAATTTCATCGGAGAACCAGGCGATCCCACAGGTATCTGGACGGTAGATATCACGCTTAAAGACAACTTGCGCAACGTTGCCATACCGCTCAAAACAGCATTCACCCTGAGATAGGTACGTGGCACTCCTGACGATGCAGGAAAACATGCACCGATCCAGCGATTGCGCGAATGACCGCCGTGGGTCGGATAGCGCTACGAGTCCTGGACATAACCCACGGAGAACATAAGCGTGGGTGACAGCCATTGACCTTGACCCAACCATGTACGGCACCCACATGCTACGGCGAACCAATGCATCGTTGATCTAATGCTTGACCGTCTCTGTCCGGCCAGAAGCAGACCTGAAAACCCTTGGGCGTGTGTGGATTCCATCTGAATACGGCACACTCGTCCGTGCGCTGGTCCTGGCCGCGCTCGAGACGTCATCGCAGACTATTCTTGATCTGGGTAACCGATCGGTCGCACCGAAGGAGGTCACTCGTTTATGCACTGTGTCCTTTTCGCAATCCGCCGCGGTTCGATCGGATGCATGAAGGCAAATCGATCCGCGCGGTCATGGAGTTCCGATGAACTACCGGTCTGGGGCACGGCCCCAGGCACTTTTGTCTGACACCCTGAAACGGAGACGCCAGCATGAGCACCTTGCAACTTCACCCTGCACTGGACAATGGTATCCAACCCGCCGCCCCGAATTTCACAGGTGGCACTCTGCAATGCCTGTGTGCGACCGACAAGGTCGAGGTCAAGATCGACTCGCAAACTCTGTATAACCACGCGTGCGGCTGCAGCAAATGCTGGAAACCAAAAAATGCAATATTCGCCGTCATCGCCGTGGTGCCTCGAAATAAGGTCAGCGTCATTGCCCACGGCGAAAAACTGGCGATTGTCGACGAATCCGCCACCATCCAGCGCCACGCCTGCAAGCAGTGTCACGCCCATCTCTTTGGGCGCATCGAGAACAAGGACCATGCATTTTATGGCCTGGACTTCGTCCACACCGAGCTTTCGCCACAGAGCGGATGGGCTGCGCCGGGATTCGCGGCGTTCGTGTCCTCCATCATCGAAACCGGCACACCGCCAGCGCAAATGAAGGCTATCCGCGAGCGCTTGCGCTCGATCGGCCTGGAACCCTATGACTGCCTGTCCCCGGAATTGATGGACGCACTGGCGACTCATGTCGCCAAACAGAAAGGCCTGCTCCCCGCCGCCTGATCGATCGGTTGCCGCGGTTTCTTTTCCGGACCGCGGCTCCGGTTCACCTGTGATGTTGTGCGCCCCACATAATTAACGGGGGGCCATGGGGCTACTCCAACTCCATTCACTTCGCCCATGTATTTCGCAAGCACACCGGTCTTTCCCCAAGCGACTACCGCCGCCAGCGTCAGGGCTCTGCTGGCCGCAGATAGGGCTCGATAAAGCCGCAGCCAAGGATCTCGTTCAGGCGTTGCGCATCGTTCATTCGGCGAAACAGTCCAATAGTCTTCCACGGCGCGTGACCATCGACATTGGGCGCTCCCAATCCGGCCAACAGGTCGGCGATCAGTATTGATCGGGTCTCGAAAGAGATGCGTGTCAGCCCAGTGCTATTGCCGACACCGGCATGGGCATGAGCCCCGGAAAAGGCGATCAGGCTCCCCGGAGCGATATCGACGGCAATCCCCTCCTGCGGGCTGATCGCTTCCAGCAGATGCGGAATGGCTTCGTCGGCATCCACGACATTGCGGCCGTCTCGATGGGATCGCTGCAAAATGGCGCGCATATCGAAATCTGCGCTCGAATTACCCAGCGGTCGCTGCCAGAGGCCTGGATACAAGGCGACGGTACGCCCTGCCGAGATGGGATAGATGGGCGCCCACCAGTTGGTTTGTGCATAGATATTCGACCCCCAGGTATCGCGGTGAAACGCGATGGTGGCCGTCGTGCGGGCACGCGGCGTCGACTGCCCTGGCTCGCAATGCGGCTGAAAACGCAAATGCAGGCGATCGCACGCCAGGGTATCGGGGGCGATGCCAAGGCTTTGCACGACGTCCTGCCAGCGCTGCTGGACCTCAGCCGAGCCTGCGAAGTCGTTCTGGATTTTCGCAAAGCGCTCAATCTGCTCAGGGTGGCTCAAATGGCGATGGATCTGTTGCGGCGACCAGGGATGCAGCGCGTCTTCGAGGAACGCACGCGTATATTCCACCAGCGCCGTCATGGGCTGCAGGTTAGTGAAGCGGATGATCTCGCCAGCATAGATCCGGTCATGCAATTGGCGAGCGGTGCTCGGTATGGCAAGCGAGCTGTACATGACTGGAAATCCCCTGAAGGTGCGCCCCTGACTTTAGTTCCACGCCGATTGTGGCGAAAGTGGCAGGTGGGGCGAAAAAGCACGGATCAGGCCCTGGGGACGTGAGCAACAGGCAGCTGAAGAAACGGGTAGCGTCCCCCGAATCCGGTGTCGTGTAACAGTTTTGAACCGCCGCCTCAGAATGTGGAGGGTCAGCGCGTTGAAGGATTTTCCCCAGCTACCCATGCAACAGACTTCCATCTTAAGTGGATATCCGTATTCAGATCGTTCAACTGTTGGTTGTAGCTATTGTCACGCGATGCGAAGCAGACCTAATACGAAATGCGTCAGTCAGCAGGGCAAACCATAATCGATACCTGCTGACCGAGCTTTAATTGACTGACTCCGTATTGAACGCTGGATACAACGTGGAACTCAGTGCCCCAGTATTTTCGACAGGAAAAGCTTTGCCCGCTCCGAAGACGTCCCGTTAAAGAATGCGTCAGAGGATGTGTCATCAATGATCATCCCCTCTTCCATGAAAACCACCCGATCTGCCACGCGCCGAGCAAAGCCCATCTCATGGGTGACCACCATCATCGTCATGCCGTCCTTGGCCAGCGACACCATCACATCCAGTACCTCGTTGATCATCTCTGGGTCCAGCGCCGAGGTTGGCTCATCGAAGAGCATGATGACCGGATCCATCGATAACGCCCGGGCGATGGCAACACGCTGCTGCTGACCACCTGAGAGCTGCGCCGGATACTTGTGGGCATGTGCGCTGAGGCCCACACGTTCAAGCAATGCCAGACCTTTGGCTTTCGCATCGTTTGTCGGACGATGGAGCACCTTCGTTTGTGGCAACGTGAGGTTCTCGATGATCGACATATGGGGGAACAGTTCGAAATGCTGAAACACCATGCCCACTTGCTGGCGCAACTTTGGCAGGTCGGTTTTTGCACTGCCGATCGACAGCCCATTCACCAGGATTTCGCCTTTCTGAAAAGACTCCAGACCGTTGACCGTCTTGATCAATGTCGACTTGCCTGAACCTGACGGCCCGCACACCACCACAATTTCGCCTTTACTGACGTGCGTCGAGCAGTCTTTGAGGACTTGCAAGTTTCCATACCATTTATTGATTCCGCGCATTCTGATGCAGTGGGGCTGAACATCTGCAGCAAAGCGTGAAACCGATGACACCGCGGCTGTAGTCTGAATCATTTGTCGAAATACCCCGCGCGAATAGAGGCGCCGATCAGATTGACAATCAAGCGTCCCGCCGTCACGCAGGTGAGATTGCTTGCGTTGTCTTTGCCCGGCTGGATTTCAACGATATCCATACCCACTACCCGTCCTTTTTTCACCAGTCCGTGAATGAGCTTGCGTGCCTGTAAAAAAGTCACGCCACCCGGGGCCGGACCATCGACAGCAGGCATGATGGTCGGGTCGAGACCGTCGGCATCAATGGTCAGGTAGTAGTTTCCACCATCGGGAATACGCGAAAGCACCGCGTCCATGCCGATCTCATGCAATTCATAGGCACTGATCAACTGCGCACCATACTCGCGCGCGACCTCGAGATCTTCGGGGCGTGCGCTGCCTTGGGCGCGCAGTCCGATCTGGAAGATCCGGCCGACATGGGCCATTTCGGAGGCACGACGTATCGGGCTGGACAACCCTTCCCGGATCCCGTTTACGTCGTCGCGCCAGTCAAGGTGCGCATCGATATGGATGATGGTGATCGGGTCCAGACTGTCGTAGGCCCGTAAAACCGGGGTGGTAATTCCGTGGTCACCACCCAGAATGACTGGCAGTGCTCCGGCTTTGAGAAGCTGGCGTACGGCCTGCTCGGCACGTTCATAGTGCTCACCTGGTTTGGCGACATCGGGCAATACATCACCACAGTCGATGAATCGGATATCGCTACGACCTTGCAGCAGCGGGCCATCGATATCGAAATCGTAATGCCGCGGATCACGCACCATGCGGTCCGTGAGCTGACGTATTGCTTGCGGCGCATTGGTCTGGTCGTTGGTGTATGAGCGCGGGCCGTAGGGCGAACCGAAAGGCATGCCAAGCACGGCAATATCGGCCTGTTGAAGGTTTTCCAGATCGGTCATCAGTTCTGAATAAAGCAGGGTCTGATGGCTGGTACGTGGAGCAACGGTCAGATTCTTCATAAAAAACTCCTGAGTGATGGGATTTTCTAGCGATGCCGCCAGTGTCTTGCACGGGCTTCCAGAACTTGGCCAAGTGCATCGAGGACCATGCTCGACAACCAATAGAGCAATGCAGCGGTGCCGAGCACTTCGAGGTAAGCAAAGGTGTCAGCGGTCATCAGATTGCTCTGATAGGTGAGCTCGGGAAGACTGGTTACCGAGAAGATCGCGGTGTCCTTGAACATCATGATGACCAGGCTGGTAGTCGGCGGGATCAGGTAGCCAAAGCTTTGTGGCACGACTATGTAGCGTTGAACCTGCCAGACGGAAAACCCCAGTGACCGCGCTGCGCGCGCCTGCCCGGCCGGCACGCTCTTCAAGGCGGCGCGCAGAATTTCGCTGAAATAACCGGCCGTATAAAACGCCGTGGCACCAATGGCGATCGCAAAGGATGAGGCTTGCACTCCCAGCTGCGGCAGGCCGAAAAACAGCAGGTACACCACGATCAGGAACGGTACGTTTCGTACAAGTTCGACATAACTACGGGCAAACAATCTTGGCAGCCAATGCTGGGCATCAGCCATGTAAGCGAACAGCGTTCCGATCAACATCCCCAACGGAATACCGATGGCACTGACCGTCGCGGTAATTTTCAGTCCCTGCAGCAATGCGGGGATTACGTGACTGACCACTTCAAGATCAATGGGCATTTGGCATCACCTTGGCAAGGCGGCGCTCGATGAGTCGCGAGATCGACGAAGCGCACAGCAGAATCAGGAAGTAAACGACCGCTGTTGCACTGAACACTTGCAGTGGCAGATCACTTTGCAGCGTCGCGTTACGAGCCACGGTAGCGAGCTCACTGACGGCAATGATCGACAGCAGTGATGAGGCTTTGAGCAGTACGGTGTACTCGTTGGTCAGCGGAGGAATGGAGCGATGGAACATCTGTGGCAACAGCACGTAACGCCACTTCTGATGAGCGCGCATCCCCAGTGCCTGGGCTGCAGCCACCTGGCCTCGAGGAATCGAAGTCAAAGCACCGCGCAAGATTTCACTGATGTAGGCCGCCGTGTTGAAAGACAGGGCCAGGATCCCTGCCTCCAGTGGTGTCAGCGAAATACCGATCAGGCCCGGCACAACGAAATACGCGATAAGCAATTGAATCAACAATGGTGTCCCGCGGATGGCACTGACGTAGACCATCACCGCGTATCGGCCAATCGGCCCCGCCGCGACTCTCAGGAGAAGTAAAAGCACGCCTAATCCGAGCCCGATGAGAAAAGCCAGACTACTTGCGATAAATGTTGTTGCCGCGCCTTGTAGCAACCCATCGAAAAACGGACCCAGCGCGGTGTGCGCACTCAACCAGCTCATCATTACCTGGCCCTCCACTTAGAGGGCCGCGTCAGGGAGGTACCCTGAAGTCGGTAATGTCAGCGTTTCGCCGAACCATTTCTTCTGCAATTCGGCCAACTTGCCCGTAGCACGCATCTCATCAAGCGTTTCGTTGATAAAGGTACGTACTTCTGGATTCTTGGCATTGACTACCCAAGCCAACAGTTTGGAGTCGCCGACTTCGCCCACCGTTTTATAAACGTCCGGCTGACGGCGCATTTGCACGGCCAATACGTTGCTGGGTAGAACACCTGCATCGATCGAGCCATTGGCAATCGCCAGGCCGACGTCGGGATAGCCCTGGAATAGTTTGAGATCCGCGTAGCCCTGCCCTTTGCTGGCTTTGAGTTCTCGATCGTATTCCTGCAGTGCTTGTTGGGCTGAAGAGCCCATCTGGGTCCCGACTACTTTGCCTACTACATCCTCGGGCCTGCTGATGGTGGTGTTGTTCGCCTTGACGACGAACAATGAGCGGACGATACCGATGGGCTGACTGAAAGCGAACCGCTTGGCACGCTCAGGAGTGATCCCGACGGAAGTGGCCACGAAATCAAATTTGTTGCTCATCAGACCCGGAAGCAAGCCGTTGAACGGCAAGTTCAACTGCTCCAGCTCGACGCCGAGTTTTGCGGCCATTTGTTCCAGAATATCGTGGCCGTAACCCACAACCTTGCCGTTTTCAACGAACTCATAAGGTTCGTAAGCGGCTTCGGTACCCACAGTCAGCTTGCCACGCTGCTTGATGTCGGCAAGCGTGCTTGCCTGGGCTAATGCGAAGGTGGAAGTACAGATAACCAGCGAGGTTAAGAGCACGGTTTTCACGATGCTTCGGCGACTGTGTGTAGTCATGATGCAGTTCCCCCATTTCTTGGAGTGTTGTAGTTGTGAAGGTTGCTGGAACCAAATTAGCCAGTGCGAAAGCGCAAGTAAAATCACTTTATTAGCGATATGGTCTTGGAATCTGATACCTTTTATCCATGAACCGATTCGACCTTACCGAGCGTGACTTACGCTCTCTGCGTATTTTCTGTGCCGCCGCTGAAGCCGGTGGATTTGCTGCGGCTGAACGCCGGCTGAATATGACCAAGGCCTCGATCAGCAGGCATATCAAGGAGGTCGAGGAGCGCCTGGGTGTGCGTCTGTGCGAGCGAGGTCCGGCAGGTTTCAAGCTGAGCGCGGCCGGGAGAGTGGCGCTGGAATTGACCACTAATGCACTCAATTCCCTTGAACGGATCAAGCCGGAAATTGATGCGGTACGTGCCGTGATATCCGGCACCGTCTCGATCGGAACTGTCGAGCATATGCTCGCCGATCCGAATTGCCGACTGGTCGACGCGCTGAAAGAACTGAGACGCAGGGCACCTAACGTTCAGGCAGAAGTGGCCGTGATGACCTTTGCCAATTTGAACCAGGCACTGCGCGAACGCCGGGTGCAAGTGGCCATTCGTGGGATGTACAAAAAAGAGCGAGCCTTTCATTACCAAAAGCTGTTCGTCGAAGAGCATCGTGTCTATGTCGCTAATCAAGCGCCGGGCGAGAAGCAGCTCCGACCTCAACTGGTTTATCGACCGCATCCCTTCGTCGAAGAAACGCTGGCTACACATGGTTTTGAACGAGGGCCCGAAGCCGCGGGACTGGAAGCGATCGCGATGCTCGTTGAAGGTGGTGGTTATGCCGGGTTACTACCGGAGCACTATGTCGAACTCATTGCCCCGCGCTTCGATTTGCGGGAGTTACCGGACAGCCCCGTGTTCCATAACACCATCTGCGCAATAACCGAGGCTTCTCGCCCATTGTCACGAAGCGCAGAGCTTTTTCTCGAGATCCTTGAGGAATTGCATGCAAGCGACGCCTCCCTCTCGAATCGAAATAGCGCCAGATAGAAAAAATTGTTCCAGCAGCATGAATCGTCCCAGGTTTCGTAGATACCCGGGAGGCGTGAGGAGATAAACACCCCGCACAGTCCCCATCTCGGATTTACCCGCGATGAGGACTGCAACCGCGTAGCAACGTGCGGCCAGCAGCAAAAGCATCACGTCGTCAGGATAAAGTCCGTCTGATCGATGCCTGCACTGTTAACACCGACGAGGCGAATAGAGTCCACTCCGATCCCGATCACCGTGTCTGCCCCGTCAGCCGCAATGCTCACGCTGGTAGCGAACGTCTCGCTGCTGATCCCCAGCCCCGCGATATTGAGCAAGTCCTGCCCTCCGCTCGGGTTGACGTCGAAGCCCTGGATCGAGTCGTTGCCGAAGCCTGCGGCAGCAAACGCGAAGGTATCGTTGCCGAGGCCGCCGTTGAGCGTGTCGTTGCCCAGCCCGCCAAAGAACAGATCGTCACCCGCACCGCCGAGCAGAATGTCATTGGCCTGGCTGCCCAGCATCGTGTGGTTTGCCGCCGCTGCATCGTAGGCCAACTCACTGCCACTGCCCTCGGCGTTCGCCTGCAAACCCGCCGCCGCGTATTGGCCATTCAGCGCGACCTGCGTCACATGTGTGCCGTCGCTCACACTCAGCATCCCGCCGGTGCCTGTGTCATTCGCGGCATAGGTGATCTGTGTATTGGCGCCGAACGCAACATCGCCGAAGTCCAACGTGTCACCTGCGGCAAAACCGCTGACGCTGCCGCTGAACGCCGTCGACACATCGAGCTTGAGCGTGCCTGCCGCGCCGCTGTCGAACGTCACGTGCTGATCGGAGGCAGCAGCGAATTGCAGTATCGCCGAACCGCTGATAGTCGCGTTTCCCGCACCTTCGGCATCTGCGTGGATGATGATATTGCCATCGTTCGCCCACAGGCTGCCGCTGTTGACGAGCCCACTTTCAATCACCAATCCGCCGCTGCCGGTGGCTTGCAGCACGCCAGTGTTGGTGACGGTGCTGCTACCGGTATCGATCACCAGCGCATTGACGCCGCTGGCAAGGATCAGGCCCGAGTTGACCAGCATCATCTGCCCCGCTCCCAACTGGCCGGCACCCGAGATGGTGTTGTCGGCGTTGGTGAGCACTGTGTCCGCGCTGCCACCAAAAATCACGTTCTGCGCGCTGTCGGACAGCACCACTTGCCCGCCACCGATCAACGTCGCGCCACGGAACAGAATCTCGAGATCGGTTCCGCTGCCGGTGGAGCCGAGCGCTATGGTACCGCTGTTGTCGATGCTGCCACCGAACGGCATGATCGCGCCGTCGGCAATGGTGATGGTGCCCGTATTGGTCGTGACCGGGTTCACATCGAACTGCAGGTTGGCTGCGCTCAACGCCGCTGCATCCACACCATCGACCGTGATCGTCTGGTCGGCGCTGATGCTGAGCACTGCATTGCCGTTCGCGTCGTTGGCGATACTCACATCGGCAAAATCGTTGACGCCCGTGAAGCCGATCAAGTCGATCTTGTCCGTCGCCGCGTCGAAGCTGTAAATGACGTTGTTGCCGATCGGCCGGGCGAACACGAAGGTGTCGGCACCGGACGAGCCGGTCAGGTTGTCGTCGGCGGACAAGGCGAAGATCGGCGTGCCCGGGGCATAGACTTCGACGTTGTTGAACACATAGGCGCTTGCTGGGCTGCCGTCGCTGTTGCTCCAGTGCATGTTGACATCGAGCACCAACGCACCGGCGAAGTCGCTTGGAGTTGTCACAGTCAATGCGGCGGGATCGCTGGTTTGCACGGTCCAGGTGCCGTCGCCGTTGTCGGTTCCTGCATTGAACACCCACCCCGAAGGAACACCGCTGATAGTCACCGTCACGGGGCCGCTAATATCGACCAGTGGAACGTTGAGGGCCAGATTGATGGGTTCGCCGGCAACGCCTGCCGGAAGGTTTTCACTGCTCCCGGCCGCACCAGGATTACCCGCCAGGTCGGTGTAGCTGTTCGCGGCAACGTCGACTTTTATGCTACCGCCCAGCGTTCTGGTCAGCGTTGCCGTGTAGGTATCGCCGTCAACCTGGGTAAAGTTACTGAAGATTCCGCGTGGCGTTCCGCTCGTTGTCGTCACTGCTACATCAGACAGGTTGAAACCGCTCACCGTCTCACTGAACTGGAATGTGACCGTCGACGTTGAATCCATCGAACTCCCTAAGGCAGTCCCTGTCACTATCACCGTTGGCGCCACGGTATCAACTGGCGTCTCAACGACGTTCTGCACGTTCACCGTAATCGTTTGCGTGTCGATTCCACCATTGCCGTCGGACACCTGAACGCCCACAACGTAGGCGTTGTCGCCGTCAGTACCACCGACATCCTGGGCATTCTCGTAATCGGGCGCTGAGTTGAACGTCAGCACCCCGCTCGAACTGATCGAGAACTTGCTGAAGTCCGTCCCGGCCGTATTCAGAAGCGAGTAGCTCAGCGTTTGCGCCGGCAGATCGGCATCGGTCGCCACCACCGTCGTAACCGCCGTGGTGTTCTCCGCCACATTGACCGAAGCCGTCGCACCACCACCGTTGGAGGTGATCACTGGGGAGTTGTCGTTGACTCCCGTCACGGTTACCGCGATTGCCTGGTCGTCAAACAGCGTGCCGTCCGACGCCCGCACAATCACGTCATAACCGTTGTTCGTTCCCGAATCAGTCGGTGCTTCAAAGTTGGGTGCAGAGATAAAGCTCAGCACGCCTGTGCCTGAAACGATCGAGAACTTCGCGGCATCCGCTCCGCCGACGATGTTGTAGCTCAGCGTTTGTGCCGGCAGATCAGCATCGGTCGCCACCACTGTCGTGACCACCGTGGTGTTCTCCGCCACGTTGATCGAAGCCGTTGCACCGCCGCCGTTGGAAGTGATCGTCGGTGAATCGTTGCTGCCGGCGATATGCACGGCGACCGAAGTGAGGGTGCCGTCGGCGCTGCTCACCGCGAAGGTGTCGGTGTAGGTGGTACCGGCGGCGAACTCGTTGTGGGCGGAACTGGCGACGTAGGTCCAGGCACCGCCGGTGCCGATGGAGAACTGGCCGTAGTTGCCGGCGGTGTTGGACTGCGCCTGGAAGCTTTCCGGGCTGTCGATATCGCTGATGGTCAGGGTGCCAGCGGTGGTCAGCGCAGCATTGGTTTCGCTCAGCGTAGCGCTGGCCGAGGACAGCACGGCCGCATCGTTGCTGCCGAGGATATGCACGGCGACCGAAGTGAGGGTGCCGTCGGCACTGCTCACCGCGAAGGTGTCGGTGTAGGTGGTGCCGGCGGCGAACTCGTTGTGGGCGGAGTCGGCGACGTAGGTCCAGGCACCGCCGGTGCCGACGGAGAACTGGCCGTAGCTGCCGGCGGTGTTGGTTTGCGCCTGGAAATTTTCCGGGCTGTCGACGTCGCTGATGGTCAGGCTGCCGGCGGTGGTCGGCGGAGCATTGGTTTCGCTCAGCGTAACACTGGCCGAGGACAGCACGGCGGCGTCGTTGCTGCCGGTGACGGTGACGGTCACCAGCTGGGTGTCGACGCCACCCAGGCCGTCGCTGACCTGCACCGTGAACACGTCATTGTGACTCTCGCCCGCCTTCAGCGACTGCACCGCACTGGCGACCCCATCGGTGCCATTGGCCAACGTGTAGGTCCACTGGCCGGTGGTGTCCACCGCGATCGAACCGTAGGTGCCTGTTGACGCGCCATTGATGCTCCAGGTCGCTGTGGCGTCGTGATCGATGTCGGCCGAGCTGAGCTGGCCGCTGACGCTGAGCGTGGTGTCTTCCTGCACCGCGCCGGCCTCATTGCCCGTCACGAAACTGAGCACGGGCGCGTCGTTGCTGCCGGTGACGGTGACGGTCACCAGCTGGGTGTCGACGCCACCCAGGCCGTCGCTGACCTGCACCGTGAACACGTCATCGTGACTCTCGCCCGCCTTCAGCGCCTGCACCGCACTGGCGACCCCATTGGTGCCATTGGCCAGGGTGTAAGTCCATTGGCCGGTGGTGTCCACCGCGATTGAACCGTAGGTGCCCGTATCCGTACCCGCAATGCTCCAGGTCGCTGTGGCGTCGTGATCGATGTCGGCCGAGCTGAACTGGCCGCTGACGCTGAGCGTGGTGTCTTCCCGCACCGCGCCGGCCTCATTGCCCGTCGCGAAGCTGAGCACGGGTGCGTCGTTGCTGCCGGTGATGGTAATCGTCACGTCCTTGGTCACCGCCGCCCCGAAATCGTCGGTCAGCGTCACCTTGAACACTTCGGTCTTGATCTGACCCGCGGCCAGGTACTGTGCCGCACTGTTGTTCAGCGTATAGCTCCAGCCCACGCTGCCCACCGCGTCGCCGGTGCTCTCGTCGCTGACACTGGCCACCAGCGTACCCAGCGCACCAGACGGCGCACTCACGCTGACCACATGGGCGTCATCGGCCAGGTCCACGTCGCCGAAGGCGAAGCTGCCGCTGGCCACCGTGGTGCCGTCTTCGGTCACCGCCCCGCTTTCGATTTCTGCCGCCGTCACCGTCGGCATATCATTGGTGCCGGTGATAGTGATGGTCACATTCTGCGTTACCGATGAACCATGACCATCGCTGAGGGTGACCAGGTAAGTTTCGGTAACTGTCTGTCCCTGGGCCAGGTACTGCGCCGCCGCATTGCTCAGGTTGTACGTCCATTGCACCGAACCGTTGGCCGAGTTCGCAGCTTCGCTTACCGGCGAGAGCACGAACGTACCAAGATGAGTAGCGTTGTCCCCCGCCGGCGCGAACGAGGCCATGTGCGTGTCACTCAGGTCGACGTCGTTAAAGACAATCGTGCCGCTGGCCGTCAGCGAGTCGGTCGTGCTCGCCGTGGTGTCGGCGTCTTCGGTCACCGAGCCGGCCTGCGCGCCAAGGCAGATCGTCATACCATCATTCACACCCGAAAACTGTACCGTCGCAGTGGCCCAACTGAGCGTTCCGTTGCCGAGACGAATCGCATAGGTAAAGCTGTCCGTCAGGAGCTCGCCAGTAGCCAGCGCCTGGAGTTGTGCCTTGAAAGCATCTGAAAAAGTAGCGGCGTCGTAGCCGACCTTGCCGTCCGAGGTGATCCAGATTTTTGCACCGTTCTCGCTGGTGTCAGCACTCGTCGCCTCAGCCCTCGCCGTATCCTGGGTCAGGAGGTCGGCCGGAGCATAAACCTTGGTGACAGTAGAAAGACTGTCCGCGTTGTCGAGTGACCAGAGTGTCTTCGCGTTGCCACCGAGGTCATTGGACATGACGTCCCAATACACGACCCCCAGCAGATTTTCAGTGGTGGTGAAGATGTCATCCTTCCCCTGCGGCGTGTTGGAAAACGAGGTAACGGTTCCGCCGCTTGTAGTTGTAGTGCTAGCCATGTCTCTCTCCCAAGAATGTCACTCTGAGCAAAAAACCGCCGTGGGCCGCTAACAGCCACAACCCGCTTCTTCCTCAACCCACGAAAACCTCATTCCACCGGCACCAGCCGGCTGGCCAGCAGCTTCACGCCCGCCCCGGTCCTGCCGCCCAGTGGTTCAATGCGCACGATTTGTCCTTGAGCCTTGAATTTCATGGGGCCGCCGGGAGTGTCGAGCTCGATCTCGAAGTCAATCAAGCTATCCACCTGCTGTTCACTATCGGTTTCGAAATACAAACCGCAGGCGCTGATGTCACGGGTGACACCGTTGCCCCCGCCGATCAGTTGCAGCGACAGGGTGACTTGCTCACGGGGCTCAACTCGGTAGGTGCCTTTCATGGCTGCAGTCTAAAAACGACCGCTGTTTTATACATGGGAGCGCTATCCCTTTTTTCTGGGAGTCAATCAGCCATGAAAACAGGGCTTTACGGGACAAATGTCATGGGAGGGGGTGCCTGAAGCGCTATAGAAAAAAGCTACAGGCTGCAACGATTGCTATCATGATCAGCTAACACAACCCGTCTAAAGAGGCAGCGACCTGCATGCCAATTCAAGTCCTGTTAGTAGCACTACCGCTCGTGGCCTGGGGTCTTGAGCGTCTGGTGGAAAGCGCTCAACCGAGATTGATGCTGGCGGGTTCGGTGTCGTCGGTGGCGCAATACCTGCTTTCGCTGCACCAATACACGCCAGATGTGGTGGTACTGGATCTGGACAGCGAGGACTGTATCGAGTCGCTGATCGACTTGCACAGCCAGACCAAAGCCAGGATTCTGGTAGTGACAGGGTCGAGCGACGTGGCGCTGCATGACAGAGCGGTGCTGGCGGGCGCACGTGGCGTGGTGGACAAACGGGAGTCGGCCTCCGCATCGACATTGCTCAAAGCCATAGAAAAAGTGCATGACGGCGAACTCTGGATTGACCGCAATGCGACCAGCCGTATCTTCCTTGAACTGGCGCGCAAGAAAGCCGAGCGCGATGTAGGCCCGGAGCAACACAAAATCGCCAAGCTGACGCGCCGCGAGCAGCAAACCATTGCATCGCTGGCCAGCGACCCCTCAGCCCCTGGCAAGCTGGTGGCCGAGAAGCTGCATATCAGCGAGCACACGCTACGTAACCATTTAACATCGATCTACAGCAAGCTGGGCCTGACGAACCGCGTAGATCTGTACGCCTACGCACACAAGCATGGCCTTTCCACAGGCGACTGAGGACTGCGGCAATACGCCTTCTGCTGACTCAGAATTCAGATGTTTTGCATCGGCCGGTTGAATCCACAGCCAAATGCAGACTTTAACGCTGGCACGCAGTTATGATCCGGGATAACCAGGCGCCCTTGGACCCACGCTTATGCCAGCCTCACAAATCCGCCCCTCACCCGCGCCACTGCTCAATCCAGGAGAGACGGTGGTCCTGTTCGACGGCGTCTGCAAGCTGTGCAATGGCTGGGTGAAGTTCGTGATTCGCCATGACCGCCAGCAGCGAGTGCGGTTGGCGGCGGTTCAGTCACCCGAGGGGCAGGCTCTGCTCGCGTGGGCAGGTTTGCCCATGGATCAATTCGACACCATAGCGGTGATCCGCGACCGACACTACTGGGACCGTTCGGATGCATTTTTCGAAATCATCGCCCAGTTTTCCACACTCTGGCGCCCCGTGAACCTGTTGCGCATCGTCCCTCGCAAACTTCGAAATTGGGCATACGACCGCATTGCGCTTAATCGTTATCGGCTCTTCGGGAAATACGACACGTGCCTGTTGCCGGAGCCTGATCATGAACAGCGCTTTTTGAAAGCGCCCCTGTGAACGCCCGCACACGCATTAACCGGATCACCCGTTGCACATCTGGCATCACCGCCAAATGCCTGTAAACGCTGCTGATCCATCAAGGAAGATAAAAACAATGAAAATATCATTCATCGCGTCGCTGGGAATTTTATCGCTAATTCAAACATCACTATCCTTCGCGGATAATGTTAATGGAAAAAATCTCTATGTACAGCGATGCACCATGTGCCACGGAACAGATCTCAAAGCAACAGGACCATTGGCTAATAAAAGCAATCCTCCTGCACCTGATCTAACAACATCCACTTTCAAAAAACGATTGAATGATTATCCGGGCGTGATTGTATCATCGATAATACTTCGTCCCAATGGAGACTTGATTCCAAAAACTTTGCGAGAGAATGGTGTAAAGCTATCGCCGCACTCATGGAGTATTCAAGATCTGCGCGATTTAAATCAATACATGAGTGGCGTGATTTCAAAAACCCGATGATTTTCGAGTTGAGAGGCAGGCACAGAAATCCAGGAGCCATTTCAGGTTTGAGGGCTTGCGGGGCAATGCCGGTGAGCCCTCAAACCTCTCGCGGGCACATCGCTAATGAACAATCTCGGATTAATACAAGTTCGGGTGGTTCTTCGCATCTCGCAGCAATCGGCTGCAGTCGTGACAGGTAAATCAGCCTCTTCTTCCTGCAGGCGGCCACTGTCCAGCAGCAGAATTTTCACCAGCTCACAGGTAGCGGGCGTGGCGTAGACCGGGCCGCGATACCCATTGCGCACCAGGACAGGTAAATAGCCGCTGTGGTCGAGATGGGCATGGGTCAGGACAATGGCGTCGAGATCGCTGACCGGGAGCTGGAACGGGTCCCGATTGTGTAATCGCAGTTGATTGTAGCCCTGGAACAGACCGCAATCGGTCAGCACATGCTGGTTGCGATGGTCCAGCAAGTACTTACTACCTGTCACCATGCCTGCGGCACCTGGAAATGTGATTCGCATGGCCGTTTTCCCTGCGCATTCAGGGGAACGCTATTGATCGCTCCTTTTGGCTCAAGGCCAGCTGATTTTTATCAACTGCCAGCTCGACGGCGTTGCTGTCAATCGGGCGAGGCTAACGGCTTGACGATTATCAAACTGCACGGCGCCCGGTTTAACACGCTCTCGGCGGTATCGCCGATAAACCGGTCAGGCCCATGGTGATAAGCCGTGCCCAGCACCACCATGTCGAAGGCATGCTGTTGAGCGAACAATCCGATGACCTTGTGGGGGGAGCCCGTCAATAAATGTCGACGGGCGTCCTTGATGCAATAGCGCTCGGCAAGCACATCGAAAGCCTCTTGTTGGGCATCTTCGATTGCGTCCCTCAAACTGTCACCCAGACTGCCTGTCGGCACACTCATCGGCACATCGTTTATCTCTGACCAGCGACTGACGTTAAGCAAGTGCAACTCGGCACCGCAACTGGCCGCCAGAGTAGAGGCCAGGTCAAGTATTCGGTCATTTAAACCCTGCGTCATCTCTTCCAAATGGGACAGATCGATCGCCGCGAGAATTTTCAAGGGTTTTGGATTTTTCGCGCTGGTCACCAGGTGCAGGTGGGTCGGACACTCGCGCAGCAGTCGCCAGTCCACAGGCCGGTGAAAGGCCCGGTCAAGTGCCGGCACATAATGGGTGTCCTTGATCACCAGGTCCGGATGAAAGTCGTTCACGTACTCAAGCAGGTTTATCAGGCTCGACTTGGCCCAGACCACTTCGGTGGTCACCTGTATGCCGCCGCATCGTTGAAACCGGGCCTGCTGCTCCAGCCAATGACGGTGCACCTGCAGATAGCCTTCTCGTGCCTGAGCCATCGCGTAATGGTCAAGCAGACCGGCTACCGCCAGGACCTGGACATAATCGAACGCGACAATGTGCAATAAGGCTCCGGTTGCACGAGCCAAGGCATGCGCACGCTCAAACGCCGGGGTCAAGGTCATTTCGCTGGGGGCTATCAATAGAATGCGTTTGAGTTTGAGCATCACATACCTCGCCCTGAAACCTGCCTGAGTGCAATCCCGCCTGGCTGTCGAAGCCTTGAGTCAAACGCTTGTGACTTCGAGCAGGCTCGTGACTGCAGCCAGCAAAATATCCCGCAATACAACGAACAAGTACGTTTTCATAAGCGTCCTGTCGATTGGTTGCGACCGCAAAGCTGTAGTTTGATTATTTGGCGTTGTGCCGCGAGGGACCTGACTTTTATCAACTAATCAGCAGCTATCGTTAACGGGACGATTGATTTTGGATTACTTAAAACCTTGTTGATTCAGCTCAACGATTTTCCGGCTTCCTGGCGTAGAAACACTCTGATTCACCGCCTCCCCTATCGCTGGAGATTTGCCATGCTGGCAGTCACGCTGATCAATACGCTGGTGGTCATCGTCGCCGTAGTGATCCACTACGAATGCCTGTTACGCCTGAATGATTGGCTACCCCGGCTCAAGCTGTGGAGCCGGTTCAGAATCGTGGTTGGAGTATTCGGCGCCCTCCTGGCCCACGCAATAGAGGTCTGGTGCTTTGCGCTGGTCTATTACCTGATGGTGCACTCAGGGAGATGGGGCAGCCTGACGGGCAACTTCGACGGTTCGTTGATGGACTGCGTTTACTTTTCCTTTACGACGTACACGACGATCGGCTTCGGCGATATTTCACCGGTGGGCAACCTCAAATACCTGACCGGCCTGCAAGCCCTGACCGGGCTGGTGCTCATCACATGGACCGCATCCTTCCTGTTTCTGGAGATGCAAAAGTACTGGAAGCGCAAATAATCCCCTTTCTGACTCGTATCAGACTCAACTGTCGAACTGAGGGTCTGGTTCAAGTCTGGTACAGACTCGATCTAAACCGCCAGAACGCAGCATGGCACCTGATACAGAATGTGCTCGGTCGTGCTGCCCAGAAGCTTGTCCACCCCATGGGACTGGACTCTGCCCATCACGATCACATCCACGTTGTGTTCATTAGCAAACTCACTCAACGCCGTGACCGGGTTTCCCTCAATGAAATGTCGACGATCGGAGGGCACTCCGAACCGACCTGCCAACTCAAGGAAAGACTTTTCCAGGTCTCTGCGAAGCGCTTTGGTCAGGTCAGCAAGTGCCAGGCCGCCCATGTCCGCCAGAAAAGCGGCTGAGATATCGCAGGCGAACAGCAAATGCAGTTCGGCATTGCACTGCATCGCAAGGCTGCAAGCCTGCTTGATGATTCGGTCGTTCAGTTCATTGTCGGCTGGTTCGACATCCGATACCTCGACCGCTGCTACAACCTTGCGGGGCAAAACGAAGCCGCTCCCGCCCACCAGATAAACCGGTACCGAACAGTGGCGCAACAAGTGCCAGTCCAACGGAGTGAAGAAGGCCCTTTTGAGCACGGACTCATGCTGAACCTCCTTGATCAACAAGTCGGGCTGCATGTCTGTGACGTGATCAATGATGGCTTGCTTCATGTCCTCAGCCCAAGCCACCTCGGTGGTTACCTCAATTCCCCTGCCACGCAAATTCTCGGCCTGAGCCTTAAGCCAGCCACGATGGTCCTGCAAGTAACGCTCCCGAGCCAGTTCTCGATCGCCTTCTTCAAGAAGTGATAACCATTTGAATGAGGGGATCAGCGCCGCGACATGCAAACTCGCGCCGCTGGCCTTGGCCAGCGCTGCCGCACGATTCATGGCAGGTGAATGGCGCAAGGCCGGGTCGATGATCAGTAACAGGCTTTGATACTGGCTCATGATTAATTTCCAGTGGGGTGGATATTCGACGCAGACTGCCTCTGTGTAGACGACAGGGATTGGCCATCAATGTCCATTGCCGGCACAGCCTGGACGTCATGTCCCTGCAGTTGCTCGGCACTCAGATAATCGATCATGAACTTCTCCGCCAAAGGATCAGGCAACCAGCAGGTTTTTCCTCGATTCTGAGAGTCTGAAGCGCTCACGACTTGATTTGCATCAAGTCTCAAAGACTGCATATGAACTGAATTGCGCATGGGAGCCAGCCGCCGGAACGGGTGTTTTACCCGTTCGTCTGTTACGTCCACAATCGTTTGGAACAAAAAGTGGTTTGGACAGGCAGCACCTATGCTTATCCCATCCATACGGGGGGCATTTAGAGCATGTCTGAAACCAGGCCGATCCAAAGTCAAAACCTCAAGTCTGCATGCTCCAACTGCAGCGTCCTGGAGCTGTGCCTGCCGCTTGGCCTGACCGGGCTGGAAATTGAACGTCTGGACACACTGATCGTTCAACGATTCAAGGTCAAAAAAGGCGCAGCACTCTACCGCGCAGGCGATCCGTTGCGTTCGCTTTATGCCGTGCGAATCGGTTCGTTCAAGACCAGCGTGCTTTCGGTCGATGGTCGCGAGCAAGTCACGGGGTTCCAGATCCCGGGCGAAATGCTTGGTCTAGACGCTATCAGCACCGAGCTGCATGCGTGTAATGCGGTTGCTTTGGAAGACAGCGAGGTTTGCCCGGTCCATTTTGCTCACCTGGAAAAGCTGGCCCGAGAATTGCCGTCATTGCAGCACAACCTGAACAAAATCCTCAGCCGGGAGATCGTTCGCGATCACGACATGCTGATGATGCTGGGCAACATGAACTCGGATGAACGCTTGGCCGCTTTTTTGCTGAATTTGTCGCAGCGCTTGAATGCGCGCGGTTATTCATCCAGCAGCTTTGTGCTGAAAATGCGTCGGGAGGAAATTGGCTCCTACCTGGGCCTGCGCCTTGAAACCATCTGTCGGGGCATCGCGCACCTGCGTGACCAGGGACTGGTGGAAATAAACGGCCGCGACGTAAACATCCTGAACATGGACGGGCTCAAGCAACTGATCGTAGGCTGCCATCGCAACATCCGCTGACACCTGCTGACTGGAAAATCTTCAGGCATGCCATGGTTCTGGCTGGCGCTGTTGTGCTCAGGTCAGTTGAACGGCGCGATAGTGCTCATTCCCTGACGCGCGACCGGACCACCAAAATACTGCCTGGCACAGAGTACAGCGCTCGCTCTGTGTTGCTACCGATCAACCGGTCGAGCCCCACCCGATGCGCAGTGCCCATCACCACGACATCGGCCAGGTATTGCTCGACAAACTCACTGATCACCGGCACCGGCAGTCCCATGACGAAATGCCGTCGCTCCGGTGGCACCCCGTAGCGCTCCGCCAGTGCAACAAACGCCTGGTGCAAGGATTGACGCAGCTCTTCGCTGAAATCCACACCCCAACCGCCCCCGGCCAATGGCGCGTCGCCGTTGAAGGCGGGCGATAAATCATAGGCGTAAAGCAGGTGCAACGGCGCATCGCATTGCAGCGCCAAGGCGTTGGCAGTCTGAATGATGGTGTCGTTCAATCCGCTGATTTGTGTCGACGGATCGAACGGGTCCACTGCCGCTACGACCCTGTGCGGCAAGCTGTAGCGGACGTGGTTGACCAGATGCACGGGGATCGGGCATTCACGCAATAAGTGACAATCAAGCGGGGTAATGAACACCCGCTTGAGCACAGGCTCAAGTGTTACATCCTTGATCAACAGGTCTGGCTTCAGATCTTCGACCGTCTTCAAAATGTCCAGCAGCGGATGAGTGGTGAAGACGGCTTTGACCGTCACCTCCAGCCCCAAGTCGCTGAGCCGATCGAGCTCTTCGGCCTCCCAGCGACGGTAGCGACGCAAATAGCGCTGATGCTCTGCGTCATCGACTTTTTCTTGCCATAAATGAACCACCGGCGCCGGTTCGACAAAGGCCCGCACATCCAGTACGGCTCCGGCGGCCTTGGCCAAGGCGACGGCACGCAGTAGGGCAGGAGACTGATGCAGGGTCTGGTCAGCGATCAGCAGAAAACGTTGATATTGCCCCATCACACACCTCCGTTCGACTCCGGTCATACAGTGCCGGCATGTTTCAAGACTGCACTCCATCACCGTGCGCAGTTTGATTTACATCAAGCACACACGAATCAACGATGCCGACACGGGTGTCTGATCCAGATCAGATTCAAGCACCGACAGCGGTGTAGAACAGGGTTCAAACGCAGTTCTTTTACCGAATGCCAACCTTTCAAAGCGCACTGGAGGAACACCCCCATGCTTACCGTCAAAGACCACAATGATCGGGCCGCGGCCACCTACGCTGCGGTCGACGGCCAATACTGGATCGAAGCGCTCAGGGACGGTCGCCACGTGCTGATTCGGCCACTGGCGGAAAAGGATCGCGACCGTGAATATGCTTTCATCAAACGACTGTCTCCCGAATCCCGACACATGCGTTTTCTCGCGCAGATCAATGAACCCGGCGCTGCGATGCTCAATCAGTTGATGGACACGGACAATAACCAGCGTGTGGCCTATATCGCCCTGGTCCATGACAACGGGCAACTGGTCGAAATCGGCATCAGCCGTTACGCGGCCACCCGCGAGCATGAGTGTGAATGTGCCGCCACGGTCGCCGATGAATGGACACACCTGGGACTGGGCACATTACTGATGGAACACCTGATCAAGGCAGCTCGCAAAAACGGCTTTCGCCAGATGTATTCAGTGGACTCCTCCGGCAATGCCCCCATGCGCGACCTGGCCAAGGCGCTCGGATTCGAAACCCACAATGATCCCGACGACAGCCGTCAGGTGATTCATCGTCTTTACCTGTAGAAAATCGCCCGCACGATGTTCCGGCCAACCGCTCATCGCGGGGCGGTCAAGCCCTCAGGATTGCAGCATTCTTCCTGGCTTTATCGCCAACACACTGCACGGTGCCCGATGCAGCAGTTGCTCGGCCGTGGTTCCGAGTAATTTGCTCAAGCCCTTGTGCTGCACCGTGCCCATGACAATGATATCGGTACGGTGGCCCGAGGCGAATTCACAGATACCCGGCACGTGTGCCCCCTCGATGAAGTGACGACGTTGCGGGGGCACGCCGTGACGTTCAGCGATGGCGGTAAATGTCTCATGCTGTGCCGTTCCCAGCATTTCATAAACTCCGGTAGCCAGCGGTAATGCGGCAAAGCCCATGTCCTGGACGTATACAGCCGTCCAGTCATACACATGCAGCAACTCAAGACTGGCATCACAGACCGCGGCCAGTTTCGCCGCGGCGTTGATGATCTGGTCGTTGAACACACGGTCCTGATTTTCATCGCGCAACACATCGATGATGGCCAGTACGTTGCGTGGCCGGGCATTCAGCGCAGTCGTCACCAGATGCACCGGTACAGGACAATCGCGCAGCAGCTGCCAATCCAGCGGAGTGAAAAACACACGTTTGAACACCGATTCTTCCTGGGCGTCCTTGATGATCAGCGTCAGCGGCATGTCATTGATGAAGTTCAGGATCTCGTCATATGGATGCTGTACCCACACCACTTCGCTGGTGACCTCGATGCCATGCTTGCTCATCAATCCGGCCTGCTCCACGAGCCATTGTCGATGGGTTTGCAGATAGCCGTCCCGAGCCAGACTGAATTGTTCCGGGGCGAACAGCCCGGCCACCGCCAGGGCCTGTGAATAGTCGAATGCCATGATGTGTAACGGCAATTGCATCGCGAGCGCAAGCGCAGCAGCCCGGTCGAATGCTGGTGTCCGAGTCATGGCTGAAGGAGCGATCAAGAGTAAACGCTGAGATTGCGACATTGGGCACCTTGGCACACGGCCATTTCAATCCAGGAGTAGAACCACAGATTGATTGCGCCTTGTTCCGACCACTTGATTTTTATCAGTTGCGCGCGCGATATCCTTCAGAACAGCCCCATCCCCGCCCACAACGCCAGGGTCAGCAACACCTGGCCCGGGATTACGTAAGCGGCGAAGCGTCGCCCGCCCCCCAGAATCAGGCCAACCTGCGTAACGGTAACCATATTGGACAGGTCCACACCACCGCTCTGCACCACGGCCATCGGTCAGCCCTTTGTCCACCGGATATTCGCCGCGCAGGATGTGCACGTCGGTGCCGCAAATGGTCGTGGTGGTGATACGGATCAATGCGTCCAGCGGTCCGACTTCAGGGACGGGTTTGTCTTCCAGCACGATACGGTTCTTTTCAACGAAAACAGCCGCTCTCATCGTTGCCATGGTGATCCCTCCATTACCGTTCGAAAGTCAACGTTCAGCACGAGCCCAAAGACTGCGCTGGGGCGCTGGACGAAAGATTGATCATGGTCAACCATTTCGTCACGGGACGAAGCCCGGATTACCGCACGTCACGCAATACCATCCTTTCCCCTCGATTTGACAAAGATCAACCCTGGCGCCCCGAACATCGGCAGGCTAGGTACAAGGCTTCACTGCCCAATAACACCGCAGCCATTGAGGCAAGCGACTACCTACCGGAGATCTGTCATGTCCGATCAATCACGTTTCATGCTGGTCGTCTCGCCGTTAATGGAAAACAGCCCCGCCTTCGACCGGGCCGCCGCCCTGGCCAAGGCTTCAGGTGCTGCCCTGCACATCGTGGCGTTCGATTATCTTGAAGGGCTGGCGACTGCCGCAATGGTCAACGAACAGACGCTGGAACAGATGCGGCTGGGTTATGTCGAGCGCCATCGCCAGTGGCTCGAAGACCAGGCCCGCCCCTTGCGCAAGATCGGTGTGCACGTGACCACTGAAGTCGTCTGGGTAGAGAGGCCCTTGCAGGAAATCCTCATTCACCTCAAAGAACAGCCGATGGCCGCATTGATCAAGGCCTTGGAGCACGAATCACTTCTCTCACGCCTGATGTTTACGCCATTGGATATCCACCTGCTGCGCGAATGCCCAGTGCCACTGCATTTTGTCAGTCATTTGCACAACGTTTTGCCGCGCAAGATTGTCGCCGCCGTCGACCCTTTCCATTCCGATGACCAATACGAAGGCTTCAACGACAGAATTCTGCATGAGGCCTCCAAACTGGCGAGCACCTGCAATGCGGAACTGGACGTGATCTACGCCCACGACCTTTCCAGCATTAGTGCGGACGAATTCGGTTTCAGTAATGGCTCGGCGTTTTTTTCCTCGGGAAAAGCCAAAACCCTGTTCGACGCACAGGCTGATGCGTTTCGAAACCTTTCTGAGCGCAATGGTATCCCGCCAGAGCGCCAGCATATGATCATGGGCAATCCAGCCAGGGTGCTATCCAGCTACGCCGGGATCTATGACACCGATGTGATTGTCATGGGACGTGTTGGACACCGCGGCATGGAGCGGTTAGTTGGCAGTACGGTGGAACATCTGCTGTACAAGTTGCCCTGCAGCGTGTGGGTGGTTTCCCCAGAGAAAATCTGAACGATGGATAACGCCGTATCAAAAAAACAGGTGATGGGAGAATGAGGAATGAACGCTCAACTGACCAAAGCTGCCAATTTGATTCTTGCGTAACTACCAGCATTAGGCCATCTGTTGCTGAAGCCAACACTCCTGAACGGATGCAAAACAGTCAGTCGGTGGTACTGGGGTATGTACTTGACGTTGCCCCATTCAGTACCCAGCACGGTGACAAAGCCAACGGTAAGGTGAAGTCGCTAAAACCGGCCCGACCTGGCGCACAGACATCAATCGCGCACCGGATGCTGTTCAAGCTCTATGCTCTGCCTTGATTGCGAAAGGCAGCATTTCTGCATGCGTTGAGAAAAATCTCAGCGCATATCGACAGATGAATCGATTGCTGCCCGCGCGAAGGGCTGCAGCCGGCCAAAATGTGTTTTCCCGCGACTCGAAGAAGGTGCCGAACCTGCCCTTCACAGCCCTCGATTCGGACAAACCGGAGGATTTGTGGGGCTGGATGGACGATCAACGCAAAAAGGCAACGAGGTGCTGGCCGGTGTCTGGGCCGAAGAGAACACCCGTGAATTGATCTTCGATGCCATGGGCGGCGACTTGCCGGCAAAACAGGGTAAACAGTCGCTGTCCTTCGTGGTGTGGGCGGTCAAGGATGTCGACGATGGCAACCTCGACCGAATCCAGATCATCAAGGGCTGGAGCAAAAACGGCCAGACGTTCGAGATCGTCTATGGCACAGAAGGCCAAGGCCTGGTGATATTGCCGTAGTTCAGAAAGAAAGCTGTTCGCGAATCGGCCCCAATGTACTAATCCAGACATTGATACTTGAATGGGCACTGTTACCGAAAGCAGGCATCGATGGAAGTCTGCTTCGAGTCGTTTTCAGCCGGTCGTGACAGGCACAAAACGGCCAATACCCTACATTTCCCCCTGGCTCGATAGCTGGCGTTTTCGGTCCACGTACTGTCACAACCACCGCGCAAAAATCCGTCATGACATGTCATGACCTCCTTAAAAAACGGACTTTACCCAACAAATACGGGGGTTTAAGGACGAACGGTCGAGAGGCGTCAAGCGCGGGGAATTGCCGGGAGTTTGCAGCCACTACAGGCTTTTCAGGCGGGCACGTTCGTCGCGGTGTGGTGAACTTCACTCTCACCGTGTGTCACATTAGGTCCTCGTCAAGCGAACTACAAAAGAGGTCAGCCTTATGAGCATCACCACAATTGTCAGTGCCGTGATTTCCAGTCTCGCACCCAGTGTCTTCGACCAGAGCAGCCTGCTGGAACCCGGCGCGCATGTCTCGGCCGTCGAATACCACTACGGAATGGACATCGATGTGAAACGGGTATTGCAGCGCACCGATACCTCCGACAAGACCGGCATGGTGCCGGTGACCCTGGTCTACGAAGACAGCGAGGGCGAGATTCACAAGATCCGCTTCCTCGAATGGGGTGCAAGCCCCGCCGACCCCACCAGCATTGCCTGATCCGCTCGCCGATAGGGTTCCGGGCCTCGCCTGCGCCCCACAAGCGGAAGTCAAACTTCATAGGCACCCCGTGCGGATGATGTTTGTTGTTACCTGAAAATGAAAACATTCGAATGATTAAAAGTTCATTCGCGAGCGTCACTCTTATCTTGGCAGCGTAATGCCGCAAGATTAACTAATCGTCATGGCTGAGTCTTAACTGCAATCAGCCACGGTAAACGCCAATTATGCCGTGCCGATAGCCAAGTCGATTCACTATTGAATCCAAGAGGTAACCATGGAACTTAGTATGTTTTCTTCGTCCACCGTGGAATATTTGCGCTTGGGCGTTGTATATTTCCATCTTATCGCCTGCTGCGTGGCAATCGGACTGGTTTTAACCAGTGACATTGCAATGGTCAAGCAACTCCTGAAGGGCGATGTGTCGAGTCAGCATGATGACGCGCACATGGACAGTCTTCAAAAAACCGTATCGCTTGCACTTGTGGTGCTCTGGATTACGGGCATTGCCATTGTCGGGATCGACTATGCCGGCAAGGGAATGGAGTATTTCCTCAACCCAAAAATACAAGCCAAGATCGGCATCGTTGTGCTGTTGACCATTAACGGCTTCGTGTTGCATCGCGCTGTATTGCCGGCGCTGAAAAAAGCCGGTTCGTTACTGAAACTCTCCTTCAGCCTGCGCATGCTGGCGCTGTTCTCGGGCGCGTTCTCTGGCGTGTCGTGGTTCTATGCCGCCATGCTGGGTGTGGGTCGTCCGCTGGCCTGGAAGTACTCCCTGCTGGAATTGCTGGCAGCCTATCCGGTGCTCATCGTCGGTGGGTTCGGGATGATGCTACTGCTCACTGCCTGGGCCAAAGACAAAGACACCCAAGCGCGCCTGGAGCAAGGCACCGCGACACCAGGCAACGCCGCCCTGGCTGGCTGGTGAAGTCCGGTTGAACAAGGACGTTCAGCGCTCGCCAATGAATTCCGCTTTAACCGTTAACAAACTTCACTTGAGGATACCCAAATGAAATCCATGAAAGTTCTCTTCGTAGTCGCCACCCTGACCGCTTCTTCTCTGGCGATGGCCACCGGTGGCGGTGACCGGACCGTCGCACGCATGGAGTCGGCCCGGACAGTCTCGATGAAAGCCTTCCAGGTTGCCCAGAAACAGAAGGCTGAAGCCGCTGTCGCTCAAAGCAAGGCCAAGGCAGCCGATCGCAGCAACAGCTGATCCGTATAGCGCGTCCCCGGGCCGACAGAAATGTGCGGCCTCAAGCCTCAAAAGCAGCACCCAATGTGCTGCTTTTGCTTGTTTGACACAAATCCCGCTTACACAAAAGTGTCGTGGTTGAAGAATGCCCGTATCGTGAGATACGGGCATTTTTTTATGGGGCCAGTATTTTTCGCTCTTGACGCGTGACCGCCCTGGGTTTCCTGAAGAAAATACCGTAGACAATCGACAGCACCAGCAGGAACGGCACACCGAACACCAGAGTCATCTTGAAGGCCTCAGTGAAATAGGTCGTGATCATCACCGCCCCCATCAGCACCAGCCCCAGCAATGTGCTGTAGGGAAACAGACGCATGCGGAACGACAGTTTGCGGTTGCCATTGCGTTCGTGAAAACGACGGAAACAGAAGTGCGTGAGGAAGATCATGAACCAGGTAAAGATCGCGCCGAACATCGAGATCGCCATCATCAGGGTGAACGAACTTTCCGGGTAAAGGATGTTGAGCAACGTCGCCAGGGCGATACCCGAACTCGAAAGCAACAGCGCGTTCAACGGGATCCCGGTCTTGCTCAACGCACCCATGGATTTTGGCGCGTAGCCGGCACGGGACAGGCTGAACATCATGCGCGTGGTGATGTACAACTGGCTGTTCATCGCCGACAACGCGGCAATCAGGATCACGAAATTCATCACGCCGGTGGCGCCGGGAATGCCGATGGCTTGCATCACCGTGACGAACGGACTTTGGGCATTGCCTGCCTGGACCCAGGGCACGATCGCCAGCATCAACGCCAGGGTCAGCAGGTAGAACACCACCAGGCGCACGATAGTCCCGCGAAAGGCTTTCTTCACCGCTTGCTCCGGGTCTTTTGCCTCACCGGCAGCCACCGCGATCATCTCCACGCTCAGGTAGCTGAAGATCGATACGATCACCGCGATCCACATCCCTTGCAGGCCGTTGGGGAAGAAACCGCCGTGAGCGGTGTAATTGTGCACGCCGTAGTCCGGATTGCCGGAACCGAACACCACATACACCGCCAGGATGATGAAGCCGACAATCGCGCCGATCTTGATGGTCGAGAACCAGTACTCGAAGGTGCCGAAGGTCTTCACGCTGATGGCATTGAGCACGACCAGCACGCTGGAGAACGAGACGATCCAGATCCACTCCGGCACGTTGGCAAACCAGTACTTCATGTACATCGCCACCGCCGTCACTTCCGTGCCGACCGCGAGCACGATCGCCGCCCAGTAGGCATAACGCACCAGGAACCCGGCCAGCGGGCTGACATAAAATTCGGCGTAGGCACCGAACGAACCCGAGGTCGAATGGGCCACGGTCATTTCCGCCAGGCAACCCATCAACAGCAACGTGATGATTGCGCCGATGGCATAGCTGAGCAATACGCTCGGCCCCGCATACCCGATGGCATAGGCGCTGCCCATGAACAGCCCGGTGCCGATTGCACCGCCAATGGCGATCATGCTCATCTGCCCCGACGTCAGCTGACGCCGCAAGCCGTGTTCACGGTTGGATATCGTTTCGAAACCGCAGTTATCGGTCATTTCTATGTCCTCTGGATTTTGTCTTTCTTGAAGAGCACGTCGTAGGTTTAACGGTGGGGATCAGCCACGCACAGCAGGACACGGATCAGAAAATACTCAGCGGATATTCGATGATCACCCGGACTTCGTTGTTGTCCGTGGTGTCGGCGCGGGCGACCTGCGCAGTGGAACGCACACTGGCCTGACGCACGCGTACTGAAAGATCCCTGGCCTTGCCCGACTGCACGACATAACGCGCCTCGATGTCGCGCTCCCAGCGCTTGCCGTCATCGCCGTAACGTCCATAGGCGCCATTGGGCCCGCCGTTGTAATGGCTGTCATCGATGTGGTCGCCACTGACGTAACGCGACATGAAGCTCAGGCCCGGCACGCCGAAAGGCGCCATGTCCAGGTCGTAACGCAGTTGCCAGGAGCGTTCGTTGGGGGCGTTGAAGTCGAGGACCTGAATCGAGTTGGCGAGGAAGATCGACGTGCCTGGCTGCTGGTCGAAGCCCAGGTAATCGAACGGCTCGTCGCCATCGACCCGCTGGTACGCCAGGGTCAACCGATGGGCACCGAATTTGTACGCGGTGGACAGCGACCAGGTGGTGTTGTCGATCTTGCCGGCCAGGCTCTGGCCGCTGTCGTTGGTGCGATAGAGATTGAAATCCAGGTTCAGCGACTGGCCTTCGCCAAGGGCATAGGTGTAGTTGGCGTTGCCGTAGTACTGGCGCCAGATGTCGGTGAACTGCGAACCGTACAGGCTGACACTCAGTTGATCGCTCAGGGCATAACTGCCGCCCAGATAATCGACGCTACGGGTTTCCACGCCGGCGTACAGCGCTTTGAGCGCACCATTGGCATTGGTCGAATTGCTGTCGTTGCCGGCGGTGAAGTGACCGATGTCCAGCTGCAATGCCTTGAGCTCATTGCTGGTCAACTGAAAGCCGGTGGCACTGCTGGTGAACAGGCGCGCATTGCCGGTGCCGAACACCGGGTTGAGCGGAGTCAGGTTGCCGTACTTGAGTTCGGTCTGCGAAATCCGCGCCTTCACCGCACCGCCCGCTTCGGAATACTCATCCTCGGGACGGCCATCGGCATCGACCGGCAGCAGACCCGTGCCCGTGCGACCTTTGCCACTGTCGAGCTTGAGGCCCAACTGCGCATAGGCGTCGACCCCGAAACCGACTGTTCCCTGGGTGTAGCCAGAGCGGTAATCGAGCATGATCCCGTGGGCCCACTCGTCCCGATAGTTCTGACCGCCCGGGTTGTTGAGGTTGTTGCGGTAGAAATAGAAGTTACGGTTGGTCAGGGTCAGGCTGCTGTCTTCGACAAATCCGTTGTCGGAGGCGGCACAGGCCATTTGGCCAAGGCAACTGGAAATGGCGAGCGGCAAGGCAGGCCAGAGGGACAGTTTCATTCTGCGTGCTCCTTATTATTGTGATTGCAGAACTGGTTATTGCCGGCGGCCGAAGCCCTGCCGCGGAGAAAATCCTGCGGCAGGAATCGGATGCCGCAGGGTTCAGGTCACGCTGTGGCGAACCTGGAATTGGGCTTGCGACCAGGTGTTCCGGTCGAGGATCTCGCCGAGGATCTGCACCGCATCCCAGACTTCGGTGAAGGTCGTGTACAGCGGGGTGAACCCGAAACGCATGATGCGTGGCTCGCGGTAATCACCAATCACGCCTCGCTCGATCAGGGCCTGGATCACCGCATAACCTTCGGGGTGTTCGAAGCTGACGTGGCTGCCACGTCTAGCGTGCTCACGGGGTGTGATCAACTTCAGTTCGTGAGCCGCGCAACGCTGCTCGACCAATTCGATGAACAGGTCCGTCAGGGCCAGGGATTTGCGGCGCAAGCTGGCCATGTCGGTCTGCGCGAACACGTCCAGGCCACACTCGACCATCGCCAATGAGGTAATCGGCTGGGTACCGCACAGGTAGCGCGCGATGCCGCTGCTCGGCTCGTAATGCGACTCCATGGCGAACTGCCGCGAATGGCCGAACCAGCCGGACAACGGCTGCGGCACCAGATCGCACAACTGTGGCGAAACCCAGACAAAGGCCTGAGAACCCGGCCCGCCATTGAGGTACTTGTAGGTGCAGCCGATGGCGTAATCGGCACCCGCCTGATGCAGGTCGACCGGTACCGCACCCGCGGAATGGGCCAGGTCCCAGATGGCCAACGCGCCACATTCGTGGGTCAGCGCGGTCAGGGCCTGCATGTCGTGCATGTAGCCGGTCTTGTAATTGACGTGGGTGAGCATGACCACCGCCGTGTCCTGGTCAATCGCTTGCGGCAACGCTTCAGGACTGTCCACCAGGCGCAGGGTGTAACCCTGTTGCAGCATCTGCGCGAGGCCTTCGGCGATGTACAGGTCGGTGGGGAAATTGCTCGATTCGCTGACGATCACCCGTCGCTGCGGCGACCTGGTGGCCTGTACGCGCAAAGCGGCGCTCAGCACTTTGAACAGGTTGATCGAGGTGGTATCGGTCACCACGACTTCACCCTCCCCCGCACCGATCAAGCCCGCCAGGCGGTTGCCCAGACGCTCGGACAGCTCGCGCCAGCCTGCGCTGTTCCAGCTGCGGATCAAGCCATTGCCCCACTCCTCGGCGACCACCGCTTGCGCCCGGGCCAAAGCAGCGACCGGCCGCGCACCCAAGGAATTGCCATCGAGATAAATAACGCCCTCGGGGAGCGCAAACTGCCGGCGCAGGGGCGCCAGCGCGTCCTGGGCATCAAGCGCCAGGCAACTGTTTCTTGTCGTCATCGGGTGTCCTGTTTTTTGTTATGCGACGCCATCCGGGCAGGTTGCATCAGCCTGCCCGGGCGCCCTGAATCAAGGCAATTCACCTGATACCGATCAGTTAACACTCGAAATCTGTGGGAGCGAGCTTGCTCGCGATGGGGGCCTAATATTCAACACCAATGTTGACTGACCCGTCGCAATCGCGAGCAAGCTCGCTCCCACAGTGTCCGGGGCTTAACTGACCGGTACCAGGCAATCCGACTGCCTTTCGGTGGAGAGATAATGAACGAACCTTTGAAGAATTTTCGTGCAAAGTAACTGGTCATGTAGTAGTTATTTCGCAGAATATTCTAATCAACGCCCAATAAACGCGGATTTATTCAAACCATGAATCTTGACTCGACAGACCTGCGAATCCTGCATCAATTGCAACAGGATGGCCGTATCAGCAATCAGGAATTAGCGGAGAAAGTCGCCTTGTCACCGTCGGCTTGCCTGCGTCGTTTGCGCCTGCTGGAAAGCGAAGGAATCATCACCGGCTATCGCGCGGTGCTGAATGCCGAACGGCTGGGCATTGAACTGGAAGCCATCGTTCATGTGTCGCTGCGACAGGACGTCGAGGACTGGCACGAGACCTTCATCAAGAAGGTTCAGCAGTGGCCGGAGGTGGTCACCGCGTATGTCGTTACCGGGGCAAGCAACTATGTGCTGCGGGTCCAGGCCCGCAACCTCAAACACTTCTCGGATTTCATCGTCAACCACCTCAACCGCACCGCCGGCGTCACCGATATACGTTCGGAAATCGTCCTGCAAAAAATCAAGGAGCGCGAGCAATTGCTGGATCTGGTGGTACGCAAGTAAGGACGTCGACCTTCAATGCCCGTGCAGGCGCCGGGCTTCGTTGCGCTGCAACGTCATGCTCGGGGTTTCGTCGAACAGCTTGCGGTACTCGGTGGAAAAACGCCCCAGGTGCATGAACCCCCAGCCCATCGCGATCGCGGAAATATTGCGTGCCGAACCGTGCTCAAGCATCTCCTGGCGCACGGCGTTCAAGCGGTACTTTTTCAGGTAGACCATCGGCGACATGGCGAAGTACTTCTTGAACGCATCGAACAACTTGAAGCGCGAAACGCCGGCAGCGGCCTCGATGTCCTCCAGGTGCACCGCTTCGCGGGCGTTGTCGTGGATGTACTGTCGAGCCCTGATCAGGTAGTGCGGCAACTTCACGCCCAGCACGTCCCGCAGCGCCTGCGAATAGTTGTTGGGCTGGGCCAGGATCAGGCCCTTGATCAGCGAGCTTTCAATGTCCCGGGTGAAGGCCACTTGTTCGAAGAGTTCGCTGCTGCGCGCAAGCTCGTCGATAAAATAACGCGCCATGCGCCACCACGACGCCGATGCGCCATCGATCGCATCCATCACCGGCTCGAAGCGCAGCGGCGCGTCCAGAGGCCGTTGCAACATCCCCTCCAGCGCTTCGCTCATCGCGATTCGCGTAATCACCACCTGAACCTTGCGACAGTCACCGGAGATCGCCAGCAGCTGGTTTTCATTGGGTGACACGATGACCCCTTGATCGCGGTCGGACCTGAGCACGCTGCCGTCCTTGCTCAGCTCCTGTTGGCCCACCAACGGCAGGCTCAGGCTGTAGCTGCTGAAGTGCTCGGCGTCTTCGATATCGATGGTGACATCGGTGCCGTATTCGATAGTGCCCAGGGTAGTGGCCATCGATTTGAACATGTTGGCATTGTGATGAAAGCGGATCCGTTCGGGGTTCGCACTCACCAGTCGATGGGGCCCGCAGATACCGGACATCCAGCTTCTGGCGGCCTCCAGGTCATCGCTGTCGACACGAATGTCGCGAAACTGCGGATCCACTTTGCTGCTCATCATGGTGCACTCACAGGCAATGTTTTCGGCGCGCTCTGACGGCGCGTACCAGGCTGGAAAGGAGCAACTTCCACGCCATGAATCGTCGGCGCCCACTTAACGGATAGTGATCGGCAACCAAGCGGATAAGGCATGGCTGACAAAGCCGCAAAAGCACTCGATCAGCACATGGTGTAGCGCAAAACATTATCTGATTGGCGCAATCAGGTGCAGCCGTTTATCACCTGGTGCGGGATTTGTGTCATCGCTGCCCAACCCACTGTTACCTGCCCCCAATTCACGGACTGCCTTCGTCGACCTATCGGGTAGACCGCCACCCAACAACCACGACTTCGTGACCCTGTATGCCGGCCGCGAGCCGATGATCATCACCCGCGTTGCGAGGTACTCAGCGGCCGCAGAATCGCCCTGACCGGACTGGCATCCAGATGAGCAAAGCGCAACGGCAAGGCGATCAATTCATAATCGCCTTCCGGGACATCGTCCAGCACGATGCCTTCAAGAATCGCCATGTGATGGCGGGCCACGGCAGCGTGTGAATCCATGGTCCTGGATTGCTGCGGGTCCAGTGACGGCGTATCGATGCCAATCAACCGCACACCCAGGCTCGCCAGCAAGTCGATGGTTTCCCTGGCAACGGCCGTGAACCCTGAATCCCAGGCTGTCAGCGGCGCTTGTCGATAGGTGCGCAGCAGGACGCGCTCGGGCACGTCGTGCAAACGTCCCTGCAGTTGCCCGGGCTGCACCCGTTCGCCACTGTCCAGACAATGCAACACGCGGCAGGGCCCGATATAGACGTCCAACGCCACATCGCCAATCGGCGCACCATCAGCGCTGTAATGCAGCGGTGCATCGACGTGGGCGCCGGTATGCGGCGACAGGGTGATGCGTGCGACATTCACCGGACACTCGGGACCGTAGGTCCAGACGCGCTCCTCCTGGAACGGCGTGTCCCCCGGCCAGGTCGGCGTTTCGGTACTCAAGGGTGGACTGATGTCCCACAACGTTGTGATTTTTGTCATCGCAATGCTCACCGGATTTACCGAGTGAAATGATACGAGCGACAGCGGTGAAGATTCGTGCAAAAACCTTGGGTAACCGTGCGGGCTTTCGCACAAACCGCCGTGGATGAGCGCGATTGCGGCAGGAAATTTCAACGCGTGTCGTTTTCACAAAGTTCGGTGCAGGGCTCTCTCAAACGCCATACCCGCCCTTCTTGTGGCGAACGACGATAGGGATCAGCTCTCAGCGCAGGTGCTGGAGTCCTGACCGGACTCAGCGGCCAGCTTCAATCGGTCCGCTTTACTGATGTATTTTGACTTGCTTTTCGGTGCCAATTTGGCACTGGCCTTTTTGGCGTTAGCCTTTAATAACTGATTTATTTTTTTACGACGATTCATATTTTCCTGCTCCTTTTGCAAGTGCCTGAATGATATCAGCTTAAAGTGCCCGGCCAGTTCCCTGTTCAGGTCCAGGCTGCGTGAAAACGCATGCACCGTGTTAAACGGTCTGCGTTGCCACATGAAATCTCCCAGCGTTTGGTCAGGCAGCCGAGCAATCGCGCTCTGGGCAGATTCAACAAGACTGAGCTAGTTTTACCTCCAAGCTTCGAGTGCCTGGCGTTTTTCCTGCATCAGCATCGCAGTGAGCGGTGCCGCAAGCCCATTTGTACGCGTAATGCTGTTCAGTTGAGGAAACTGTAGGAGCGAGCTTGCTCCGGGCGGCGTTCCGACGATGGTCGTTAACGATAACGCGTATTTACTGGTTATACGCGGCGCTCTTGAGTCCATCGCAAGCAAGCTCGCTCCTACAGAGGACCACAATAGCGATCCACTGCCTGCCGGCAAGGAGTTGTGATGCGCGCCACAGCCTTTTCAATCGGTGGACCTGCCCCCTGGTTCCATTGCCGCACTCAACATAGAGAGCGTTTTTGTTTCGACACTGTCGCCGGTCGGTATGTCGTGCTTTGTTTTTTTGGTTCCGCGGCTGATCCTGCATCAATCAAAGTTCTGGAAGGTGCTCGGGCCCATCGCCAGCGGTTCAATGACGATCACGTCAGCTTCTTTGGTGTTTCCGTAGATCCCGAGGACGAAAAACTCAAGCGGGTAGAAAGTGCGATACCTGGCATGCGCTTCATCTGGGACTTCGATCGGTCAGTCAGTCAGCTCTACGGTACATTGCAGCCAGACGGCAGCCTCAGGCAAATGACCTATGTGCTCGACCCTGCGCTGCGTGTCCTGGCCATCGTCCCGATAGAGGAGCCGGTCGATAACCACATACCCTCGTTAATGCGCTTTCTGGATAGATTACCCGCACTGGCTGCGCCACATGCCGCCACTCCTCACGCCCCCGTCCTCGTGCTTCCCCGTATATTTGAGCCCAGGCTGTGTAAAGCACTCATCCATTATTACGACGAACGTGGCGGGGAGGAATCCGGATTCATGACGGAGCAGTCGGGTAAAACCGTCCAGGTCACCGACCATGGCCACAAGCAACGTCGTGACTGCGTTATCGAAGACAAGGCTCTATCCAAGGCATGCTCGCTGCGTATAGCCAACCGTTTGCTTCCAGAGTTACACAAAGCGTTCCAGTTCAATGCCACTCGAATGGAGCGCTATCTGGTGGCCTGCTACAACAGCGACGAAGGCGGGCATTTCCGGCCCCATAGGGACAACACCACCAAGGGTACAGCGCATCGCCGTTTTGCAGTTTCCCTGTTTCTTAATTCGGGAGAGTACGAAGGCGGTTTTCTGCATTTTCCAGAATTTGGAAAAGTGCTTTACAGCGCTCCAACAGGAGGAGCCGTGGTGTTTTCGTGTTCACTTTTGCACGAAGCCACGCCTGTAACCCAAGGTCGCCGCTATATGTTTCTCCCGTTTCTATACGATGATGCCGCTCGCGCCATTCGAGAAGAGAATCTTCCATTTATTGGACGCTGACTCGTGTGCAACACAATTGAGCTGTCATTAGCGCTTGGTCGAACGGTAGGCAAGGCTTGCGTCAACTACTGCTTCGTCTTGCCCTGCTCGGGAAACAACGACTCGAATCGCGGCGTCGCCCGGGCAACGAAACCCTGCCCCTGGCGCATGATGAAATAGGCAGCGAGGTCATGCCGCTCGGCGAAGGCATAACCTTCCTCCGGGCCGAGTACCATCAACAGCGTAGACAAGCCATCGGCATGCAGCCCCGAAGGGTCGACCACCGTCACTGCCGCCAGCGCGTGCTTCACTGGCGTGCCGACACGTGGATCGAAGGTGTGCGAATAGCGCTGGCCACCTTCCTCGAAATAGTTGCGATAATCGCCGGAGGTGGAAACGCTGTAGCCATCCAGTGCAATGGTGCGCTCCACTTGCCGCTCGCTTGCGCCGCTCGGCACCTCCAGGGCGATGCGCCAGGGCGAGCCATCCGGCTTGCGGCCGACCGCCTTGAGTTCGCCGGTGATCTCGACCAGATAGGCCTGGATGCCCAGGGCCGAAAGCCTGTCGCTGACCTGATCCACCGCATAGCCGGCGACAATGCTGTCGAAATCCAGTTGCGCCGCCACATCCTTGCACAGCTTTACGCCATCCAGGTGCAAGTGCTGATGCCCTACCCGTGCCCGCTCCCGTGCCAGCGCGCCAGCATCCGGCAAGCGCTCCCCCCGTGACTGCGGACCGAATCCCCAGAGGTTCATCAATGGCTGCACCGTCAGGTCGAAAGCCCCGCCACTCTCGCGGAACAGAAACTCACCGTACGCCAGCAAGCGACGCATATCTTCCGGCAACGCCTGACAGGCGCCGGCCGGTAATTCGTTGAAGCGGGATACCACGGAGTCGCCGCGCCAGTTGGAAAACTGCTGGTCGAGCGCCGCGAGTATCGTCTCGACTTCGGCCTTTACTCGCTGCGAGTCGGGCGTCTGCGCGGCGGGTACGTACTGGATCGAATAAGTGCTCCCCATGGTGGGTCCGGAAATGCGCTCGATCCGTTCGCCACAGCCATACAGCAACGTCAACAGCATCACCAGCAGGCTTACGCGCATCAATCAACACCTCTGTGATCCCGCGTGGGATGACCTACCGCTCATCAGCAAGCCTGATCAAAAAATGAACAAAACCTTTACTCTGCACTCTGAGTTGCGGGGTGATCAATTGTCCCCCTCCCTTTTCGCTCAACGTCCTGGAAGCAAAAAAACCATCATATGCATCAGCGCATAGGGGTGTTTTTTGCCCAAAAATTGGAGGACAGAAAATGTCTAACCATTCGTTGCAGAGCGTCGAGCGCATGCAGAGCCGCGTCCGCGCCCAGCGCCAACCGCAACAGAAACCCTTCTGGCGCAACCTGCTGGCCATCGCCTCACCCTCACAGCTTAGTTGGCAGGGAGGGATCGAGCTCAGGGGCTACAAAGAATTATCCAACGCCACGCCGGTTGCCTCGGTCCCGATTGCAAACATACAGCTGGCGATTCCGCTCGAGCGCGGTCGCCGGTCCGTCCAGCCTTGCGTGCAGCCGGGACAGCATGTGCGCAAGGGCGAGGTGATCGGTATTGGCGATGACAACACCCCTTGGGTGCATGCCAGCACCTCCGGCATCGTGGAACGGATTGATCTCGCCTTCGCGGCCGACTCGGCCGAGCCGGTCATGGCCGTCATTCTGAACGCTGACGGTCTGGATGAGTGGATCGAACGCCCGGTGCCGGGGCTGCCGCAAACGCCCGAGGCGCTGGTCGAACGAGCATTGCAGATGGGCATAGTCGGTCTTGGCGGGGCGGGTTTCCCGACCGCCCTCAAGCTGGCCGGCGCCCGGCAGCCCGATCTTCTGCTGATCAACGGTGCCGAATGCGAGCCCTTCCTTACCTGCGATGACCGTCTCATGCGCGAACGTGCCGAGGCGCTGATCGAGTACGCCGACTATGTCGCCACCCTGATGGGAATAACACTGACCCGCTTCGGTATCGAAACCAACAAACCTGAGGCGATTACCGCGTTACGCGCCGCCGCTCGCCAGGCGCGCACCCGGGTCGAGATATGGCCGCTACCAGCGCGTTACCCGGCAGGAGGGCAGCCGTTGATGATCAAGGCCCTTAGTGGCCGCAATCTGGCGCCAGGGACCCTGCCCGCCGATATCGGCGTACTGGCGCTGAATGTCGCGACGCTCTATGCACTGGGCCGGGCCGTCTTCCACGGCGAACCACTGGTAAGACGCGTGCTGACGCTGACCGGGTACTGCGAGCGCCCCGGGAATGTCCTGGTGCCGGTGGGTTACCCGGTCAGCGCACTGCGCGCAGTTGCTGGCGCGGCCCCCGAAGGCCAGTTGACCCAGGTCGGCGGGCCGATGATGGGACAGCCGTTACCGGACCCCACTGCCGTCATCAGCAAGACCAGTAGCTGCCTGATATTCGGCGCCGAGCGCTACTTGCCGGCACCTCAGCCCGCAAGCAGTTGCATTCGCTGTACGCGCTGCGTGGATGTCTGCCCGATGTCGCTCAGACCGCTGGATCTCTACGCTGCGGCCGAACGCCTTGACAAGGCCAGCCTGCAGGAACTGCGATTGGATGCCTGTATCGAATGCGGCAGCTGCAGCAGCACCTGCCCGAGCAATCTGCCGCTGCGCGAACGTTTCCGCCAGAGCAAGACGGAGCTACGTGCATGAGCCTGATATTCCGTTCTACCGCGCACCGACCACTGCGCACAATAATGCTGCTGGTCAGCCTGTGTCTGCTGCCGGGCACCACCCTGTACGCCTGGCAATTTGGCAGCGTGGTCTGGTTGCAGACCTTCTGGTGCGTGCTGCTCGCCCTGGGCTTCGAAGCCGGCCTGCTGCGCCTGCGCGGACGTAATGTCCGTGAGGGTTTGAGCGACCTGAGCTGGCTGGTGCTGGGCCTGATACTGGCTCGGGCATTGCCGCTGCTGGTGCCGCTGTGGATGATCGCCGTGGCCAGTTTTGCCGCGCTCGCACTGTGTAAACACGGCAGTGGAGGCTTGGGTCGCAACCGCCTCAACCCCGCCATGGTTGGCCTGGGGATCATCGCTATCTGCTTCTACCAGCAACTGTACCCTGCGCCTTCGAACTATGCCCCCTGGACGCTCGCCCTGGACGCCAAGGCGGTTCTTCTACAACAGTTGCAGCTGGCGCCACGCCTTAACCTCGATGCGTTCGCCGGCGCCACTCAGTTGGCCAAGAACCAGTTCACACTGATCACCCCCAATCTGTCGGGGTACGGCTACATTGCCGGCGGTTTGATGCTGGCAGGCCTGCGGGTGATCCGAATCGAGATTCCGCTGGCGATGCTCGCGAGCACAGTATTGCTGTGCCTGGCAGCCGGTCATAACCTACAGGAAAGCCTGTACAACCTCAGTCTCGGTGGCTATCTCTTCACGGCCTTCTTCATCGCCACCGATCCGGTCACCAGTCCCGATACACGCGCCGGTCGCATCCTCTTCGGCGTGGCCATTGGAGCGGTGACTGAATTGATTCGCGAATTCGGGCTTTATGCCGATGGACTGTGCTTCGCCGTGCTGGCCGCCAATCTGCTGGTGCCGCAGATCGACCAGTTGGTGCTGCGCCTACAGCGCCCCTGGTACACACGGACACCTGGCACTCAGAGCCTGTGCAGCGGGTAGCCCGCGCCTCTTCGGCGGGTACCCGACACGCCTTGCGTGGTTGGATTCGCGCCCACTGATGCGGTAGCAGTTGACCGGCTACCGCATTACGTCGTGCGTCCACCAGCGGCCACTGGAAAACAGGGGGCTTATCGCCATGCATTCCCACGAGAAATAAAAACGCGCAGCCTGTTGTCGATTTCCCAGCGTCCGGTTCGACTATCTTTCAGGCAATGGTCTGAAGGGATCGCAGACTTCCCTGCCTGAGCTCTTTCACCCGGATGAATCAGGAGAAGAACATGCGCACACTCACCGTTGCCGCGTTCGTGAGTCTGGACGGCGTCATGCAAGCGCCCGGCGGGCCCGAGGAGGACACCAGTGGCGGATTTCGCTTCGGTGGCTGGATCGTCCCCTACGCCGACAAAACCACCGGTCAGGCCGTACAGGACCTGTTCTCCCAGCCGTTCGAGTTGCTGCTGGGACGTCGAACCTACGACATCTTCGCCGCCTATTGGCCCCACATTCAGGCCGACTCCGCCCACCACACCATTGCTGATCTATTCAACGGCGTACCCAAGCACGTGGCCACCCATCGCGCCGATTCGCTGGCCTGGCAGAACAGTCACGCGCTGCAGGGCAACCTGGTCGACGCGATCAGCGCACTCAAGCGCCAGGACGGTCCTCAGCTACTAACCCAAGGCAGCGGCGAACTGGTGCGCCAACTGCTTGCCGCCGGCCTGGTAGACGAGTTGCGGCTGATGATTCATCCCATCCTGCTGGGGCGCGGCAAGCGTTTGTTCGACGACAACGCACAAGCGTCGGCCTTCACCTTGCTGAACTCGATCAGCTCGCCCGGGGGTGTGCTGATCGCCCGTTACATCCGCAGCGGCGAGGTGCGCACAGGCACATTCGAGCAATAGCCCAGGTGAAATTAAGCCTGGGCACGCTCCCTTGTAGGAGCTGCGGTGCGGCGATCCGACTTGCCAGCGATGGTCGATAACGCGTGTGAGCCGGATAAACGCGGCGTACTTGAGTCCATCGCCAGCAAGCTGGCGCCTACAGTTTCCCGGGATTGCGTGAAGAACCGAAATTAAGCCTGAGCTAAGGTTGCCTCTGTTAGTCTTCGACGTTTTCAAGTCGTCGAGCATTTCGAAGATGAGTAGTGTCGATACAAACGCCAAGCCACCGTTCAGCATCGTTCTGGTTAATTACAAAACCCTTGATTTGACCAGGATCTGCCTGGACCTGTTGCGCGAGCCTGCCCGCAAAGCCGCAATCCCGGTCTGGGTGGTGGATAACGGTTCGGCGGACGCCAGCGTCGAGTATTTGCGCTCACTCGACTGGATCAATCTGATCGAGCGGGATGCCCCCACCAAAGAGCCGGGCCACATCGCCCATGGCAAGGCACTGGACATGGCGCTGGCCAGGGTCGATACCGACTATCTGTTGCTGATGCACACCGACACGTTCGTCTTCGATGCAAACGTCTTCGCGATGATGATGGACCACTGCACAAAAGATCGAGAAGTCATCGCGGTCGGCTGCACGGAACAACTCAACCGCGGACTGCCAAGGACCCTGTGGCGCTTCACTTCACGCCTGCTCAAGCACCATTACCGGCGCCTCAAGCGATCGCTCGGCCTGCGTTCAAAAGAGCCGAAACCCTACAGGGAAACTTACTTGAAAAGCTTTTGCACCCTATGGAATTGCAGGCTGATGAAGCAGCAGGGTCTGCATTTTCAGATCGACGACCGTGTGCCCGGTTATGAGTTGCAAGACCGGGTGATCGGGCTTGGCTACAAGGTCGTGTTTGTGTCGCCCGGCAAAATCTTCAAGTACCTGGACCACGTCCAGGCCGGCACCGTTGCTGCCGCAGGTGGATATGGCCAGAATCATCGACGGACCAAGATGTACCAGGACATTCTCAAGCGCTTCAGTGCAACCAACTCTTAGACAAACCTGCGCCCCCAAAAAAGCCCACTGACCGTTGCCGGTTCAGTGGGCTTTTTCGCATCAGGCCAACGCTGACTCACTGCTTCATGATGAACGTCGCCAGGCTCTTCAGGTCGTCCGAACTCAACTGCGCGAACGGTGGCATGGGCACATCCCCCCACTTGCCGCTACCGCCGTGCTGAATGCTCGACATTACCCGGGCCAGCGCCTGCGGGTCATTGGCATACTTGACCGCCACATCGTGATAGGCCGGGCCGACGACCTTGTGGCCGACCGCGTGACAGGACAGGCAGGCGTTGTCCTGGAGCAAGGCCGAGGCGACTTTCGCTACCGACACCGTCGGTGGCTGATCCGTCGGCGGGTTCGAGGCCGCCTGAACATCGGCATCGCTCGCCTTGGCACTGCCGTAGGTCACGGCCAGGTAGGCGCCGATCACTTTCACCTCTTGGTCGCTGATCGGCGCACCGTACACCTGCTGCATCTTGCCTGCTTCAGCAGTCCATTGCGCCAGGTTCATGCCGGGCGGCTGGAAGTTGATGTAATCGGCCGAATGGCAGATCGAACACTTCTGCTGCGCCAATGGGTAGCCCGGCAACGTACTGGGCTTGAGCGCCACCGTTTCGGGCGGCAAGGTGATCGACAGTGGCGCTGCACTCGCCACGCTGGCCAGACCAACCTGAGCCGCGCACAGCACGGCGCTCATGAGTTTCACAAGTTTCATGCAGTCCTCCTCAGGCGACGGTCACGTGGGTGGTTTCGACGACGTGGCGGCGGTAACCACCAGGGTTCCAGTCGGCTTGCAGCGGCTGCGTCTCGCCCGCACTGTTGCTGGCTCGCACCATCAACTGTGTGGCGCCCTTGCTGGTAAAGCTGATCGGCAGTGTCCACTCACGGAAAGAGAAACGGCCAAGGTCCTGCCCAAGCGCAGCTTCGCGCCAGGTTTTTCCGCCGTCGATCGACACCTCCACCTTGTTGACCCCAACGCCACCATCGAACGCGATGCCCTTGAGCGCCACGCTTTTGTTCAGCGGCAATACATCGCCGTGTTTAACGCTGGTGATGAAACTGCGCACCGGCAGCCTGGAAATCGGCCGGGTTTTCGCCGCCGTGGTGCCGGGGGCAATGCAGAAGCAATCGTTATCCGGAACCCGGTATCCCTTGGCCATGAAGAAACCGTCATAGGTATGGTCGATGACCTCGATCTCACTCAGGTGCTTGACCCAATACGTGCCGAAATAGCCCGGCACCACCAGACGAATCGGGTAACCGTTGAGAAATGGCAGGTCGCTGCCATTCATCGACCAGGCAATCATCGGCTCGCCGTCCATGGCGTGGCTGATGTCCAGCGCCTTGATGAACGCCGGCGTGCTCGGCAACACCGGTTTATCGAGCCCACGGAAGGTCACTTGTGCGGCGCTGGCTTTCACACCGGCTTTTTCCAATACCGCCTTGAGCGGCACCCCCACCCAGCGCGCATTGCCCATGGAACCATTGCCCAACTGAGCGCCGAACACCCGCGGCATCGAGAAGCCACGGCTGTTACCCGAACACTGATTGACGGCCACCACTTCCACCGGTTTGGCGAGGGCCTTGAGCTCGGCGAGGGACAGTGACAGCGGCGTGTCGACCGTGCCCTTGATCGTCAGGCGGTAGCTGTCGGGATCGATGCTGGTCGGGAAATCGGCCAGGTGGTAACGCACGAAAAAGGCGTCATTGGGCGTGATCGGCCCTTCGTTGAAGACGGGGAACGGCGTCTCCAGATGCGGCGGGCGCGTGGTCACCAGGGTCAACGGGCGTTTTTGCGGGTATTGCACCAGCGGTCGCGGGCCAGCGGCAAAGGTCACTTCTTCGGCGTTTTCGTCGGCTGCCCTGGCGAGGCTTGCCAACGGCGAGGCCGCCAAAGCCAGAGTGAAAGCATCGCGTAAAACCCGCCGGCGGCTCGGCTGGCTGCTGTCTACAAAACTGAACTTCATTCTGCGCTCTCTCTGATTGTTTTATTGAGAAGCAACTGACAGTCCTTCATCAGAATAGTGGGGCAGGACTTCATGTGCCAATGCGGTTTCGCTATACGGTTCGACTTCGGAAAACAAACCAGTATCGTCACGTGCAAGCGGGCTGCTTCACATTGAGCGTCAGTGACTTGGCAATTGATGACAGGGGCTGCCGAAGCGTGCGGCATAGAGAGCAATGCTGTTCAGTTAAGCGAATGTGGCCCTCTGTAGGAGCAGCCGGTCGACGCTCGATTGCTCGCGATGGACTCAAGAGCGCCACGTTTAGCCAGTAAATACGCGTTATCGTTAACGTCCATCGCGAGCAAGCTCGCTCCTACAGTTTCCCGGGATTGCGTGAAGAACCCAAAAAAGCCCACTGACCGTCGCCGGTTCAGTGGGCTTTTTCACGTCAGGCTAAAACCGCCCTCGCCTGCTACTGCGGATCGACCTGATCCAGCACGCGGTTCACCGATAGCTCCGCCAAGGCAATCATCTGTTGAACCCCCAGTGCCAAATTGCATTTTGGGCCAGAGAGGATAAACGCCAGTTCACTGGCCATGACACTGGCCGAGGCAAGGGTTTCACAGGCATGAACCAGGAGGGTTTCGTTGTTGACGTTGGGGGCGATGGTGAAGATGGGGTTGGGACGGCGCTCGGCCACTTGGGGCTTGCGAGATGAGGACTCGGAATCGGTGTCTATCTGCGCGTCCGTTTCAGGGGGATTCGGAGTTGGTTTTATCATTGTGAAGCTCCTATGAAGTGAGCCCCTCCCCATCCGCTACCACGCAAAATAGGGAGACGACTGTACACGGGGTGGTAGACCGGTCATAGGAACCCGGCAGGCCGAAGCCTCCCATGCACAGCCGCCACAAAGCAGCCAGCACAAAAAAACGCCCTGAGGCGTTCTGGGTCTATGAAGAAACCGGGCTACCACACCCGTTCGCTGAATTGGCAGCGACGGGCGAAGGTTAGCGAGGTGGGTTGTGAAGTGCAAGCCCCATGGGAGATGGAAAAACTTGAGACTAATGACCGCTTTCAAACCAACAAAAAGTCATCAAAAGCCGGGCGGGACGCTGCATATGTATAGTGGTGGTCAGCGTTCATCTGGTCACTTCGATACCAAAAAAGATGCTGTAAACCGAGTTTGTGAGATCAGCAAAAACCAAGAAACTGAGTTACTGATACACAATAAAGACGGAAAAACTGGAAGCAAAGATGGTCATGAAAAATGATCCATCTCCACCTAAAGGCTAATTGTCATAACCGTCCGGGCAACACACCTTCCTGATGCCATCGCTCAAGGCTCGTTACGCAGTGGTAAGCGTGCGGCGGCGATCATGTGTTTGATCCAGTCGGTCCGGCTCAACGGGCATGATCCGTCTGCTTACCTGAAGGATATTTTAGCGCGCCAGCCGACGCAGCGGGCGAGTGAAATTGACCAGTTGCTGCCGCATAAGTGGCAGCCGGTTTAATCACGCAAGGCGTGATGTCCGGCGCATACGATCAAGCCCGACGTGCCATCAATAGCATCGAGGCGGCCGCGGACAATAAACCAGCACAGCAGCGATTGAAAATCTTCTTACCCCGAGGCTGCGCAAACCAGCGGCGCATATGCAATCCAATGTATGCGTAGATCCCAATGGCAATCCATTCCAACGCCAGAAAAAACAGTCCAAGCAACGTAAACTGAGAACCAATATCTGCCGCCGGGTCAATAAATTGCGGTAGGAACGCGGTAAAAATCAGAATAGCTTTGGGATTACCTGCGGCAACGAGGAACTCCTGCCGTGCCAGCGCCCATAAACCTGCTCGAACTTTTTCTGACTCAGCCTCAGCTTCCGGAACAGCGCCCCATAGCTGATACGCCAAGTAGAATAGGTACGCAGCGCCAACTATTTTGATCCCATAGAAGATCAGTTCTGAGGTTTCCAGCACGACAGCCAAGCCCGCCGACGCGAGTGCAATCATGATCGCGAAAGCCAGCAAGCGACCGGCACCTGCCATACAAGATGTGCGGTATCCATATCTCGTTGCATTGCTGATAGATAGCAAATTGTTAGGTCCAGGCGCCATATTCAGTGCAAAGCACGCTGGCAGGAATAACGCTAACGTCGCATGATCCATATGCATCTCCATAATCATTCTGCGCCAATGCTACATTTGAAGCCCAGGATATGCCATTAGCCGCAGAGCCAATTCAGTGCCGGCCAGCACAGTAGTAGCCACATGCAAAGGTGTGTCCCCCGGACGCTACCATCGACCTAACCATTCAGCCAACATCTCGTTCTGATCCCAACGCTGGGGCGCTGGTGTGTGCGTCATTGAGGTTTGGATTCAGGAGGGTTTGTTGGCCGGACGCTTACCGCCTAACAACGGAAAACGGGATGTACGGATGCTCACGTTGAAACGCCACAGGGAAGACTTGGAATGACTCGAATTATTGAAATCCTGATGTACACCTTAAAGCCAGGATCGGGATTGGATTTTCACCGAATAATGCAGAGTGTAAGTGTTCCGCTTCACCTGGAAGCCGGCATGGATGTCGTTTCTTATGGCAGCTCATTGCATGATTGTGACAGCTATCACCTGATTCGCTCCTATCAAAGCGAGAGCCATCGCCTGGCATCTCAAGATATTTTTTACGCAAGCGCTGCCTGGAAACAGGGCCCGCGAGCAGACATTATCAGTCTCATTGAAGTCAGTACAACGACAGTTATGGCGCTCACTCAAGACGTAATTGAGGTCTTCAGAGCTTCTAGAGCCGAAGCTCGATCCGCATAGCTGACATCGACAAAGGCAGACCCCCGTAGCCTTAAATGCGGGGATCAGGAAGATGTGTGGTAAGCGATCAGCAATCACACCTTCCCAGTTTGCAACGCGTCGTTGGTCGATCCCGCTATCATGCAGGGCGTAGATCACGAATGTAGATAACGCTATGCCAAGATTGTCATTCGCCGTCAGAATTTTGTTCGCATGCTGCCTTTTAATCGCAACCGTTAATCACATCCGTGCAGACGTTTCGTATGGATTGCTCTGGGACTACGGGTACGGGCATAGCACTTACTTGGCCAGCCGTATTTTCTGGGGGGCGCTTACATTTTTTGACCCGCTTGCAGCACTGCTACTTTTCATCAAACCAAGAGCCGGAATCGTGCTGACGGTAGCGATTATTTTGGTCGACGTAACCCATAACACTTATTACGTCGCATTGAAGCAACAGTGGGTGGAGCCGTTCTACCTGTCCCAGGTAGCTTTCCTTATCGTAGTATCCCTACTCTCACCCATCGCTTGGAATGGCCTTATTCGGGACGTAGCGCGCACTGATCCAGTCCGACTGTGATTCGCTCCATCTTCGATCTCACTCGCCCGCTGCGTCGGAAGGCGTGTCCCAGTCAAGCATATTGGTCATCAGAGTGTGGTTTGGAGTGGATTTACAGCGAGCGAAAAGCGTAGCTTACCGATAAATCAGGTGGCGCTGCCGCATATAGCTTGGACTTAATTTCGTCCCCATGTTCTCCGCCCCAAGAACCGCTTGGCGATTACAGCATCCCCGACGCGGCTGGGTTAGGATTCTAGCCCGGTGCAGGTCAGTTTCGTTGCGCAAGGTGTATTGGACGGACGCTTACAAACATAATGCCGATCATGCCTCCAGAATCATTTTCCAGCCCACAAAAAAACCCACTGACCGTCGCCGGTTCAGTGGGCTTTTTTGATCCGGTCTCTAATTACAGAGCCATATCACTCGCAGCATTAGCCTTCGGCGCTTTTACAGCGGTGTCGACAGTCACTGGCTTCACAGCCGGTGCGATCATCGCTGGTGGCGGAGTCAGCTGCAGCACCTTGGCGGTGTAGGCCCACTCTTCAGCGACTTTCTCAGGGCTGGCGTTCAGCTGGGTGCCGTAGCTCGGCACGATCTGGTGCAGCTTGGCCTGCCACTCAGGGGTCGCGACCTTGTCCTTGAACACTTTCTGCAGCACGGTCAGCATGATCGGTGCGGCGGTCGAAGCACCTGGGGAGGCGCCCAGCAGGCCAGCGATGCTGCCGTCTTGCGAAGCGACGATTTCGGTGCCCAGTTTCAGCACGCCACCGGCGGCTTCGTCACGCTTGATGATCTGCACGCGCTGGCCGGCTTGCCACAGACGCCAGTCTTCGGCCTTGGCGTTCGGGAAGTATTCTTTCAGGGCGTTCATGCGGTCTTCGTCAGACAGCATCAACTGGCCTGCCAGGTACTCGACCAGCGGGTATTCCTTGATGCCGACCTTGGTCATTGGCCACACGTTGTGCGTGGTCGTGGTGGTCAGCAGGTCCAGGTACGAACCTTCCTTGAGGAACTTGGTGCTGAAGGTCGCGAACGGGCCAAACAGGATGACGCGCTTGCCGTCCAGCACGCGGGTGTCCAGGTGCGGAACCGACATCGGCGGTGCGCCCACCGAAGCCTTGCCGTAGGCCTTGGCCAGGTGCTGCTCGGCGATGGTCGGGTTATCGGTCACCAGGAACGAGCCGCCTACCGGGAAGCCTGCGTATTCACGGGCTTCAGGAATGCCGGACTTCTGCAGCAGGTGCAGGGCACCGCCGCCGGCGCCGATGAACACGAACTTGGCGTCGGTTTCGGTCTTGCTGCCGTCTTTCAGGTTTTTGTAGCTGACGCGCCAGCTGCCGTCTTCGTTCCTGGTAATGTCCTGCACTTCGCTGGACAGCTTCAGGTCGAACTTCGGCGTGGTTTGCAGGTACGCGACGAACTGGCGGGTGATCTCGCCAAAGTTCATATCGTTGCCGAGCTGGCTCCAGGTGGCCGCGACTTTCTGGTTCGGGTCGCGCCCTTCCATCATCAGCGGCACCCACTGCTTGATCACAGCCGGGTCTTCGGAGTACTGCATGCCGGCGAACAGCGGGCTCGCTTGCAGGGCTTCGTAGCGCTTCTTCAGGAACTTGATGTTGTCATCGCCCCACACGAAGCTCATGTGCGGAGTGGAGTTGATGAACGAACGCGGGTTCTTCAGCACGCCTTGCTGAACCTGCCAGGCCCAGAACTGACGGGAGATCTGGAAGGCTTCGTTGATTTCAACGGCTTTCGCGATCTGGACGTTGCCCTTGTCGTCTTCCGGGGTGTAGTTCAGCTCGGCCAGGGCGGAGTGACCGGTACCGGCGTTGTTCCAGCCGTTGGAGCTTTCCTGGGCGACGCCGTCGAGGCGCTCGACCATTTCCATCGACATGCCAGGTTCCAGCTCATTGAGCCACACACCCAGGGTCGCGCTCATGATGCCGCCGCCAATCAGCAGCACATCGACTTTCTTTGTCTCTTGCGCGTGGACGGAAATCATCCCCATCGACAAAGCCAGCCCCAGCAGGGCCGTGTTCACTTTCTTAAACATCTGTAGCACCTATGATAAAACGCCATCCGCCCTTCCATCCTCACGCGCACAGCCCCATGTTTCACGGCAGTCACGGATGCGGCACTCAAGGATTGCAGGGTGGGCACACAAGGCCGACGAACCGCGTCGCCCCCAGTTTTAATGTCCCTTCTGAACTGACTTTTTATCTTTATTGGCTTCAGCTACTTGAGCGACAGTGATTCCGTCGGCACGTCTTGCGGACATGCAAACTGAATAGGTCAAACCAAGTTGGCGCGCAGAATATCACGTCATGGCAAACCCGCGCGTTATGGATCTGTAGGAGCCGGCTCGCCAGCGAAGGCGGTCTTGAGTCGTGTATTGACCTTTCGGGCGCTTTCGCTGGCAAGCCAGCTCCTACAGGACCGGCGTATACAGGGGCCACGCGTGTAGGGTCTGGCGGTGGGGGACTATACTCATCGGGTTTCCCTGGTGAGGCCTTGAGGAGTTGTCATGAGCGACAAAGACGATCTACGCAAATACTCATCCCACGTCATCGACGGCGTGGAAGCCGCACCGGCACGCGCCATGCTGCGGGCCGTGGGCTTTACCGATGCAGATTTCCATAAGCCGCAGGTCGGCATCGCCTCGACCTGGGCCATGGTCACGCCCTGCAACATGCACATCGACAAGCTGGCGCTCGAAGCCGAAAAAGGCGCGAATGCCGCGGGCGCCAAGGGCGTGATCTTCAACACCATCACCATTTCCGACGGCATCGCCAACGGCACCGAAGGCATGAAGTATTCGCTGGTGTCCCGCGAGGTGATCGCCGACTCCATTGAAGTGGTGGCCGGTTGCGAGGGGTTCGACGGCCTGGTGACCATCGGCGGCTGCGACAAGAACATGCCGGGGTGCCTGATCGGCATGGCGCGGCTCAATCGCCCGTCGATCTTTGTCTATGGCGGCACCATCCAGCCGGGGGCCGGGCATACCGACATCATTTCCGTGTTCGAGGCCGTGGGCCAGCACGCCCGGGGCGACATCAGCGAGATTCAGGTCAAGCAGATCGAGGAAGTGGCGATTCCCGGCCCCGGTTCCTGTGGCGGCATGTACACCGCCAACACCATGGCCTCGGCCATCGAAGCCTTGGGCATGAGTCTGCCCGGTTCCAGCTCCCAGGACGCCATTGGCGGCGACAAGGCCTCGGACAGTTTCCGCGCCGGCCAGCAGGTCATGGAGCTGCTCAAGCTCGACCTCAAGCCACGCGACATCATGACCCGCAAAGCCTTCGAGAATGCCATTCGCGTGGTGATCGCCCTCGCCGGCTCGACCAATGCCGTGCTGCATCTGCTGGCCATGGCCAACGCGGTGGATGTGGAATTGACCCTGGATGACTTCGTCGAGCTGGGCAAGATTTCCCCGGTGGTCGCCGACCTGCGCCCCAGCGGCCAATACATGATGAGCGAGCTGGTGGCCATCGGCGGCATTCAACCATTGATGAAGCGCATGCTCGATGCCGGCATGTTGCACGGCGATGTGCTGACCGTCACCGGCCAGACCCTGGCGGAAAACCTCGCCAGCGTGCCCGACTACCCGGCCGGCCAGGACGTGATCCGGCCGTTCGACCAGCCGATCAAAAAAGACTCCCACCTGGTCATTCTGCGCGGCAACCTCTCGCCGGGCGGTGCCGTGGCCAAGATCACCGGCAAGGAAGGCCTGCGCTTCGAAGGCACGGCCCGGGTCTATCACGGCGAGGAAGGTGCGCTGGCCGGCATTCTCAATGGCGAAGTGCAGCCCGGCGAGGTGATCGTGATCCGCTATGAAGGCCCCAAGGGCGGGCCGGGCATGCGCGAAATGCTCTCGCCGACTTCGGCAGTCATGGGCAAGGGCCTGGGCAAGGAGGTAGCGTTGATCACCGATGGCCGTTTCTCCGGCGGCTCCCACGGTTTCGTGGTCGGTCACATCACGCCGGAAGCCTTTGAGGGCGGGCCGATTGCGCTGGTCGAGAATGGCGACAGGATCATCATTGATGCTGAGACACGGCAGATTACCGTTGATGTGTCTGTCGCGGACCTGGCCGAGCGCAAGAGCCGTTGGGTGCGCCCGGAATCGAAATACAAGCGAGGGGTGCTGGCCAAGTATGCCAAGACCGTGTCCAGTGCTTCGGAGGGGGCTGTGACGGACAAGTATCTGTAGCCTCCGATCTGTAGGAGCTGGCTTGCCAGCGAAGAGGCCCGAAAGACCGATGCATCATTCAAGGCCGCCTTCGCTGGCAAGCCAGCTCCTACAGTGCTCTGCAACCTGACCGCGACAGCTACCCCGCCGAAGCCGTCTGCCCGATCACCTTGCGGTCGTCATCGCTTGTTTTTGCACCCTGCCGCGCAAGGACACCAGCAACAGAGTGGCAAACGCACCGACCACCGCGACGGCCATGTCCTTTTGCGAGTCCCAGGGGTCGTTTTGCGCGCCGACGAAGGCATTCGCCGTGTCATTGCCCAGAAAGGCCCCGCCGAACCACTCCACCAGTTCATACACCGCGGACGTCGACAGCATGACGTTCAGGGTCACGAAAAACAGCCAGAACCCGCGCAGCGAAGTCAGGCGCCACAATACTTCGCGCACCGGATAAGCCAGCAGCAGTCCGTAGCTCAGATGCACCAGTCGATCGTAGTGATTGCGATGAATACCTGACACCTGCTCGAAACTGAAGCCGAACCACGCCAAAGACCAATGATCGTAAGGCACCAGGGAATAGGTGTAGTGGGCACCCAGTTCATGCACGCAGAGAAACGCAAACACCAGCGTGATCGATGTCGACGACAAGCGGAACCAGCGAGAAACCGCCACCAGCGTCCCCACCAGCAACAGCACCAGCAGGTTTTCCAGCGCCCAGTCCACCCGGCTGCGGGGAGAAAAACCCGACACCACGACAATCAGCAGGAATACCACGAGCAATGTCAGGTCGTGCCGTAAACGTTGATTCGGCTGCATGACTGCACTACCTCGAAGTCAGGACATCGCCCTTTTAATTTCGAGACAAGGCCGTCGGGCAAGTTCGCTTTTTTCCTCCATCGCATGATAAGTTGTACGATGACTGATGAATATTCTCCCAGTCGTCGCGCTACCCCTACAACAACAAGGAAATACCCATGAAAAAAGCAAAAGTGCTGTTTGGTTTTTTGTGCCTGTTCAGCGGCTACGTTGCCGCCACCCCGGTTGCCGCGGACAAGGATGTGGCCCAGGCGGTCGATCACCTGACCCAGGCCATGCTGCACAAAGACATCCCGGAGCTGAACGCCTTGACCGCCGAGAACCTGACCTACGGGCATTCCAGCGGCAAGATCCAGGACAAGCAGGCCTTCATCGCCGACATCGAAACCGGCAAAAGCGCGTTCAAGACCCTGGAGATGCAAAACCAGACCATTACCGTCTCGGGCGATGTCGCGCTGGTCCGTCACCACTTCTCGGCGCAAGCGCTCAAAGGCACTGAAGTGGTGCCCACCGAAATCGAGAACTTCCAGATCTGGCAAAAACAGGACGGTAAATGGCTGCTGGTAGGACGACAGGCGTTCAAGTTCTGATGCTCACGTAAGAAGCCGCACCGCCGGACCTGTGGGAGCGAGCTTGCTCGCGATAGCGTCATGCCAGTCGACATTGATGTTGAATGGGCTACCGAATCGCGAGCAAGCTCGCTCCCACAGGGTTTTCGGGTGAATCAACTACCTTTCCACTCCCTGGGACTGAGCCCGGTCTTGCGCCGAAACGCCCGGGCCAGCGCCGAGGGGCTTTCGTAACCGACTTCCTCGGCAATCAACGCAATCGGCCGGCCCTCGCGCAGACGCTTCTGCGCCAGGCTGATGCGCCAGCTCACCAGGTAATCCACCGGCGTCTGCCCGACCACTCGGCGAAAGTGCTCGGCGAAACTGGCCCGCGACATGTTGGCGGCGACCGAGAGTTCGGCCACGCTCCACGCCTTGGCCGGGCTTTCGTGCATCAGGCTCAGGGGCCGCGCCAGCCGTGAATCGGCAAGGCCAGCCATCATGCCCGGTTGCTGGCCAGTGGTGCTCAAGATGTGCCGCAGCAACAGAATCACCAGCAGCTCGAACAGGCGATCCATCACCGCTTCGCGTCCGCACGCACCTTCAAACGCCTCGTTGAACAGCCATTCCAGAGTCCCGGCCAGGGTCGGGATTTCATCGAGCTTGAGCACCAGATAATCCGGCAGCGCCGCCGCCAGGGCATTGCCCGCACCGCCGTCGAAATCCAGGGTCGCGCACACCAGTTGCGTGCCGAAGGCATCAGACGCGAACAGGCGATGTCGATAGGGCCGGGGGAAAAAGATCAGGCTCGGTTCGGTCAATTGCAGATCCGGCTGATCGCCCATCTTGAGCAGCAACTCGCCCGCCTGAAGCAGATGCAAATGGCCGCTGGCCTGTTGGCCGTCGTAGGCGGTGGTGCCGCAAAACGTACCGCTGTGAAAGGTGCCGGCATTGACGCCGAAGTGCGTGAGCAACGTGGACAAGCGATCCATGACAAGGCTCCCGAAGGCGGTTTTGGACGATCTGTCGCATATCCTCGACGATTTGCACCCAACAAGCCAAGCACTGTCTCTAACATCAGCTCCGTACCCAGCGCATACCGCGCTTCACACCACGGAGTATCACCATGACCCGCATTGCCCCGATCAGCATCGAACACGCCACCGACGCCACCCGCCCGCTGCTGGAAGGCGTGCAGAAAAAAATCGGCTTTCTGCCCAACCTCTTCAAAGTATTGGCCCACGCCCCGGCGGTGCTGGCGTCGTACCTGCAAAACTCGGCCGCACTGGGCAAGACATCCCTGAGCGCCACGGAAAAAGAAGCGGTGTTCCTCGCCACCTCCCAGGTCAACGGCTGCGACTACTGCCTGGCGGCCCACACGCTGTTTGCCGGCAAGGCCGGGCTGTCGGGCCAGGACATCCTCAGTGCGCGTCAGGGCGAACTCAACGCTTATGCCACCCTCGCCCGCCAGGTCACCGAAAGCCGTGGCCACCTGACCGTCGAACAGATCGCCGCGGCACGTGCTGCCGGCATCGACGACGGCAAGATCATCGAAGTGATCGCCCACGTGGCTTCGCAGACGTTGACCAACTACCTGAACAACACAGCGCTGACTGACATCGACTTCCCGGCCATCGAAGCCTGAGCCGATCTAACGTAAGTCTTGTCTGAAACAACCTGTGGGAGCGAGCTTGCTCGCGATGACAGAGTGTCAGTCGACATCTTAGGTGTCTGACACACCGCTATCGCGAGCAAGCTCGCTCCCACAGTGATTTTGCTCAAATGACAGATTTGCAATCAGGTATTGGTTTTCAACTTGGTCCACAAGCGCGTGCTGAGGCGTGCGATGGCTGCGGGCAAGTCCTCGACGGTGAACAGCTTGTCCATGACGGTTTTCGGCGGATAGATCGCCAGGTCCTGCTTCACCGCCGGGTCGACGAAGGCATCCGCCGCACTGTTGGGGTTGGCGTAATGGATGCTGTTGCTGATGTTGGCAATCACCTTCGGCTCCAGCAGGTAGTTCATGTAGGCGTAGCCGTTCTTTTCGTGCGGCGCGTTCTTGGGCATGACCACCATGTCCAGCCACAAGGTGGAACCTTCGTCCGGGATCGAGTAGGCAATGTCGATCCCGTTTTTCGCCTCCTTTGCACTGGCGGCGGCTTGCACGATGTCACCGTTGAAACCGATCACCGCGCAGACGTTGCCGTTGGCCAGGTCGCTGATGTACTTGGAGGCGTGGAAATACTGCACGTAAGGCCGGATCTTCAGCAGCGCCTGCTCGGCTTTCTTGTAGTCGGCAGGCTCATGGCTGTGGGGCGGCAGGCCCAGGTAGTTGAGCGTGATCGGCAGGATCTGCGTCGGGTTGTCGATGATCGCCACGCCGCACTCGCTGAGCTTCTTGATGTTGTTCTCGTCGAAAAACAGGCTCCAGGAATGGGTGACGTCGGTATTGCCGAAGATCGCCCTGATCTTCTCGACGTTGTAGCCGATGCCCGCCGTCCCCCACATGTACGGATAGCCGTACTGGTTGCCCGGGTCGTTGACCTCTAGTTTCTTCATCAACGCCGGGTCGAGGTTTTTCCAGTTGGGCAATTGGCTCCTGTCGAGTTTCTGGATCGCACCGGCCTTGATCAGGCGCGACAGAAAGTGGTTCGACGGGCTGACCACGTCATAACCGGTGTTGCCGGTCATCAGCTTCGATTCCAGTACTTCGTTGCTGTCGTGGATGTCGTAGGTCGCCTTGATCCCGGTGTCCTTGTTGAAGTTGACCAGGGTGTCGTCGGCGATGTAGCCGTTCCAGTTGGAAATATTGACGGTTTCGTCGGCATGAGTGGCGGCGGAAAAGGTCGAGATAAGGACCACAAGGGAAAGCGTATTGACGCGCATGTTGAATCACCTTCGATGGGAAGTGCTTTGTTCTTGTTGTGAAGCGGGTGTTGTCAGATTTCGCTTCTGGCCCGGACCGTTTCCACGCGCATACGCAGCATGGCACCGATGTCGAGCAACGGCTTGGGCGGCAGCCAGCCGGGCTGCGCCCGTTCAATGACCGAGCGCAGCAGCGGTGAATCAAGGCCCGAGGCCAGTTCCGCGAGCAAGCGGCCCCACAGCGTGCCGCGCGCCACTCCCGAACCATTGCACCCGGCCACGGCGAACACGCCCTCCTCGACCTTGGCGAAGTACGGTTGCCCGGAGCGCGAAGCGCTGAGATGCCCGGTCCAGGTGTATTCGATGTCCTGCTCGCCGAGCATCGGGAAACGCCGTTGCAACCCCAGCACATGGTGTTGGCGACGAGTCGACAATTCGCTCAATGACAGATCCCGCGAGCGGTATTCCGCAGTGTTGCGGATCATCACCCGGCGATCCGGCGTCAGGCGCACCGTGGCGCCCAGTGGTCGGGTCGACAGCACGCCCCAGGGCTCTGGCGCACCCAGGGCTTGAAACTCTTGATCGCTGAGGGGCCGCGTGAGGCTGGCGCTGAGTTCCATTGCAAATGTGCCGCTGTCGTCGATGCCCGCGCGAGGGATAAAGGCGTTCAGGCAGACCAATACTTGTTTGGCCTCGACGCAGCCGTTTTGGCCCCGGGCGCGAATTCGGCCGTCGCTCAGGCGCTCAAGACCTGTGATATCGGTGTTCTCATAGACCGTCACTTTCGGCGGCAAGGCATCGAGCAAGCCCTTCACATACTCCGCCGGTTGCAGCAGCGCATTGCCGTTACCGCACCAGATCGCGGCGCGGTAGTGCCGGCTGCCGAGTTTCTCGATCAATGGCTCGCCTTGCAGGAACTGCGCGCTGGCGCCAACAGCTTGCAGAGTCTGCAACTTGGCCTCGACGTGGGTCAGCTTGTGTGGATCGCTGACAGCGAAGAAATAGCCCGACTCCCTGAAGTCGCATTCGATGCCATGGCGGGTAATCTGCTTGCGGACCTCGTCGGCGGCTGCGCGGCCGATAGCCGTATCCACTTGATACCCGGCGAACCCGTCGCTGCCCGTCAACTCGCCAGCGGCGGGATGCTCATGGGCCACCACAAACCCGGAGTTGCGCGCCGATGCCCCTTGTGCAGCCCGCTGGCGGTCAACGACCACAATGCGCGCCTGGGGGTGCATTTGCGCAAGGGCGTGCGCCGCACTGAGGCCGGTGATGCCGGCACCGATCACCAGCCAGTCGGCCTGTTGCGTGCCCTTGAGCGGCTCACGCAGGGGTGAACTCCCCGCTTGCGCAATCCAGCCACAGATATTTTCCATGTGTCACCTCAGGTTCTTGTTCTGCGAACCGTTTCGATCCAAAGCAGTACTGCATGCAGGATTTGCATAAATGGTTTTCGAAGACGGTGGCGATGACTAGAATCTAAAGGCTCCAAACACGGGCAACCAACGTTATTAAATCATCGAGGCATTCTGAAAACGCATGGACAAGATTCGCCACGTGCCCTCTCTGCAGGGCTTGCAGGCCTTGGTGGAAGTCGCCGCCTCGGGCAGCTTCACCCAGGCAGCGCAAAAGCTTTGCCTGACGCAAAGTGCGGTGAGCCGGCAGATCCAGCAGCTGGAAAGTCACTTCGGTGTCGCCCTGTTCGTGCGCAGCAGCCGCAGCCTGCAATTGACCGCAGAGGGCGAACAGGTACTTACCAGCGCCCGCAGCATCCTCGAACAGTTGCGCACCCTCGAAGACCGGCTCGCGCCACAAAAACGCCCGTTCCGCATTCGTATGCACGTATCGTTGGCGGTGCGCTGGCTTTTGCCCAAGCTGAGTGACTTCTACCGGCATCACCCGGACGTATCCCTGGCAATTGAAACCGTGGCCACCGAAGTAGTGGAGCCGGCCAGTGACAGCGACGCCTACATTCTCTATTTACCTGAACCGTCCACAGCGCCCGATTGTCTGACCCTGTTCGAAGAAGCGTTGGTTCCAGTGTGTGCACCGGGCCTGGGTAGCCCGGACCAGCCATTGGCGGCGTTGGAAGATTTGCCGGGGTACGCCTTGCTGCACCGCTCAAGCGACCAGAATGACTGGCAGGTCTGGCTGTCAGCCAATGGTGGCAGGTCGTTGCAGGATTACCGGCACATCCCCTTCAACCTCGACGAACTGGCACTCGATGCCGCCGCGCGGGGCCTGGGGGTGGCGATGACCGACATGACCCTGGCGGGCGAGTCGATCCAGCGCGGCGAGCTGGTGATCCCGTTCGGTGAGCCGTTGAAGACCCGAGGAATTTACTCGCTGTGTCTGCAACCTTCGGCGGCATCGCATCCGGCCTGCGCACCCGTCATGCAATGGTTCACCGCGCAAACCACAACGCAGTCCGTCAAGTAAGCCCCAGAACCTGTGGGAGCGAGCTCGCTCCCACAGGAGTTGCACATTCGCAGGACTCAATCATCCTCATGCAACTTGATGCCGCGTTTATGCAGCACATGGGGCACCACCAACACCAGCAGCGTCAGGGCAAGGAAGAACGCCGAGATCGGTTGCGTGACGAACACCATCCAGTCGCCCTGGCTGATGGACAAGGCGTTACGCAGTTGTTTCTCGGCCATCGGCCCCAGCAGCATGCCGACGATCACCGGGGCGACGGGGAAGTCGAAACGGCGCATCAGCACCCCGCCCCAGCCAATGGCCAACATCAGGATCAGGTCGAAGGATGAGTGGCGCATGCCATACACACCGATGGTCGCGAACACGAGGATGCCCGCGTTCAGGTACGGCCGGGGGATTTGCAGCAGCTTGACCCACAACCCTACCAGCGGCAGGTTCAACACCAACAAAATCACGTTGCCGATATACAGCGAGGCCACCAGCGTCCAGACCAGGTCGGCGGAGGTTTCGAACAGCATCGGCCCCGGTTGCAGGTTGTAGTTCTGGAACGCCGCCAACAGGATCGCAGCGGTGGCGGACGTCGGGATGCCCAGGGTCAGCAACGGCACCAGGGACCCGGTCGCGCTGGCATTGTTCGCCGCTTCCGGGCCGGCGACGCCTTCGATGGCACCCTCGCCCTTGTTGGCGGAAAACTCCTTGGGGTACTTGCTGAGTTTGCGTTCGGTGGAATAGGACAGGAAGGTCGGAATCTCGGCGCCACCGGCCGGAATCGAACCGAACGGAAAACCGATCAGCGTGCCCCGCAGCCATGCAGGCACCGAGCGTTTCCAGTCGGCGCGGGTCATCCACAACGAGGTCAGGCGATGCCGTCCTTCGTTTGATTCGGTTTGATAGAGCAAGCTGTACAGGGCTTCGCCGACTGCAAACAACCCGACCGCCACCAGCACCACCTCGATACCGTCCACCAGTTCGGGAACGCCCAAGGTGTAGCGGGCAATGCCCGAGGTCGAGTCCAGCCCGATCAAGCCGATGGTCAACCCGACGCCCAGCGAAGCGAACCCGCGCAGCATCGAAGCGCCGAGCACCGCCGACACGGTGGTGAACGACAACACCAGGATCGCGAAGTATTCGGTCGGGCCGAAATTCAGCGCCAGCCTGGCCACGATGGGTGCAAACAGCGTCAACAAAATCGTGGCGATGGTGCCGGCGACGAATGAGCCTATCGCCGCCGTTGCCAGCGCAGGTCCTGCCCGGCCGTTACGCGCCATCAGGTTGCCTTCCAGGGCCGTGACCATGGACGACGACTCGCCGGGAGTGTTGAGCAGGATCGAGGTGGTGGAGCCGCCGAACTGCGCGCCGTAATAGATACCGGCGAACATGATCAGCGCGCCAGTGGGGTCGACCTTGGCGGTGATCGGCAACAGCAGCGCCACCGTCAGCGCCGGACCGATCCCCGGCAACACGCCGATGGCGGTGCCGAGCAGGCAGCCGATGAACCCCCACATCAGATTGATCGGCGTCAGCGCCGCGGCAAAACCCATCGCCAGGCTTGAAAGAATGTCCACCGTGTCGATCTCCCTTCAAAGCCAGATGTTGATCAGCGACGGCAGGGAAACCCCCAGTCCGGCGTTGAACAGCCAGTAGATCGGCAGGGTCAAGGCAATGCCGATGGCCAGGTCCCGCAGCGGATGGCGGCTGCCGAAACCCCGCGCCGAACAGGCAAACAGCAACCCGGCGGCCAGCACGAAACCGATCAGATTGATCAGCACCGCCACCCCGACAAGCCCCGCGGTCACCCAGGCCGCACCGGCTTTTCCACCGGGCACCGTGGCGGTGTCGTTATCCAGCTCGCGAAAACCGCCGCTGATGGCCTGATACCCCAGCAGCAGCCCCACTGCACCCAGAAACGCCGCCACGACATAGGGATAAACGTACGCCGGGAGGATGACGAAACCCATTTCCGGCGGAAAACGGTAGGCCCCCATCGCCAACACGACGCTGATGGCGATCAGGCCGATGCCGACGGCCAATTGCGTCGGCACCACTGTACGTAGTGTGGCCATTTCAAATCAGCCCGACCTTGACCAGCATGGCGTGCAACCGTACATGTTCTTCCTCGACGAATTTGCCGAACTCATCGCCGGTCAGCACGCTGGGCGTCCAGGCGTTGGTCTGGATATTGTCCTGCCAGACCTTGCTGTTGGTGGCGGCCACCACCGCGTCGATCACCTCTTTACGCTGCTGCGGGGTGAGGCCCGCTGCACCGTAAACGCCGCGCCAGTTGCCGATCGTCACGTCATAGCCGCTCTCCTTGAGGGTCGGTGCATCAATGCCGGGAACCCGCTCTGGCGCACCGATGGCCAGGACACGGAACTGACCGGTCTTGATGTATTGGCCCAGCTCGGCGTAACCGCCGGTGATCACCTTGAGCTGGCCGCCCAGCGCCTGGGCAACCACCTCGCCACCGCCACCAAAGGCCACGTAGTTGACCTTGTTGACCGGCACGTCCAGCTTGCCCGCCAGCTCGGCGATGCCGATGTGATCCACCGAGCCCTTGGAGCCGCCGCCCCAAGTGATGCTTGTCGGATTGGCCTTGAACGCCTTGATCAGGTCATCGAGGGTCTTGAACTCAGATTCCTTGCGCACGGCGATCACGTTGTACTCGGTGAACAGCCGGGCAATCGGCGTCACATCCTTCAGGCTGATCTGCGGTTTGTTCTGTTCGATGCCCGCGACCATGATCGCGCCGACCACCAGCAAGGCGTTCGGGTCACCCTTGGTGCTGTTGGCAAATTGTGCCAGGCCCAGGGTTCCGCCCGCGCCGCCCTTGTTCTCGAAGGTGACGGCTTTGGCCGTATTGGCTTCGACCATGGCCTTGCCCAGCACCCGGGCGGTCTGGTCGTAACCACCGCCCACTGAACCCGGGGCCATGAATTTCACGGTATCCAGCGCAAAGGCGGGTGCGACCAGCACGGCAGCGGTCAAACCGGCGGCCACGCAGCGACTGAAACGACGGATCAAAGCGGACATGGGCATCTCCTGATTGCATTGTTTTTATAGGTGCCGATTGGCCATCGAGGTGCTCGATGAACATGGGCCTGCGAACAAGCTTAGGCCATGGAGTCGTGGGTTGATCTGTTTTAAAGCGCTGCACCCCCCTGTAGGAGCGAGCTCGCTCGCGATGGTCGCGAACGATTACGCGTGTTACCTGAATAAACCCGGCGCCTTTACATCCTTCGCGAGCAAGCTCGCTCCTACAGGGTTCGCGGTGTTCCGACCGGTGTTTGATTACAACTTTGTCATCAAGCTGTTGGTCGGCTGTCCGGATCGCCTCGTTAACCTGAACTCTGTCAGGCCAGCCACCGGCTACATGAGTCACGCCCAGGCAAAAACCCGCCGAGGCGCTTGCGACAAAACAATGCTCTAGAGTGCGTGTCATGACCTAACCTCATTGGCTAAGTGACTAACAACCCGTCGAGTTCGCCGATGTGCAATGTCTTGAAGTCAATGATCTGCGTCGCCTTCGCGCTTCTGGCGGCCAGCCCGGGATGGCTGTTGGCGGCGCCCATGGCCGACACCCTTGCCCCCGCCCCCGCAACCCCGGTCATCAGCATCGCCGACAGCGAATTGCTGGGGGTGCAGAATCAACTGAACAGCCTCAAGCAGCAGGTTTCCCAGGCCAGCAATTACACCCAGCTGGAAAGCTCACAGGATCTGGTGCAAGTACTGATTCAGGATATTGAACGCCTGTCCACTTCGCTGTTGCCCGGACAGGCGCAGTTGCAGGCGCAACTCAACGTGCTGGGGCCGGTGCCGCTCGACGAGAACGCCTTGGTGACGTCTGCCATTACCACCCAACGAGACGCCCTCGGCGAGCAAAAAAACAAGCTCGATAGCCAGCTCAAAACCCTGGCCGCTCTGAAAACAAGTGCCGCCGAACTGATCACCCAGATTGGCAGTATTCGGCGTAGCCTGATCGAAGCAGAAGTGACCCAGCAAACCAGCAGTATCCTGAACCCGGGATTCTGGTCGCCATTGTTCGCTCTTCCGATCGAGGACCGCCAGCGTTTCAGCACCCTCATCGAGCAACTGGAGGCCACGCACCGGGCCGTCTGGCAACCCGGACAACGCGGGATCACGGCCGCCCTGCTGATCCTGGCCCTGGCCATCTGGACCGTGGGGCGAAAACTCGCCGGCCGGGCCCTGGCATGGTTGTGCATCCATCGAATGCCTGAAGGCCGGTTGCGGCGCAGCTCCCTTGCGCTGGCATCGGTAGTGGCGACGGTACTGACCGCCGGCATCGCCCTGCAACTGCTGCATGTTGCCGGGACCCACCAACTGCCCTACACCCCACTGCTGAACGATCTGGCGCAGTACCTGGAAAAGCTGGCCTATACCTGCGTGCTGATCACCGGGTTGAGTCGCGCATTGCTATCGACCAAACATCCTTCATGGCGCCTGCCCGATATCGCCGATCCGGTGGCGCTGGCGATGGAACCCTATCCAAGGTTGCTGGCAAGCCTGCTGCTGGTGCTGGTGACCCTGGTGCAGATGAGCAATGTCACCGGCATGAGCGCCGAAGTGGTGCTGTTCGGTCGGGGCATCGTGGCGTTGGTCGCGGCACTGGTGATCGGCGCGTTGCTGTTGCGCGTCAGCAAGACGCGCCGAGACCTGATAGTGGCCGGAGAGACTCCCGAAGGCGTCACCACCTTCGCCGGACTGATTTATACGTTTACCGGCTTTGCCGTGGTGGTGTCCCTGTTCGCCCTGGTGATCGGCTACGTGACGATGGCCCGGTTCATCACCTATGAATTGGTCTGGATATTCATCATCTTCGCCGCTTTCTACCTGCTCACACAGGTTTACCAGGACACCTGCGACTACGTTTTTTCGCCCCGGCAACCCGCCGGCAAGGCCATCAAACAGCTGCTGGGCATCGGCAATCCGCGCCTGGAGCAGATCTGCACCGTGTTTTCCGGCGCAGGCCGCGCCATCCTGATACTGATCGGCGTCATCGCGTTGTTTGTCGGTGGGATCGGTACGACGCTCGGGCAGTTGGTCACCGGCACTGTGGCCATACTCGGCGGTGAAGGGCTGCGCAAGCTGAACATCGTCCCGGACAATTTGATGCATGCCCTCCTGACACTGATGATCGGTGTCTACCTGATACGCACGCTACGCCGCTGGCTGGATAGCGAGTTCCTGCCGAAAACCGAGATGGACCCTGGCATGTGCGCCTCGCTGAGCACCCTGTTCGCCAACATCGGCTACGTGTCCGTCGTCCTGCTCACGCTGGCGTCGCTGGGGATCAAGTGGACCAACCTCGCCTGGATCGTCAGTGCCCTGTCAGTGGGCATCGGCTTCGGCCTTCAGGAGATCGTGAAGAATTTCATCTCCGGCCTGATCCTGCTGACCGAGCGCCCGGTGAAGGTCGGCGACCTGATCAGCATCAGCGGCGTGGAAGGCGACATTCGCCGAATCAACGTGCGGGCCACGGAAATACAACTGGCCGACCGCTCGATCATGATCGTGCCCAACTCGCACCTGATTTCGCAGAACCTGCGCAACGTCACCCTCGGCGGCAGCGCCCAGGGCGTAGTGATACTCGAACTGATGTTCCCGCTGAACATCGACCCTGAGCAGGTGCAAAACCTGCTGCACGATACCTTCACCGAACACGAATCCATTCTCGATAAACCGGTGCCGTTCTTGCGTTTCAGTCAGCTGAAACCTGAAGGCATCACCTTGACCATCACCGGTTATGTCGGCAGCCCACGCACCGTCGGCGCGATCAAAAGCGAGCTGCTGTTTGAAATCCTCAAGCGGCTGGGTGCCGCTGGCATTGAACTGGCGAAACCGCCTGCCGTGTGAGGCGCAACCGCATGTGGCAGCGGGAGGCACGCGCAGTCGGTGATGCCGGGTAAAAACCGGCTCCACCCCACCGTTAACCTTCTGTTGCCCTATCCTTTCATCCAAGCCATCACGCCGGACATCGACCATGTCAGCCCCCGAATCCACCCTCCTCGACAGCTGGCACCACAACGCCCGAGCCTGGATCGACGCCATCCGCAGCGGCACCATCGAAAGCCGCCTCAAGGTCACCAACCAGGCCATCCTGCTGGCGGTGCTGGGCCGCCAGCCCGAGCGTGTGCTCGACCTGGGTTGCGGCGAAGGCTGGTTGTTGCGCGCATTGGCTGATCGGGCCATTGACGCGGTGGGTGTGGATGGCGACGTGACGCTGGTGGAGGCGGCGCGAGCGGCGGGTTCGTCGAAGGTGCATGTGGCGAGCTATGAAGCGTTGGCCGAAGTGAAAGTCGACATTGGCCGCGACTACGACCTGATCTGCGCCAACTTTGCCCTGCTGCATCAGGACATCATCCCCCTGCTCGCTGCCATGAACGCCCTGCTCGCCCCAGGTGGCGCGCTGGTGATCCAGACGTTACATCCGTGGACGGCTGCGGCGGGCGACTATCAGGATGGCTGGCGGGAAGAGACCTTCGCCGGCTTCAAGGGGCAGTGGCAGCCCATGCCGTGGTATTTCCGCACCCTGCCCAGCTGGCTCAATGCGCTGGACATGGCCGGTTTCGCACTGGCCGGACTGCAGGAACCACAGCACCCGCAAAGCCCCGTGCCGCAGTCGTTGTTGTTGGTGGCCGAACCACGGCTATAGGAGCGGCGGTGCGGCGATCCGGCTTGCCCGCGATGAGGCCGGCACATTCAACATCGATGTCGCCTGACACTCCGCCTTCGCGAGCAGGCTCGCTCCCACAGGTTCAGTGGCCGTACGCACAATCTGCGAACTACCCAAATCATTGTGGGAGCGGGCTTGCCCGCGAAGAGGCCGGCACATTCAACATCGATGTCGCCTGACACTCCGCCTTCGCGAGCAGGCTCGCTCCCACAGGTTCAGTGGCCGTACGCACAATCTGCGAACCACCCAAATCATTGTGGGAGCGAGCTTGCCCGCGACGAGGCCGGCACATTCAACATCGATGTCGCCTGACACTCCGCCTTCGCGAGCAG
>NZ_CATKPZ010000016.1:0-83464 GCF_949767415.1 Pseudomonas sp. IT-196MI5
AACCAGGTTCGCGGTGCTGCTGTCGCCATCGGCGTCCGTCAGCGTATAGGTGAAGGTTTCGGTGCCGTCGCCACCGCCGTGCAGGGCTTTGAAGTCGGCATCGCTGGTGTTGAGGGTATAGGTGTAACTGCCGTTGGCATTCAGCACCAGGGTGCCGTAGGTGCCGGTGAAGGTGCCGGGGGTGATCGGCCCGGCGCTTTCACCGAGCGTCACGCGGTCGGCGCCTTGCACGTCGTTGCTCAGCACGTTGCCGTTGAGGGTCAGCAGGGTTTCCGAGGCGGTGCCATTATTGTCATCGACTGCTTTGGGCACGTCGTCGATGATGCTGATATTCAGCGTACCGGTAATGCTGTCGCCATTGCTGTTGCTGGCCACCACGGTGACGTGTTCGGCAAGACTATTGGCACCCTCGCCGCTTGCGTGGGTTTCGGCACGGTTGAGGGTGTAGCTGTAACTGACCACGCCCGTGGCCGGGTTGTAACTGGTGACGGTCAGTGTGCCGCCCAGCGGGGAGGTGATCGACTGCGGGAAACCTGCCGCCACGCCGCCGCTGATCAAGTTGATCCCACCGATGCTGAGGCTGCTCAGCCCGTCTGGCGCGTTGATGGTGAAGGTGCCGCTTCGCGTCAGCGAGTCTGCGTTCCTCGCCGAACCGTCGGCCAGGTTGGCTTCATTGACGGTCCGCTCGCCGTTCTGCTCCGACAGGCCGTCGAAGGTGACCGGATTATTCGGCACCTGCGCAACCACCGGCGGCACCACAGGAGCATCGTCCGCTACAACATTATTATCCGGATTGGCGTTCAGGCGTTCTTCGGGAAGTTCAGGAATGCCATTGAAACCGGCAGTGGGGAAGCCGATGATCGGATCGACTCGCCCGCCCACTTCTTCGAGCAGAACGAAACCATGACCACTGCCCTGGAGGCCGCCTGGTACACCGGTCGTCGTGGCAGGCCCGGCAGCGGTGGCTTCAGCGGTCTGGGTCGGGTCGTCGCCGACCGCAATGGCTTTTTGCAGTTGTTCGACATCCGTCAGCTGCGCTTGGCTCGGCGTCACCGCCTCGGACGACTCCACATGGGGAATCTGATTGGCGAGCAGCTGCGGGGTCATCTGCATGCTACTGCCGCGCCCGAGGGTCAGTTCCTGGCCATTTTGCAGATGCACCGCCACCGCGCCTTCGGCGCCGGTGCTCAGTTGGTCGCCGGCGAACAACCGGTCCCCTTCGACCAACGCACGCCGGGTGCCGTCGCTCGCAACTGCGAACACCTGACCGATGACCTTACTGACAATACCGATGAGCGTAGCCATGTGCACTTCCTCCGCTGCCAACCGCTGTCGGCAGCTTGTTTGTGCGAAGAACGTGCTCACGGCTCAAGCGGGTTGTCTGGCGGATCGTGTTTCAGGTACCGGTTTACGTGAGTAAGCCGTGGCCCCGGCAACGATCTCGCCCAGCCAGTCGCTCACGGCGCTGTTTACGATTTTGGGGAAAACCCTCTGCAATCAACGGCATCGGATCCCTGTGCGCAACAACGTTGCCTGTGAGCAATGCGTAACGATCTTGAATCACTCGAGTGACAAAAAACCGTCGCCACCAGATCGCTCGCCTCCCTCCCCTCCAGCACTTCTCCGCTCTATGTCGATAAGTGGATTGGAACTTTCCTTAAACCCTGCAGAGCGCCCAAGAGCTCATAAAACAAGGGCTTTCGAATTGAACAATGTGCTGGATTTTGCAGGGCGCATAAGTTTTTTTTTGCATAACCGTTATGAAAAAAATTTCTTAGCTACGCTCCAGAATGTTCTTAGCTCTTTTGTTAAAGATGTGAAACAACCTTAACTATAAATGTCGTCAAATAATTGGCGAATGATAAGCACCATCAGGAATCAGGGAGATGCAACATGCGCCTATTAACCCCCCTCTGCAGCGCGGTTCTCTGGGCTATGGCCTGCTCGTCCCAGGTTCAGGCCATGACGCTGACCGATGCGATCCAGAGCACCATCGCGACCCACCCGGAGCTGGCATCACGGGTAGACAGCCGTCTGTCGGCGGATGAGGACGTGAAGGTCGCCAAAGGGGGCTTTTATCCATCGGTTGATTTGAACGCTGCCTACGGGCGCGCGTACAGCGATAACACCAATACCCGGGCGCTCACCCCCAGCGGGCACAACACTGAAACCTTGAACTACACCCAGTCGGAATTGCGCCTGCGGCAAATGCTCTTCGACGGGTTCAACACTGCCAATGAAGTCGATCGCACCAAGGGCGTAGTCAACTCACGGGCCTATTACGCTCAGGGGACGGCTCAGGATCTGGCCTTGCGCACCACTGAGGTTTACCTCGACGTGCTCAAGCGTCGCGAACTGGTGACACTGGCCAAGAACAACCTGCAAGCGCACTTGCGGGTCAATGACCAGATCGGCCTGCGCACCCAGCGCGGCGTAGGCAGCAATGCCGATGCCGACCAGTCCGCGGCTCGCCGGGCACTGGCAGAAAACAACCTCGACACCGCCGAAGTCGATCTGGCTGACGCCGAGTCGAACTTCTACGCCGTTGTGGGGCGCATGCCCGATGAACTCGAAACCCCGCCGTCGATTCGCGGCGAAGTCCCCACGTCACTGCCCGAAGCCCAGCAGAGCATGGTGGAAAACAACCCTTACCTGAAATCCGCACAGGCCGACGTGCAATCGGCCGAAAGCCAGTACGAAGTCGCCAAGTCGCCATTCTACCCACGCCTCGACGCCGAGGCTGCCGTGGGCGCGAACAACAACGTGCAGGGAGATGAAGGCCACGACAATGAATGGCGGGTCGGCGTGATCATGAACTACAACCTGTTCCGCGGCGGCAGTGACAAGGCGCGCCTGGCCTCCGACTCGCACAAGATCAACCAGGCCATGGACATCCGTAACAACGCCCTGCGCCAGCTCAACGAGAACATTCACCTGGCCTGGAACGCCATGGTCAATGCCAAGAAACAAACCCCGACCGCCCGTGAATACGCCGACACCAGCAAACGCGTACGCATCGCCTACCAGGATCAGTTCGGCCTCGGTCAACGGACCCTGCTGGACCTGCTCGACAGTGAAAACGAACTCTACAATGCCAACCGTCGCTACACCGAAGTGCGCTACACCGAAGAGTTTTCGATGTACCGAGTCCTGGCGAACATGGGCCAGTTGTTGAGCAAACAACGGGTCGTACTGCCCGCCGACGCGATCGCCCAGACCGAAGTGAAAAACGAAGCTCGTCTGCCTGAAATGAAATAACTGTAGGAGCTGCCGCAGGCTGCGATCTTTTGACTTTGCTTTTGAGCAATCAATATCAAAAGATCGCAGCCTGCGGCAGCTCCTACAGTGAGATATGCAGATATCTGTCAATTGCCGTAGAGCAACGGGAGCGTTCAATGACCAGCATGGAACCCGGCAACACCGGTGTCGATCCACGCCTGAGCTTCGACGACCCGCTTCTGGACGGTCTACTGATCCTCTGCAAACTCCACGGCGCGACGGTCAGTCGCGCCAGCCTGAGTGCCGGGCTGCCCATGGCACACCAACGCCTGAGCCTGGACCTGCTGCCCCGTGCAGCGGCCCGGGCCGGTTTACAGGCGCGCTTGCTGCGCCGTGACCTCAAAGACATCTCCCCGCTCAATCTGCCCGTGCTGCTATTGCTCGACAACGGCCGCACGGCCGTCCTGCGCCGTTATGGCGAGGACGGCAAGGTGCTGATCCTGCCCAGCGAAGCCGACGGCGGCGAACAATGGCTCAGCCTTGAGGAACTGGCCGAACACTACAGTGGCCAGGCATTGTTTGCCCGGCCACGCCACGAACTCGAAGACCTGCGCTCGCCGTTGGTGCCACGGGTGCAGGCCTGGTTTCGCGATACGCTGAAGCTGTCGAAATGGTTGTACAGCGATGCGATCCTGGCGAGCTTCCTGATCAACCTGCTGGGATTGATGGTGCCGCTGTTCGTGATGCAGACCTACGACCGCGTAGTGCCGAACCAGGCCACTTCGACCTTGTGGGTGCTGACGATCGGTCTGCTGATCGGCACCGCGTTCGAACTGGTACTGCGGGTCGTGCGCGCGCACTTGCTGGATTCTGCCGGCAAGAAAACCGACGTGATCCTGTCGGCCACCCTGTTCGAGCGCATCACCGGCATGGCGATGAAAGCGCGGCCGGCGACCATCGGTGGCTTCGCCCAAAGCATTCATGACTTCCAGGGACTGCGCGAATTTCTCACCGCTGTGACCCTCACCAGCCTGATCGACCTGCCCTTCTGCCTGCTGATGCTGCTGGTGATCGGCCTGCTCGGTGGCTGGCTGGTGGTGATCCCGATACTGGCGTTTCCCATCACTATCATCTTCGCCATGGTGATCCAGGTGCGCCTGCGCGACACCGTACAGAAAAGCCTCAGCCTCGGCGCCGAACGCCAGGCACTGTTGATCGAAACCCTCAGCGGCCTGGAAACCCTCAAGGCCTGCAGCGCCGAAAGCGAACGCCAGCACAAATGGGAAAGCACCCACGGCGCCCTCACCCGCCTCGACAGCCACGCGCGCAACCTCTCGGCCCTGGCCACCAACGGCACGCTGTTCATCCAGCAACTGTCCGGCATGGCGACCATCGTCGCCGGGGTCTACAGCATCATTGCCGGCAACCTCAGCGTCGGTGCCCTGGTGGCCAGCTACATGCTCGGCAGTCGGGTGCTGGCGCCCCTGGGGCAGATCGCCGGCCTGATCACCCGCTACCAGCAAGCGCAACTGACCATGAAAAGCACCGACGCGCTAATGAGCCTGCCCCAGGAACGCGACGCCAAACAACGGCCGCTGGAGCGCACCCAACTGCAAGGCGCGCTGGATGTTGTCGGCGTAACCTTCCACTACAACGGCCAGAGCTCTCCCGCCCTGGCCAATGTCAGTTTCAGTGTGAAACCCGGCGAGCGCATCGGCATCATCGGCCGCAGCGGCTCAGGCAAAAGCACCCTGGCGCGACTGGTGATGGGCTTCTATGAACCGGATGAAGGCCAGTTGCTGCTCGATGGCCTGGATCTGCGGCAACTGGACGTCGCCGACCTGCGCCATCAAATCGGTTACGTCGCCCACGACCTGCCGCTGCTGGCCGGCAGCCTGCGCGACAACCTGACCCTCGGCGCGCGCTACATCAGTGACTCACGCATGCTTGAAGTGGCGGAAATGACCGGGGTCACCGAGCTGGCCCGGCAACATCCGCAAGGCTTCGACCGGCCCGTGGGCGAACGTGGGCAACTGCTGTCCGGCGGCCAGCGCCAGGCGGTATTGATGGCCCGGGCGATGTTGCTCGACCCGCCGATCATGCTGCTCGACGAGCCTACCAGCGCCATGGACAACAGCAGCGAAGACGTCCTGCGGCAAAAACTCCACGACTGGGTCCAGGGCAAAACCATCCTGCTGGTGACCCACCGCACCTCGATGCTGAGCCTGGTGGACCGGTTGGTGGTGCTGGACAGCGGACGGATCGTCGCCGACGGTCCGAAAGAAGCGGTCATCGATGCACTGCGCAAGGGCCGTGTCGGCTCTGCGGCCGTCTAGGAGTCGCTCATGTCTGCCGATCAGGGATCCCGTGGCTACTTCGACAGTTTCAACAAAAGTGCCGAAACCGAGTTCATGCCGGAAACCGCCGGTGCGTCGTTGCAGGATTCGCCGCGCGGGTCGCGAATCACCGTGTGGCTGGCCGCCGCGCTGGTGATCAGCGCAGTGGTCTGGGCCAAATTCGCCGTGTTGCAGGAAGTGACCATGGGCGAAGGCAAGGCGATTCCGTCGAGCAAAGTCCAGGTGATCCAAAACCTGGAGGGCGGCATCGTCACTGAAATTTTCGTCCGTGAAGGACAAATGGTGAACAAGGGCGACACCCTGCTGCGCCTGGATGACACCCGCTATCTGTCGAACAAGGGCGAAAGCGAAGCCGATCGCTATGCCTTGACCGCACAAGTCGAACGGCTTTCGGCCGAAGCCGAAGGCCGGCCATTCAAATTGTCAGAAGAAGTGATCGCCAAGGCTCCGCAAGTGGCCGAAGACGAGCGCTCGCTGTACGAGCAGCGGCAACGCCGACTGGCCAGCGAGCAGCGCACCCTGACCGAGCAACTTCGGCAAAAAACCCAGGAATTGGCGGAATTCCGCTCGAAGCAGGGGCAGTTCAGCTCCAGCCTGGCGCTGCTGCAACAGGAAATGAACATGTCCACACCGCTGGTGGGCACCGGTGCGGTGTCACCGGTGGAAATCCTGCGCCTCAAACGCAGCGCGGTGGAGATTCGCGGCTCGCTGAATGCCACCACCCTGGCCATTCCCCGCGCGGAATCGGCGATCAACGAGATCAAAAGCAAGATCGACGAGTCAGAGCAAACCTTCCGCTCGGAGGCCGCCAAAGAGCTGAACGAGAAACGCACCGACCTGTCGAAAATCACCGCATCGAGCATCGCCATCGACGACCGCGTGACCCGTACCACCGTGGTCTCCCCGGTTCACGGCATCATCAAGGTGTTGAAGGTCAACACCATCGGCGGCGTGGTCCAGCCCGGCAGCGACATGGTGGAAATCGTGCCGCTGGAAGACAACCTGCTGATCGAAGCCAAGGTGCGGCCACAGGACGTTGCATTCCTGCATCCGGGCCAGAAAGCCATGGTCAAGTTCAGTGCCTACGACTACACCATTTACGGCGGCCTGAGCGCCAAACTGGAGTTGATCGGCGCCGACACCATCACCGATGACAAGGGCAACAGTTTCTATCTGATTCAGGTGCGTACCGACAAAAACCATTTGGGCGGGGATGTGAAACCGCTGCTGATCATCCCGGGGATGGTGGCGACGGTGGACATCATTACCGGGGAGAAAACGGTGCTGGATTACTTGCTTAAACCGGTGTTGAAAGCGCGGACCGAGGCGATGCGGGAAAGGTAGTAACCATTCAAGATCCATTGTGATTGTTCCACCGCTATCGCGAGCAGGCTCGCTCCCACAGGGGATTTTCGGTGGTTTCAAAAATTGTGTTCACCGAAGAACCAATGTGGGAGCGAGCCTGCTCGCGATGGGGCCCGTATAAACAACAACTATTTCGCACCATGGTTACGCTGAAAAACCTCCTCCCCCATCGCCGCAATCTGCCCCTCGATCAACGCTTCGAACGGTTTCAACAGCGGCGCAAACGAAGTCGGCGCTTCAAGGGTTTCAAGCGCTTGCACAATCGCCTCCACCGTCGACAACGCTCCCGGCCCCGGCGCCTTGCGCAGCCGATAACGGGACACACCGCCTTCGGCCAGCGTCACCCTCGGCAACGCCGCCAGCAGCGGGTTGAGGTGCAACATCTTGCGCGCCTTGCGCCAGGTGCCGTCCGGGACCACCAGCAACAGCGGTTCGTCTGTCGCGGCACAGGCCTGCATCGGCTGGGCATCTTCGCCGGGAAACAGCAACCGCGCCCGATACCCCGGCTGACTCAACAGCGTCGGCAAATCCTCGAACACCTCCCCCACGATCAACTCGGCATTGTTCAAGCCCAACGCCGCCAGCCGCGCCGTATTCAGCGCATGGCTCACTTCGCTCGGATGCTGCAACAGCAACACCCGGGTGCGGCTGTCGAGGCTCGGGATCAATGGGCACAGGCAGTGGCTTTGCGGGCGCAGGCAGCGCGGGCACTGGATTCTGGACATCTTCTCAGGCCTGATTCAGTTGGGCTTTAAGCAAATCGCGGAACGTCTGGATCAGCGGCTCGCGGCTACGCCCCCGACGAACGATCATCGAGAACGGCGCCTGATAACCAAAGGTCGCCGGCAGCAACACCCGCAAGTCACCCTTGTCGGCCCAGGCCTGGGCGTAGTGCTCCGGCAGGTAACCGATGTAGGCGCCGGACAGCACCAGAATCAACTGGGCTTCCATACTTTCCACGGTCGCGGCACTGTGTTTGAAGCCGTGACGCGCCAGTTCAGCCTGGCTCCAGTAGCCACGGCCAACCATGCGCTGCTGGGTGATGACTTGCTCGGGAATGCGCCGCTCGTTGAACAGTGGATGCCGCGTGCTGCAATACAACCAGTGTTGTTCACGGTACAGCGGCATGTACACCAGGCCGCTCATGCGCGTGGAAAACGCGCCGATGGCCAGGTCGAGACGGTTGTCCTGCACGCCGAGTTGCAGTTCATAGGGACTCATGACCGAAAGATGCAAATGCACGGCCGGGTGTTCCTGGCTGTAGGCGCCGATGGCTTCGGCGAACGGCAGGGCCTTGTCGCTGACCGTGGAGTCGATTACCCCGAGATTCAAGGTACCGCGCAACTCACCCTTGAGGGCGGCGGCGTACTGCTCGAAGCCTTCGAGCTCGCCCAACAGGCGCAGGGTTTCCTGATGGAACAGCTCGCCCTTGCTGGTCAGGCTGAAACCGCCACGACCACGATGGCACAGCACCAGGCCAAGGGCCGCTTCGAGCTGGCTCATGTAGGTGCTGATGGCCGACGTCGAGAGATTGAGCTCCTGCTGGGCGTTGGCGAAGCCCTGATGGCGCACCACGCTGACGAAGATGCGCAACAGTTTCAGGTCGGGTAAAGCGTTGGCCATGGAAATGCTCCGATCTCGGGGTAACGCACACTGCTGAAGGTAATGAAGATCATTGTGGGAGCGAGCTTGCTCGCGATAGCGGTGGGTCAGTCAATCTTGATGTTGACTGACACTCCCTCATCGCGAGCAAGCTCGCTCCCACAGGTATTGCACAACTCATCACATTGAAACGTGAGGCAACAAGTCTATCCCCGCCTCCGCCATTAGTTTAGAAAAATCTGAACTAAGTATTTGCCCGTAGCGATTCTTCCCGGCCACTACATTTCGCAGAATCGGCACCACAGGGTTCGCCCGTATTCCCGTTTACGGCTTACCTGAATAATTAAAACAACGACGATGAGGCCCTACCCGTGGACAAGATTCTTCACCAGCCACTGGGCGGCAACGAAATGCCGCGCTTCGGCGGCATCGCCACCATGATGCGACTCCCCCATTTGAATACCGCTGCCGGCCTGGACGCTGCCTTCGTAGGTGTGCCACTGGACATCGGTACCTCGCTGCGCCCTGGCACCCGTTTCGGGCCTCGCGAAATCCGCGCTGAATCGGTCATGATCCGCCCGTACAACATGGCCACCGGTGCTGCACCATTCGACTCGCTGTCGGTTGCCGACATTGGCGACATCGCAATCAACACCTTCAACTTGCTGGATGCCGTACGGATCATCGAAGAAGCCTACGACAACATCCTCGAACACGATGTGATCCCCCTGACCCTGGGCGGCGACCACACCATCACCCTGCCGATCCTGCGTGCCATCCATAAGAAGCACGGCAAGGTCGGCCTGGTGCACATCGACGCTCACGCCGATGTGAACGATCACATGTTCGGCGAGAAAATCGCCCACGGCACCACCTTCCGTCGCGCCGTTGAAGAAGGCCTGCTGGATCCGGACCGTGTCGTACAGATTGGCCTGCGCGCCCAGGGCTACACCGCTGACGACTTCAACTGGAGCCGCAACCAGGGCTTCCGTGTGGTTCAGGCCGAAGAGTGCTGGCACAAATCGCTGGAGCCCTTGATGGCTGAAGTCCGCGAGAAAGTCGGCGGCGGTCCTGTCTACCTCAGCTTCGACATCGACGGCATCGACCCGGCATGGGCTCCTGGCACCGGCACCCCGGAAATCGGTGGCCTGACGACCATTCAGGCGATCGAGATCGTCCGTGGCTGCCAAGGCCTCGACCTGGTCGGTTGCGATCTGGTAGAAGTCTCGCCCGCTTACGACACCACCGGTAACACCTCACTGCTGGCCGCCAACCTGCTGTACGAAATGCTCTGCGTACTGCCTGGTGTAGTCCATCGCTGAGGATCGGTCATGAACGAACGTGATCAGGTGCTGAAAGCCGCCGCCGATCTGGTGTCCGCTTTTGCCCGTAACGATCGCGAAGCCTACTTCGGTGCGTTCAGTGCCGATGCCAGCTTCGTCTTCTACACCCTCGAACAGCCCCTGCTGTCACGCGACGCCTATCAGGCGATGTGGGACGGCTGGCGCGCCGAGGATGGCTTCGAGGTGCTCTCATGCACCTCGAGCAACGCTTTCGTCAGCCTGCAGGGTGACGTGGCGATTTTCATCCATGACGTAGCCACCGAGCTGCGCATGCAAGGGGAGCAGCACTTTAGCCAGGAGCGCGAGACGATTGTTTTCAAGAAACAAGCGTCTGGCCAAGAACAACAAGGCCTATGGCTGGCCTGCCACGAACATTTGTCCGCGATGCCGGAAGGGCTGCCACCCCCTTAGCCAACACAGGTGACGCTCACGCACGATGAGCGCGCCTTTATGATCGGAGCTGATCATGAATAACAACAACAACGACCAAAGCCTTACGCAAATTGAAACCCACGGGGTCGAACAGATCCCGGACAACGAACGCACCGCAGGTCCGACGGACTTGTTCCGGATGATCTTCGGTGGCTCCAACACCTTCGCCACCGCCGTCCTCGGCAGCTTCCCCGTACTGTTCGGCCTGTCTTTCCAGGCGGGCGTCTGGGCGATTGTGCTGGGCGTATTGCTGGGTTCGCTGATCCTCGCACCCATGGGCCTGTTCGGCCCGATCAATGGCACGAACAACGCCGTATCTTCCGGTGCGCACTTCGGCGTGCACGGGCGGATCGTCGGTTCGTTCCTGTCACTGTTGACCGCCATCGCCTTCTTCTCGCTCTCGGTATGGAGTTCGGGCGATGCGCTGATCGGTGGCGCCAAACGCCTGATCGGCCTGCCGGAGACCGACCTGACCCTGGGCCTGGCCTACGGCCTGTTCGCGATTCTGGTACTGACTGTGTGCATCTATGGCTTTCGTTTTCTGCTGTGGGTCAACAAGATCGCGGTGTGGAGCGCCAGCCTGCTGTTCCTGCTGGGTGTCTTCGCCTTCGCCGGTCCCTTCGATGCAAACTACGCCGGCACCGTCAACATGGGCCAACCCGGTTTCTGGGCTGCCTTTATCGGTGCTGCGCTGGTGGCCATGAGCAACCCGATTTCCTTCGGTGCGTTCCTCGGCGACTGGTCGCGCTACATTCCGCGTGACACCTCCAAGCGCCGCATCATGGCAGCGGTGGTGATTTCACAGATCGCAACGTCTATCCCGTTCCTGTTCGGCCTGACCACCGCCACCATCGTAGCGATCAAGGCGCCGGACTACATCGCGGCCAACAACTATGTCGGCGGCCTGCTGGCAGTATCGCCGAGCTGGTTCTTCCTGCCGGTATGCCTGATCGCGGTGATCGGTGGCATGTCCACCGGCACCACTTCGCTGTACGGCACCGGCCTGGACATGTCCAGCGTGTTCCCGCGTGTACTGTCGCGGGTCAAGGCCACGCTGCTGATCGGTGTGATGTCGATTGCCTTCATCTTCATCGGGCGCTTCGCGGCCAACCTGGTGCAGAGCGTGTCGACCTTCGCCGTGCTGATCATCACCTGCACCACCCCGTGGATGGTGATCATGATCATCGGCCTGCTGGTGCGTCGCGGCTTCTACTGCCCGGATGACCTGCAAGTGTTCACCCGCGGCGAGAAAGGTGGCCGCTACTGGTTCACCCACGGCTGGAACTGGCGTGGCCTGGGCGCCTGGATCCCGAGCGCGGCCGTCGGCCTGTGCTTCGTGAACCTGCCGGGGCAGTTTGTCGGGCCGTTGGGCGAAATGGCCGGTGGTATCGACATCAGCCTGCCAGTGACCCTGGGCCTGGCCTCGGTGGTGTACCTGGCGCTGCTGAGCCTGTTCCCGGAAGCGAGCGCAGTGTTCGGTCCGAACGACCCTCGCAGCCAGAGCACGGATTCGCTCGCTAAACCGGTACTCCGTCAGACAGCCTGACGCAGACACCCTGTGGGAGCGAGCTTGCTCCGGGCGGCGTTCCGACGATGAGGGCGGCACATTCGCCATCAATGTGACCGACACACCGCTATCGCGAGCAAGCTCGCTCCCACACAGAGCAGCTCCACAGAACCACTTTTGTTTCACATAAAAAAGACAATCGGAGACACGCCATAATGGCTTTGGATTTATTCGTCGTACTCATCTACGCCGCCGCGATGCTGATACTCGGCTACTACGGCATGCGCAAGGCCAAGACCAACGAAGACTTTTTGGTCGCCGGTCGCAACCTCGGCCCAAGCCTGTACATGGGCACCATGGCTGCCACCGTCCTGGGCGGCGCGTCCACCGTGGGCACCGTGCGTCTGGGCTACGTGCATGGCATCTCCGGTTTCTGGCTGTGTGCGGCCCTCGGTTGCGGGATCGTGGCGCTGAACCTTTTCCTCGCCAAACCGCTGCTGAAACTGAAGATCTACACCGTTACCCAGGTGCTGGAAAAACGCTACAACCCGATGGCCCGCTCCGCGAGCGCGGTGATCATGCTGGCCTACGCGCTGATGATCGGCGTGACTTCGATCCTGGCGATCGGCACCGTGCTGCAAGTGCTGTTCGGCCTGCCGTTCTGGATCTCGGTACTGCTCGGTGGCGGCGTGGTGGTGATCTACTCCGCCATCGGCGGCATGTGGTCGCTGACCCTGACCGACATCGTCCAGTTCGTGATCAAGACCGTAGGCCTGATGTTCATCCTGTTGCCAATCTGCCTGTACCGCGTTGGCGGCTGGGATGAGTTGGTGTTGAAACTGCCGGCGGCGAGCTTCAGCTTCACCACCATCGGCTGGGACACCATCATCACCTACTTCATGATCTACTTCTTCGGCATCCTGATCGGTCAGGACATCTGGCAACGGGTGTTCACCGTCAAGACAGCCAAAGTGGCTCAGGTTGCCGGTACCGCTGCCGGGATCTATTGCATCCTCTATGGCCTGGCCTGCGCCCTGATCGGCATGGCTGCACACGTACTGATCCCGGATCTGGACAACGTCAACAACGCCTTCGCCGCCATCGTCAAACTGTCCCTGCCGGACGGTATCCGTGGCCTGGTGATCGCTGCCGCACTGGCCGCCATGATGTCCACCGCCAGCGCCGGCCTGCTGGCCGCTGCCACCACCCTGACCGAAGACCTGCTGCCGAAACTGCGTGGCGGCAAACAGTCGAGCCTGGCGATCAACCGCCTGTTCACCCTGTTGACCGGTATCGTGGTGCTGGGCATCGCCCTGATCGTGAACGACGTGATCAGCGCCCTGACCCTGGCCTACAACCTGCTGGTAGGCGGCATGTTGATCCCGCTGATGGGCGCCATCTTCTGGAAACGCGCCACCACCGCCGGCGCCATCGCCAGCATGGGTATGGGCTTCGCCACTGCGCTGCTGTTCATGTTCAAGGACGGTCTGGACGCCAATACCCCGATCTACTACAGCCTCGGCGTTGGCCTGGTGAGCTTCGTGCTGGTCAGCCTGCTGTCCCGTCGCCCGGTGACTGTAGCCAGCGCTGCGTAGACTGAAAACAATGGAATGACTTTTTCTTCGACGAGTGTGGCGTCGGTTGCCATACTCGTTTTTTTTCGTCTGGAGAAAACATTTTATGAAGATTGTTTCTCGCGACCAGTGGTTCGAAGTGAAACCGCTCAGTGACGGCATCCGCCTGATTCACGAGCCGTACATCCGCCCCTTCTACCGCTGCAACCTCTGGCACATCCAGGGTCGTGACAAAGACCTGCTGCTGGACAGCGGCTCGGGCCTGGTCAGCCTGCGCGAGCAACTGCCGTGGATCACCGAGCGACCGCTGGTGGCGGTGGCCAGCCACTGCCATTTCGATCACATCGCCGGCCATCACGAATTCACCGAGCGCCTGGTACATCCGGCCGAGGCGGACATTCTGGCCGCGCCGGATGGCGACAACGACCTGAGCAAAGCCTTTGTCGGCGACGACATGTTCGAAGCCCACCCCGATTGCCCGCTGTGCTACGCCGAATACCGGGTCAAAGCGGCACCGGCCACAGGGTTTATCGAAGATGGAGATGTGCTGGACCTGGGCAATAGGGTGTTGCAGGTCGTGCACACACCGGGACACTCGCCGGGTGGCATCTGCCTGTACGAAGCCGCCACCGAGACTTTGTTCAGCGGCGACATCATCTACGACGGCCCGCTGGTCGAAGACGCCTACCATTCCAACCTCGATGATTACGCCCGCAGCCTGCAACGCTTGTACGCGCTGCCGATCCGTACGGTGCATGGCGGGCATTTCGACAGTTTTTCCGGGGAACATTTGCGCAACATGATTGACCAATGGCAGCGCTCACACGGCTAAAGCCTGCTGTACTCAACGGCAGGAACTGCTCCGGCACAGAGAATAAAACCGCCTCCTCCTCGAAGAACGCTCATGAAAAAAGCTGCCGTTCGTGCTGTCGTGCACCGCTACATCAGCCGCCTGCTGGAAGGCCGGGATGACTTCGACGACAACGTCAGCCTGGCGCAATTGGGATTGGATAAAGAAGATATCGAAGAGTTGATCTTCCATCTGGAAGATGAATTGGGTGTGACGGCGTTGACCGCCAGGGAAGACCGGATGCTCAAGACCGCCAGGACGGCGAATGATTTGAGCCGGTTTTTGCTGGAGATTGGGCGGTATTGAAACGGTAAATGGCAAGCATGCTGTTCTGTGGCGAGGGGGCTTGTCGGACCGCCGCACCCCCTCGCCACAAAAAGCCCCTCATCAGTCAGATAGCATCAGCCATTACCGGCGACGCTGCTGGCGTCGGCGCTGTTCGTCGTCAGTACGAACAGGCACAGGTTGCAGAGGCGGCTCGATCAAACCGAGAGCCACGCCCAGGTCATGCAGCCAGTTTTGAATTTTCTCTTTCATGATGCCCCCTTCAGGGTAGTGCCGAGCGGCCAAAATTCTGTAGCCCCTTCGCACAGATAATAGTCCGAAGTCCTACGCAATGCTCGCGCAAAGTCGCAACGATCTGTTACTGAATCCATCACAATCAGCCTGTGTTCAGGCAATTTCCTGCGCCTGCACCGGTGCCGGCGGAAAAACCACCTGCTGCTGCTCGATCCAGGCATTCAGGTTGGCCCCGACCATGCCCTTGCGCCACATCAGCCAGGTGGTAGCGCTGGCGAACGGCTCGGCCAGCGGATGCACTGCCACACTCTCACGGCCCGGCAGGCTGGCGAGCATCGCCTGCGACATCAGTGCCACACCGGAACCGGCAATCACACACGCCAGCATCCCCGGATAGGACTCGATCTCCATCGCCCGGCCCATGGCCGCGTGGTCATGGGCGAACCAGGCCTCCAGGCGCATGCGGTAGGAGCAGCCCTGGCGAAAGGTGAACACCGAACGACCTTGCACATCCAGCGCGCTGCGCACGGGTGGATGATCGGCCTCGCTGATCAGCACCAGGCGCTCGTCGCACAGGGGCACCCCGTCGAGCCCGGCCAGTTCCATGGGGCCATCCACCAGCGCCGCATCGAGTCGGCCGGTGAGCAGGCCTTCGAGCAATTCACCGCTGGGTCCGGATTGCACTTGCAGGTTCACGGCCGGATACAAGCGGTGGTAGCGCGCCAATAGCCGCGGAAGATGAATCGCCGCCGTGCTGTACATGGTGCCGAGTACGAAGTCTCCCGCCGGCTGTCCGCCCTGCACAGCCGCGCTGGCTTCGTCGCGTAAGGCAAACAGCCTCGCGGTGTAGTCCAGCAGGACTTTTCCCGCAGGCGATAACTGCAAGCGCTGACGCTCGCGCAGGAACAGTTCGACACCCAGTTGCTCCTCCAGCTGTTTGAGCCGGGTCGACAGGTTCGACGGCACTCGATGCAGCCGTTCGGCGGCTCGGGTTATGGACCCTTCTTGCGCCACCGCCTGGAAGATGCGCAATTGGCTGAACTCCACGACATTCTCCAAAAAAGAACAAGTTGCTCACTATTATTCATTTTTAAAGAAAGTCAATCAGTCCTAGCCTGACGGTCATAGATCTTCTGAACGGAATCCAGACCATGTCTCCCTTGATTCGCTTATCCGCCAGTTTCGTTGCCCTGATGATGGCCATGGGCATTGGCCGTTTTGCCCTGACACCGCAACTGCCGCACCTGCTCAGCGAAGGTCAGATCGACCTGACCGCCGCCGGACTGATTGCCGCCGCCAATTACCTCGGTTATTTCATCGGCGCGGTGGACGCCATGTTCTCCCTGCGTCCCGCGCAAGTGCGCCGGCGCTTGCTCGGCGGATTGTGGCTCTGCGTACTGCTGACCCTGGCGTCGTTCTGGGCCAATGGTTTCTGGTCGCACTTGCTGCTGCGCTTCGGCACCGGTGTGGCCAGCGCCTGGGTGCTGGTGATGATCACCGCCCTGAGCCAGCCGCTCGCGGCAGAAGCCGGTCGCCCACGATTAGGCGCCCTGGTCTTCGCCGGACCGGGTTTGGGAATTTTTCTGACAGGTTTACTGGCCTTGGGCTCGAATCTGCTGGGCCAGACTTCCGCTACCTTGTGGCTGGTGTATGCCGCCACAGGGCTGGCGATGCTGCTGGGGATCCTGCCATTGCTGCCACAACCGGGCGCAACCGCGACTGCTGCGCCCAGCGCCAACCCATCGCACACCCAAGGCATCGGTCGTCTGGGCTGGATCTATGGCTTGTACGGATTGGGCTACATCATCCCCGCGACCTTTCTGTCGCAGATGGCCAACGCGCAATTCCATGGCCAATGGCAGGCCGACCTGTTCTGGCCGTGCTTTGGTCTGGCGGCTGCCACGGGAGTGGTGCTGGTGAGTCTGCGTCGCCAAAGGCCGGGAGCAACGCGCCACTGGTTGATGGCGACGTTATGGCTGCAAGCCGCTGGCGTGTTCGCCTGCCTGCTGGGTAACGGGCCAGGTCTGGTGTTGGGTGTGATCCTGTGCGGCACGCCATTCCTGGCTTGCATGCAACTGGTGATGCAACGCTCCCGGGAACTGGCGCCCCACGCTACCCAGCGCAATGCCGGCCTGCTGACGGCCTGCTTCGCCGTGGGCCAACTGAGCGGGCCATTGCTGGCGGCGCTGAGCAATCATTTCAGTGGCGGTTTGCAGCCGGCACTGGCGGTCGCCGGCTGCGGTCTGTTGATCGCCGGCGGTCTGTTGCTCGCGCCGGTCAGTGCTGACCGAGGGCTTTGCGCAAACGACGGCGCAGCCACTGCTCAGCGCTGACAAAAGTGATGCCCGCCAACACCAGCACTGCACCGATGACAAAGTTCAGGCTCAGTTCCTCGCCGAGCAGCACCACTCCGAACGTGACGCCGAACAATGGCGTCATGAACGAAAACACCGCGATGTTGGCTGCCAGGTAACGGCGCAGCAGCCAGAACCAGATCAGGTAACTGAAGAACGACACGACCACGCCCTGAAACAGCACACTGGCGACCGCCACGCTGGTCAGGCTGACATGGGTGATCTGGCCGCTGAGCAGCGCAATCAACAACAAGCCGAAGAAGCCGACAATCAACTGATAGAACAACGTCAGGGTCACCGGCGCTTCCGACAGGCGCGAGGCCCGCACCACCACTGTGGTCGCACCCCAGGCGGCACCCGCCAGCACACCCAGGGCATCGCCCATCAACATGCGGTAATCAAGGTTGTCCCAGGACAACCCGCCGGCAAAGGCGATGGCAATTCCGATAAAGGCCAGGACAATCCCCAGCCATTGCAAGGGCCTCAAACGCTCACTGGGCAGCAACCAGTGCACGCCCAATGCGGTGAAGATCGGCGCGGTGTAGAGGAACACCGACATGTGCGCCGCCGTGGTCAATTGCAGGCCTTCGGAAATGAAGAAGAACTCCAGGCCGAACAAGGCACCGGCCAACAGACCGCCGCGCCATGTCGTACCCACCTGGTTCCAGCCGCCCTTCCAGCAAATCAGCAGCCCGACCAGTAACGCCGACATGCCGGAACGTCCGGCCGCCTGCATCACCGGCGCGATATCGGCCGCCGCCCACTTGATCATCACTTGTTGAACGCCCCAGACCAGGCACAACCCGACCATCACTTGCAGGGCAAACCCGTCGGCGCTGCGCCGGGTGGCGCTCACCGGAACACCTCAAAGACACAATCCATGGCAAGTGGAATCAACTGAGCTCAATGCGATCGGCATGAATGACAATCTGGCCATTCTTGTACAACGCACCAATGGCCTTCTTGAAGTTGCCCTTGCTGACACCAAAAAGGCTGCTGATCAACGCCGGATCGCTCTTGTCGCTGACCGCCAGGCTGCCGTTGTTTTCACGCAACCTGGCGAGGATCTTCGAGTTCAGGCTGGTGGCCGCTTCCTGGCCGACCGGCTGCAGGCTCAGGCTGATCTTGCCGTCGGCGCGAACTTCCTTGATGAAGCCCTTCTCTTCTTTACCGGCGCGCATGAACTTGAAGATTTCGTTCTTGTGGATCAGGCCCCAATGCTTGTTGTTGATGATGGCCTTGAAACCCATGTCCGTCGCTTCGGCCACCAGCAGATCCACTTCCTGACCCGCGGTGTAATTGGCCGGGGTCTTGTCCAGGTAGCGATCCAGGCGCGCGGTCGCGGTGATGCGGCGGGTGTGCTTGTCGAGGTAGACGTGCACTACCACATACTCGCCCGCCGTCATCTGACGCTTCTCTTCGGAGAACGGCAGCAACAGGTCTTTCGGCAACCCCCAGTCCAGGAATACGCCGATGCTGTTGACTTCAACAACTTTCAAACTGGCGAATTCACCGACTTGAACTTTCGGTTTTTCAGTAGTTGCGATGAGTTTGTCATCGCTGTCCAGATAAATAAAAACGTTGAGCCAGTCTTCATCTTCGCTAGGAATATCTTTTGGAATATAACGATTAGGCAGAAGGATTTCGCCATCCGCACCACCGTCCAGATATAAACCGAAGTTAGTGTGTTTAACCACTTGCAAACTGTTGTAACGCCCGACTAAAGCCATGTCCAATACCCTCATTGCGTGGGCGGCATTCTACCCGTTTTTAGGCGCCGCGTTCGGCACCCGGCCCGGTGGTATGAGAAATTCCTCTGAAGACCTTGATTTTCCGGGGTTCGCATCGAGCACCTGGCCGCTCGTCAGACCGATCCGGGTATTTACGCCATGCTCAGGCCAGCGTAACGCGGTATTTTTCCAGGCAATGTTCTTAGTTAAAACAGCGGCTTAGACGCCTATTTCGAATACTGGCCGATGCCTGATTACCCCGACTTCACAATTATGGCGAGGGGATATTTGCCAAGCAATTATCAGGTAATTCCTGTACGATGCCTGGCCAAGTTAATTTTCTACAGGTTAATGGCCGCCATGCGTGTAAAAGCATCCACCAGCAAAGCAAAGCCAGCTCCAGCCGTCGAAACCAGCGAATCGATCAACAGCCAGATCGCTGCGTTCCTCAAGTCCGGCGGTGAAATCCAGCAAATTGCCAAAGGCGTCAGCGGCCAGACATTCGGCCCGTCCAAGCAGATCACCCTGGGCAAAAAGTAACTCCCTCGCGTCACCTGGTCCCAAAGCGCTTTGAGCTTCGAAGCGCTTGGACTGGAACCCTCGCTTCTCCCCTGCGACACTCCAAATCAAATCCTGCGAAAATCATCGACCTCGACCTGATCTACAGCGATTGCTCCCCTGCGCGGCAGCAGTTGCCAGGCTGAACTGCCGGGCTCAATCTGGGCTCACATGAGTATCAGCCCCCGAAGGCTGGCTTTCGCAAGGATTCGCCCATGTCCCGCTGGTTCAATCACATCGCCATAGTACTGACCATCGTCCTCACCCTCGGTGCGTGCAGCCGCGTGGGCCTGGCCTACCGCAACCTCGATGTGATCATTCCGTGGACGCTCAGCGACTACCTGGACATGAACGGCGAGCAAAAAAGCTGGCTGAACGAACGCCTGAAGGAACACCTGAGCTGGCACTGCACCACCCAATTGCCCGGCTACCTCGACTGGCTGGACCGCCTGCAAACCATGATCGCCACCAACCAGGTCACCGATGCCGCCTTACAGGCCCGCGCCCGCGAAGCCGAACAGGCGATCGCCGAGACCGCTCGGGAAATAACCCCGTCGGCCGTCGAGTTGCTGCAAGGGCTGGATGACAAGCAAGTTAGCGAAATGAACGATGCCTTCGCCAAGGACCAGCGCAAACGCCAGGAGGAATACCTCAAGCCCTCCCTCTCCCAGCAGATCGAGGAGCGTGGCGAACGCATGGAAAAGCGCCTGAACGACTGGCTCGGGCCTTTGAGCATTTCGCAGCGACAGCGAGTCGCCACCTGGTCCAACGCCTTGGGCGACCAGAACACCCAGTGGATTGCCAACCGTATCCATTGGCAGAAGCAGTTCAGCGCAGCCGTTGCGCAACGCCAGAGTCCACAATTCCCACAACGGATCGAGACACTTCTGGTCAATCGCGAGAGTTTGTGGACGCCCGCCTATCGTCAAGCCTTCGCCAACACCGAAGCCCAGGTGCGCTCGCTGTTCGTGGATCTGATGGCCGAAAGCACGCCGAACCAGCGTGAGCGTTTGCTGAAAAAAATCGAGCGAGTAAGGAAGGATTTCAGTGACTTGAAGTGTTTAAAAACGCTGAAACAAAGTTAAGCCCCACACAATTCCCCTGTGGGCGATCCTATGGTTGAGGTGATGCCTTCAGCCGGGCTTCTGCTGACGACTGACCGGCGGTATGTCGAATTCCATGCAAGCCAAACGACCAGGTTGTGTAAGTCACCTCCCCGCCCCACGCAGGAGAAAACATCATGAACCTTCAAAATCACCCCGTCGTGTCGCGGGAAGAATGGCTCGTCGCACGCAAACAGCACCTTGCCCACGAAAAAGCCTTTACCAAGGAACGGGACAGACTCAGCGCCGAACGCCGCGCCCTGCCCTGGGTGAGAATCGACAAGGACTACCGCTTCCAGGGGCCCAACGGCGAACTGAAACTGGCGGACCTGTTTGGCGGACGCAGTCAATTGGTCATCTACCACTTCATGTTTGGCAAAGGCTGGGACGAAGGTTGCTCTGGCTGCTCGTTCCTCTGCGATCACATCGACGGCGCCAACCAGCACCTGGCCCACCATGACGTGGCCGTGGTAGCAGTTTCCCACGCACCCTTCGCTGAATTCCAGGCGTTCAAGCGGCGCATGGGCTGGAAGTTCGACTGGGTGTCGTCAGCAGGTTCTGACTTCAACTACGACTTCGGCGTCAGTGCCCGAGCCGAAGACGTCGTCGCCGGAACCGCTACGTACAACTACGAAAAAACCGACGGTTCCGAGGAAGAACTCCCCGGCCTCAGCGTGTTTTATCGCAATGACGCCGGGGAAATTTTCCATACCTACTCCACCTACGCCCGAGGTCTGGACATGCTGGTCGGCGCCTACAACTACCTTGACCTGACGCCCAAGGGCCGTAACGAAGAGGAGATCATGGAGTGGGTGCGGCATCACGACAAATATGAGGAACAGGAGCAGTCGAGCTGCTGTCATGGGGGTTAGCCCCAGGCACCGAGGCGCGACCTTCGCGGGCAAGCCACGCTCCCACAAGTTTTGTGTCGTACACAAGATATGTGTTCACACCAGGCCCCTGTGGGAGCGGGCTGGGCGCACATAAAAAAACCGGGCATCAGTCCGGTTTTTTTTGAGTCACGACAACGGCTTACTCAGCCGCCGGCGCTTCCGGCTTGCGGCGCTTGAGCGGGGCCATGCCGTCCTTGCTGACCAGCGAGTCGCTCTTCGGCCGGTTGGCGCTCTTGCGCTTGGTCGGGGTTTTGGCGGCGGTTTTCTTCTTGTCGCCCTTGGCGTCGGTCTTTTTCTTCTTCACGCCGACGGCCTTGCCCGAGGCCTTGACCTTTTTCGGTCCGCCGTAGGTGCCTTTGACTTCCTTGATGGTGCGGCGCTCGAAGCTCTGCTTGAGGTAGCGCTCGATGCTCGACATCAGGTTCCAGTCGCCGTGGCAGATCAGCGAAATGGCCAGGCCATCGTTGCCGGCACGGCCGGTACGACCGATGCGGTGCACGTATTCGTCGCCGCTGCGCGGCATGTCGAAGTTGATCACCAGGTCCAGACCGTCCACGTCCAGACCGCGGGCAGCGACGTCGGTGGCCACGAGGATTTTCACGCCGCCCTGCTTCAGGCGGTCGATCGCCAGTTTGCGATCCTTCTGGTCTTTCTCGCCGTGCAGCACGAACGCTTTGTATTCCTGCGCCACCAGACGGCCGTAGATGCGGTCGGCCATGGCCCGGGTGTTGGTGAAGACGATAGCCTTCTGGTAGGTCTCGTTGGCCAGCAGCCAGTTGACGATCTGTTCTTTGTGCTGATTGTGGTCAGCGGTAATGATTTGCTGGCGGGTGGTGTCGTTCAGCTGGCTGACCGCATTGAGCTGCAAGTGCTCAGGGTTGTTCAGGACCTTGGCGATCATCTCGCGCAGACCCGAACCACCGGTCGTAGCGGAGAACAGCATGGTCTGCTGACGGTTGGTGCACTCTTCCACCAGACGCTGCACGTCCTCGGCGAAGCCCATGTCGAGCATGCGGTCGGCTTCGTCGAGCACCAGTACTTCAACTTCTTTCAGGTCGAGGTTGCCGGCGTTCAGTTGCTCGATCATCCGGCCCGGCGTACCGATCAGGATGTCCGGCACCTTGCGCAGCATGGCGGCCTGGACCTTGAAGTCTTCGCCGCCAGTGATCAGGCCGGACTTGATGAAGGTGAACTGCGAGAAGCGTTCAACTTCTTTCAGGGTCTGCTGGGCCAGTTCGCGGGTCGGCAACAGGATCAGGGTCTTGATGCTGACGCGGATTTTCGCCGGGCCGATCAGACGGTTGAGGATGGGCAAAACGAATGCAGCGGTTTTGCCGCTACCGGTTTGCGCCGTCACCCGCAGGTCACGCCCTTGGAGCGCCAGCGGGATGGCCGCTGCTTGCACAGGCGTTGGCTCGACAAATTTCAGCTCGGCCACGGCTTTGAGCAGGCGTTCGTGCAGGGCGAATTGGGAAAACACGGGTGCTACCTCGAAGAAATGCAAAAAAACAGCTGCATAGGGTAACGGTTTCGAGCGCTCAGGCCGAGTTTCTTTATACAAATGGCGTTAAACAGTTGGTTTTTTGTTGCCTGGTTTTTCCCGAAACGTAATACAAAGCGTCTTAAATGCTCTAATCCCCTCTCGCGCCTTACAGAAGAATCGTTTTCGACCATGGATATCAAACAGCTCTGGACCAACGTCCTGGACCTTTGGGGTGCCCTCGACCAGCACCCGCTCGTGCACTCCAGCCTGTCGCTGTTGCTGCTGTTGGTGATTGCCCTGTTCCTCGGACGGGTGGCGCGCTACCTCATTCTGCACGCGACGAAAATGCTCGGCCGCCAGCCGACCTTGCACTGGATCAATGATTTCCTGCAGAACAAGGTGTTCCATCGCCTGGCGCAAATCACGCCTTCGCTGGTGATCCAGTTCGGTCTCAACCTGGTGCCGGACCTGAGCAAGGCCAGTCTGAATTTCCTCGGCAACGTCGCGCTGTCCTTCACCTTGCTGTTTCTGCTGCTGTCGGTCAGCGCCCTGCTCAATGCCCTGCTGGACATCTACGCCCGCACCGAGCATGCCCGCACCCGTTCGATCAAAGGCTATGTGCAACTGGCGAAAATGGTGTTGTACGTGTTTGGCGCGATCATCATCGTCGCCACGCTGATCGACCGCTCGCCGCTGTTGCTGCTCTCGGGGCTGGGTGCCATGTCGGCGGTGATTCTGCTGGTCTACAAGGACACCTTGTTGTCGTTCGTCGCCAGCGTGCAGTTGACCAGCAACGACATGCTGCGGGTCGGCGACTGGATCGAGATGCCCCAGGTCGGCGCCGACGGCGATGTGGTGGACATCACGCTGCACACAGTCAAAGTGCAGAACTTCGACAAGACCATCGTCTCGATCCCGACCTGGCGCCTGATGTCCGAGTCATTCAAGAACTGGCGCGGTATGCAGGCTTCCGGTGGTCGCCGGATCAAACGCAGCCTGTTCATCGACGCCAGCGGCGTACGCTTTCTGCGTGACGACGAAGAGCAGAAGCTGTCCCAGGTGCACTTGCTCACCGATTACATGACCCGCAAACAGGCCGAACTCAAGGCCTGGAACGAAGCCCAGGGCAACGTCGCGGCCATGTCCGCCAACCGCCGGCGGATGACCAATATCGGCACTTTGCGCGCCTATGCGCTGGCTTACCTGAAGAGTCACACGGAGATCCAGCCGAACATGACCTGCATGGTGCGTCAGATGCAGACAACGGCCCAGGGTATTCCGCTGGAAATCTACTGTTTCACCCGCACTACGGCGTGGGCCGATTACGAGCGAATCCAGGGGGATATTTTCGACTACCTGCTGGCGGTGCTGCCGGAGTTTGGGTTGAGTCTTTACCAGCAGCCGAGCGGATCGGATTTGCGTGCGGGGATATTGCCGGCGGTGCTGGGCGCGAGCCATCTTCCCGAAGCCGAAAAACGCAGGGTGTAACACCGTCAAAACCTGTGGGAGCGAGCTTGCTCGCGATGAGGTCGTGCCAGTCAACATAGGTGTCGTCTGACAGTCCGCAATCGTCGGAACGCCGCCCGGAGCAAGCCCGCTCCCACAAGGGTTACATCGTTTTCAGAATTTGCGAGTTACTTGACCTGCCGCTGCGGTGCCTTGTGCACCATGGTGTAGGCGTAGTCCACGCCCATGCCGTACGCGCCGCTGTGTTCCAGCACCAGTTCCATCACCGCCTCGTAGGTATCCTTGTGCGCCCAGTCACGCTGGTATTCGAGCAACACTTGCTGCCAGGTCACCGGTACCGCGCCGGCCTGAATCATCCGTTGCACCGACATGTCGTGGGCTTCCTTGCTGGTGCCGCCGGAGGCGTCGGTGACGATGTACACCTCGTAGCCTTCAGCCAGGGCTTCCAGTGCCGGGAAAGTCAGGCAGACCTCGGTCCACAGCGCGGCGATGATCAGCTTTTTGCGCCCGGTGGCTTTCACCGCGTCTACCAGTGCCTTGTCTTCCCAGGAGTTCATCGAGGTGCGCTCGATCGGTTTTTGCTCCGGGTGCACGGCCAGCAATTCGGGCCAGATGTAGCCGCTGAAGCTTTCGGTTTCGACCGAGGTGTAGATGGTCGGTACGTTGAAGATCTTCGCCGCCTTGGCCAGGCCAACGGTGTTGTTCTTCAGGGTCTGACGATCGATGGACTGAACGCCGAATGCCATTTGCGGCTGGTGGTCGATCAGGATCAGGGCGGAGTTGGTTGGGTTGAGCAGTTCACGAATAGACATGGCGCGTTCCTTTTGATGTCGATACTTCGAATGGGTAAGGGGTTAGTCGACGCTGCCTTCAGCGGCGTTGTCGTCGGCTTGGATGTCACTTTAGGGGCTGGCGATAAAAGGGACAATTACCTAAAATAGAGAATCATTGATTCTAAATTAGGGACAATATGGATCGCATCGAATGCATGCGCGCCTTCGTCGTCACGGTCGGCGAGAACGGCTTCGCCGCAGCCGCCCGGGCCATGGACGTGCCGCGCTCGAAAGTCAGTAAACAGATTCAGGCACTGGAAGAAGCCATCGGCGTGCAATTGCTGCAACGCACCACCCGCAGCCTGCACCTGACCGAGGCCGGGGCCGAGTATTTCGATGCAGCACGAGAGGTGTTGGCAGCACTGGACGAGGCCGAGCAACGCGCCCGTGACGGCATCGGCGAGTTACGCGGTGTGTTGCGGGTCAATGCGCCGATGTCGTTCGGTCTTCGGCGGCTGGGGCCGTTGATTCCGCTGTTTCATGAACAGCACCCGAACATTGAGCTGCAACTGGTGCTCAGCGACCAGCAGGTCGATCCCGTGCGGGGCGGGTTTGACGTGACCATCCGCATCGCCAGCATGCCCGACTCGACGATGATCGCCCGGCAACTGGCGCCCGCACCGCGCATCATGGTGGCGTCCCCGGCTTATCTCGACCGCGCGGGCGTTCCGCAGACTCCGCAGGATCTGCGCGCCCACCAATGCCTGAACTACGGGTATCTGCAAAGCGGTGTCAGCCTGCAACTGTGCAATGGCAAGGAAACCCAGCGGGTGAACGTCACCGGTCCATTGCACGCCAATAATGGCGACTTGCTCGCCCAGGCGGCCGAAGCCGGCATGGGCATCGCCCTGCTGCCCGACTTCATCGTCGAGGATGCGCTGGTGGCCGGGCGGCTGGTGCCGGTGCTGTGCGAATGGCAAGCCCCGGCGATCACCATCAACGCGGTGTATTCGTCGGCGCGGCGGGTGCCGCAGAAGACCCGGGCGTTTATCGAGTTTCTGGTGGGGCAACTGGCGCCGAAATGATTTTCGCAGATCACACAATCCCTTGTAGGAGCGAGCCTGCTCGCGATGGCGGAGTGTCAGTCGACGATGATGTTGCCTGATCCACCGCAATCGCGAGCAGGCTCGCTCCTACAGGGATATCGGGTTATCCAGGGTTCAGTGAACGGCCAGAGGTTTGCGTGCGCCCAACCGACTGATCCACACCGCCATCAAAATCACCGAACCGCCGAGAAACAACCGCCCCAGTTCTTCATGCTGGTTCCAGATCAGCAGATTGATCAGCAACCCCACCGGCACATGCAGGTTGTTCATCACCGCCAGCGTCCCGCCATTGACCATGCACGCACCCTTGTTCCACCAGTAGAGCCCCAAAGCGGTCGAGACCAGGCCGAGGAACAGCAGCACACCCCATTGCAACGGCGCTTCGGGCAGGAAGTTCTGTTTGCCGAATAGTAGAAACGCCGGCAACACCACCGCCAGCGCGCCGAGGTAGAAGTAGCCGAAGCGACGGTAATGTGGCAGGTCGCTCGGGTGGCGTGCGACCAGGTGTTTGTACAGCACCTGGCCAGCGGCGTAGGTGAAGTTGGCCAGTTGCAGCAACAGGAAACCCATGAGGAAGTCCGGGTTGATCCGGTCAAAGCGAATCACCGCAGCCCCCGCCACCGCCACCAGCGCCGCGACCAGGGCCCAGGGATTGAAGCGACGGTTCAGTGCATCTTCGATCAGGGTCACGTGCAGCGGCGTGAGGATGGTGAACAACAACACTTCCGGCACCGTCAGTACACGAAAGCTCAGGTACAGGCAGACGTAGGTCACGCCAAACTGCAACGCGCCGATCAGCAGCATGCCGCGCATGAATGCCGGCTCAACCGAGCGCCAGCGGGTCAGCGGGATGAACACCAGCCCCGCCAGCAGTACGCGTACCAGCACTGCGAAGTAACTGTCGACATGACCGGCCAGGTACTCGCCGATCAAACTGAAGGAAAACGCCTGGATCAGCGTGACAAAAAGTAGATAGCCCATGCTCGCCTCATTTCGAATGGCGGCGACGATAGCGGGTTTTGCTGCTGATCGCGAACACCCAGATAATACAAATTCCTTGTGGGAGCGAGCTTGCTCGCGATAGCGGAGGATCAGTCAACATCATTGTCGACTGATACTCCGTCATCGCGAGCAAGCTCGCTCCCACAGGTTTTTAGGTGTTTGTCAGATCACAGGCAAAAAAAAGCCCGATCTCGCTAAAGCGTTCAATCGGGCAAGAGCACTCAGGGGCAACAAGTGCGAAGGGAGGTTCGATGCGCGTACAGGCTTGAAGGGTTGCGCCAGGTCACTAGACCATCCAGCGATTATCTGGCGATTAACCGGTCAGGCCACTTGCGAGAGCTTGGCGTTCGCCTGGTTCAGGCCTTTCTCCTGGAAGTCACCGCCCAGGTTCATGCCTTCGGCGTGGATGAACGTCACGTCGTGGATGCCGATGAAGCCCATGACCTGACGCAGGTAGGGTTCCTGGTGATCGGCGGTGCTGCCGGCGTAGATGCCGCCGCGGGCCGTCAACACATAGGCTCGCTTGCCGCTGAGCAGGCCTTGCGGGCCGGTTTCGGTGTACTTGAAGGTCACGCCGGCCCGCAGCACATGGTCGAGCCAGGCTTTCAGGGTGCTGGGGATGGCGAAGTTGTACATCGGTGCGGCCATCACCAGTACATCGGCGGCGAGCAATTCGTCGGTCAACTGGTTGGAGCGTTCCAGAGACGCCTGTTCGATGTCGCTGCGCTGCTCGGCGGGTTTCATCCAGCCACCCAGCAGGTTGATGTCCAGGTGCGGCACCGGCTTCACGGCCAGGTCGCGGACGGTGATCTGGTCATTCGGGTGAGCGGCTTTCCACTGGCTGATGAAGGTCTGGGTCAGTTGACGGGAAACCGAGTCTTGCTGACGGGCACTGCTTTCGATGATCAGAACGCGGGACATGGGATGTAGCCTCCATCTGAGAATGCTGTAGGTCGATGGAGTGAAGGTTAAACAGAGTCATATCGATGAAAAAGCGCAAATAACTGCTACAACCCATCGATAAATTCGTTTATAAGCAAACCATGCCGCCTGTAGGAGCGAGTCCTGTGGTGAGGGGGCTTGTCGGAACGCCGCATCGCCCCGTTTGAGTACGCAGCACTCACAAGATCTTCGGTGCACCAGAGATTTTGGGGCTGCTTCGCCACAGGCCCGCTCCCACAGGAGTTTGAAGTCATTTCGGGGTACAGGTCAGCCCGATGCGCAATTTGATGATGTTGCGGCTGAATTTGGCCGTGGCGTTTTTGTGTTTGCCGGCCGGTACGTCGATCTTGCGGGTGCGCGGAGCTTCAGGGCCATTGCTGAAAACCGCCTTGCAGCTCGCATCGACGTCGCCGTAGTTGGCGACCCGGATGGAGCCGATATCGCTATCGGTATCGAAGGTTTCGTAGTCGATCTTCATTCCGTTGAGGTTCTTCTGTACATCAATCGGGTAAGCCATCGCCGTCAGCGGCAGCAGCGCCAGCAGCACACAACAGAATTTTTTCATTCAGCAGCCTCCAGTAAGGGCTGCCAGCTTAGGACAAGAGGAGCTCCACATGAAAGCGCCCCGCGTGACCCTTGATCAATGGCGAACGCTGCAAGCCGTGGTCGATCACGGTGGTTTCGCCCAGGCCGCCGAGGCACTGCATCGCTCACAATCGTCGGTCAGCTACACCGTGGCCCGTATGCAGGATCAGCTCGGCGTGCCGTTGCTGCGCATCGACGGGCGCAAAGCCGTGCTGACCGAAGCCGGCGGCGTGCTGTTGCGCCGCTCCCGGCAATTGGTGAAACAGGCCAGTCAGCTGGAAGACCTGGCCCATCACATGGAGCAGGGCTGGGAAGCCGAAGTGCGTCTGGTGGTCGATGCCGCTTACCCAAGCGCCCGCCTGGTCCGCGCCTTGACCGCGTTCATGCCGCAAAGCCGTGGCTGCCGGGTGCGCCTGCGTGAGGAAGTGCTGTCGGGCGTGGAAGAAGTCCTGCTCGAAGGTGTGGCCGACCTGGCCATCACCGGGTTCAGCATTCCCGGTTACCTGGGCGCAGAATTGAGTGACGTCGAGTTCGTCGCCGTCGCCCACCCGGAGCATTCCCTGCACCTCCTCAAGCGTGAACTGAGCTTCCAGGACCTGGAAAGCCAGATGCAAGTGGTGATCCGCGACTCGGGCCGCCAGCAACCACGGGACGTCGGCTGGCTCGGTGCCGAACAGCGCTGGACCGTCGGCAGCCTGGCCACCGCCGCAACCTTCGTCAGCAGCGGTCTGGGGTTTGCGTGGCTGCCCCGGCACATGATCGAACGGGAACTCAAGGAAGGTACGCTCAAGCTGCTACCGTTGGATCAGGGCGGTAGCCGCAACCCGAGCTTTTACCTGTATTCGAACAAGGACAAACCGCTCGGGCCGGCCACGCAGATTCTCATCGAGCTGCTGCGCACGTTTGATACCGCACCACTGGACGCACCGTTCGCCGCCCCCGAACAAGCCTGACACGGAGTGTATGCATGGCCTATTTCGAACACGAAGGTTGCAACCTGCACTATGAGGAATATGGCCACGGCACGCCGCTGCTGCTGGTCCACGGTCTGGGCTCCAGCACGCTGGACTGGGAAAAACAGATCCCGGCACTGGCCACCCGCTACCGGGTGATCGTCCCGGATGTGCGCGGTCACGGTCGCTCCGACAAACCCCGGGAGCGCTACAGCATTGCCGGATTCAGCGCAGACCTGATTGCACTGATCGAGCACCTCAATCTCGGCCCGGCACATTATGTCGGCCTGTCGATGGGCGGTATGATCGGCTTCCAGCTGGGCGTGGATCAGCCGCAACTGCTCAAGAGCCTGTGCATCGTCAACAGCGCCCCCGAGGTCAAACTGCGCAGCCGCGATGACTACTGGCAGTGGTTCAAGCGCTGGAGCCTGATACGCGCCCTTAGCCTGGGCACCATCGGCAAGGCGCTGGGCGGCAAATTGTTCCCCAAGCCCGAGCAGGCCGACTTGCGACAAAAGATGGCCGAACGCTGGGCAAAAAACGATAAACATGCTTATCTCGCCAGCTTCAATGCCATTGTCGGCTGGGGGGTTCAGGAACGACTTTCGAAGGTCACCTGTCCAACCCTCATCGTCAGTGCCGACCGTGACTACACACCGGTGGCGCTGAAGGAAAACTACGTCAAACTGCTGCCCGACGCGCGGCTGGTGGTGATCGCCGATTCCCGCCACGCCACGCCGCTGGACCAGCCGGAACACTTCAACCAGACACTGCTGGAATTTCTGACCGCAGTCGACACCACCACTCAGGATCACTGACCCATGCTGAAAAAAATCGCCCTCGCCGCAGGCTCCGTCCTGTTTGCCGCCAACCTGATGGCCGCGACGCCGGAAAAGGCCCCGCACGTACTGCTGGACACCACCAACGGCCAGATCGAAATCGAACTGGACCCGGTCAAGGCCCCGATCAGTACCAGGAACTTCCTTGAGTACGTCGACAGCGGCTTCTACAACAACACGATTTTCCACCGGGTGATTCCGGGTTTCATGGTCCAGGGCGGCGGCTTCACCCAGGCCATGCAGCAAAAAGATACCAAGGACCCGATCAAGAACGAGCACAAGAACGGCCTGGTCAACGTGCGTGGCACCTTGTCCATGGCCCGTACCTCGGTGCCTGACTCGGCCACCAGCCAGTTCTTCATCAACGTCAAGGACAACGACTTCCTTGACCAGGGCGACGGCTACGCGGTGTTCGGCAAAGTGGTCAAAGGCATGGACGTGGTCGATATCATCGTCAATTCGCCAACCACCGTTCGTGGCGGCATGAAGGACGTACCGGCCGATCCGGTGTTCATCAAGTCGGCCAAGCGCATCGACTGAGACTAAGCTGGACAAGGATGTCCGAGCGGTTGCCGGCTTTGCCGGCAACGCTCAAACCGTTTAAAGGAGAGCCCGTTCGCGGGCGAAAAAAACATGCTTTATCGCCGTTTTGAAAAACTGATCGATGTTTTCCGTGAAGCACCGACGGCGTCTCCGCCGGACCGGGTTTTCCCTTTCTACACTTATTACCTCAAGCAGGTCTGGCCGAGCTTCGCCGCCCTGCTGATCGTCGGCCTGATGGGTGCCTTGATCGAAGTGGCATTGTTCAGCTACCTGAGCCGCATCATCGACCTGGCCCAAGGCACGCCGAACATCAATTTGTTCCAGGAACACGCCCTCGAACTGACCTGGATGGTGGTGGTTGCGCTGGTGCTGCGCCCGATCTTTGTCGGCCTGCATGACCTGCTGGTGCACCAGACCCTGAGCCCCAGCATGACCAGCATGATCCGCTGGCAGAACCACAGCTACGTGCTCAAGCAAAGCCTGAATTTCTTCCAGAACGACTTCGCCGGGCGCATCGCCCAACGCATCATGCAAACCGGCAACTCACTGCGCGATTCCGCCGTGCAGGCCGTGGATGCCCTGTGGCATGTGCTGATTTACGCCATCAGCTCCCTGGTGCTGTTCGCCGAAGCGGACTGGCGCCTGATGCTACCGCTGCTGACCTGGATCGTCGCATTCATCAGTGCCCTCTGTTACTTCGTGCCAAGGGTGAAGGATCGCTCGGTGATGGCCTCCGATGCGCGTTCCAAACTCATGGGGCGGATTGTCGACGGCTACACCAATATCACCACCCTGAAGCTGTTCGCCCACACCAACTTCGAACAGCAATACGCCCGCGAAGCCATCAAGGAACAGACCGAGAAGGCGCAACTGGCCGGTCGCGTGGTCACCAGTATGGACGTGGCCATCACCAGCATGAACGGCTTGCTGATCGTCTGCACCACCGGCCTGGCCCTGTGGTTGTGGACCCAGTCATTGATCAGCGTGGGTGCCATCGCCCTGGCCACCGGCCTGGTGATCCGCATCGTCAACATGTCCGGCTGGATCATGTGGGTGGTCACCGGCATTTTCGAAAACATCGGCATGGTGCAGGACGGTCTGCAGACCATTTCGCAACCGGTCTCCGTTACCGACCGCGACCAGGCCAAACCCCTGGCGGTGGCCCGTGGCGAAGTGCGCTTCGAACAGGTGGACTTCCACTATGGCAAGCGGAGCGGGATCATCGGCGACCTCAACCTGACCATCAAGGCCGGTGAGAAAATCGGCCTGATCGGCCCGTCCGGTGCCGGCAAATCGACCCTGGTGAACCTGCTGCTGCGCCTGTACGACGTCGAAGGCGGACGCATCCTGATCGACGGCCAGAACATCGCCGACGTCAGCCAGGAAAGCCTGCGCGAACGCATCGGCATGATCACCCAGGACACCTCGCTGCTGCACCGTTCGATCCGCGACAACCTGCTGTATGGCAAGCCCGACGCCACCGACGCCCAACTCTGGGAAGCGGTGCACAAGGCCCGGGCTGACGGCTTCATTCCTTCACTGTCGGACGCCGAAGGCCGCACCGGTTTCGATGCCCACGTCGGTGAGCGCGGGGTGAAACTCTCCGGCGGCCAGCGCCAGCGCATCGCCATTGCCCGTGTGCTGCTCAAGGACGCGCCGATCCTGATCATGGACGAGGCCACCTCGGCACTGGATTCGGAAGTCGAAGCGGCGATCCAGGAAAGCCTCGAAACCCTGATGCAGGGCAAAACCGTGATCGCCATCGCTCACCGGCTCTCGACCATCGCCCGGATGGACCGGCTGGTGGTGCTGGAAAACGGCAAGATCGCCGAAACCGGCAGCCATGCGGAGCTGCTCGCCCATGGCGGTTTGTATGCGCGGTTATGGCAACACCAGACCGGTGGGTTTGTCGGGATCGATTGATCCCCTGAACAACACACCAATCCCACAGGGGGCCCAGTGAAGCCGAAAGATTTTAGAAAACCGCCAGACCCCGCCAACAACGGGGCCTGGCGGTTTTTTATGCCTGCTGGAATTCTGAAAAAACCGTGCTGTACTGACTTCAACGTTCTGGAGGTGGTTCTGCAGTCCATCGGCTGGATGCTAAAGGCAGCATAATCTCGAAAGGACACTCTCTTATGTCTCTGTTAAAACGTTCGGCGACTGAGTTGGTAGGTACGTTCTGGCTGGTGTTGGGTGGTTGCGGCAGCGCGGTGTTGGCAGCGGCTTTTCCGGAAGTCGGGATCGGCCTGCTCGGGGTGTCCTTCGCATTTGGCCTGACCGTGCTGACCATGGCTTTCGCCATCGGCCATATTTCCGGCTGTCATCTCAATCCTGCGGTGTCCCTCGGCCTGGTGGTGGGTGGGCGCTTTGCGGCCAAGGAATTGCCGGCCTACATCGTTGCCCAGGTCATTGGCGGCGTGATTGCAGCCGCCCTGCTGTACTTCATTGCCAGCGGCAAACCCGGTTTCGAACTGGCGGGAGGCCTGGCGTCCAACGGCTATGGCGAACACTCGCCTGGCGGCTATTCGATGGCGGCAGGGTTTGTCTGTGAACTGGTGATGACGGCGATGTTCATCCTGATCATCCTCGGTGCCACCGACAAACGTGCACCGGCAGGACTGGCACCGATTGCCATCGGCCTGGGGTTGACGCTCATCCACCTGATCTCGATCCCGGTCACCAACACCTCGGTCAACCCGGCGCGCAGCACCGGCCCGGCGCTGATCGTTGGTGGCTGGGCGATTCAACAATTGTGGATGTTCTGGGTCGCACCGCTGCTCGGCGCGGTGGTCGGCGGCGTGCTGTATCGCTGGCTGGGCAAAGAAGAAAGCTGAAACGCTGAAGATCAGCCTTGTCGATAAGGCAAGGCTGACTTCGCATCCTCAGCATAAGCCAACACGCCCAGCCGCTCCTGCTCCAGAAAATCTTTCACCGCCGCTTTCAATCCCGGATGCCGCAAGTAGTGCCAGGAGTGGGTAATGACTGGCTCGAATCCACGAATCAGTTTGTGCTCGCCCTGGGCCCCGGCATCGAAACGCTGGAAACCGTTGGCGATGGCATAGTCCATGCCCTGGTAGAAACAGGTCTCGAAATGCAGGCGATCGAACTCCGCCAGGCATCCCCAGTAACGGCCATAAAAGCTGTCACCCCCCACCAGACTGAACGCCATCGCCACTGGCCGTGAACCTTGTTTGGCCAGCACCACACGAATCGACTCAGGCATGCGTTCGGCCAACAGGCTGAAAAACTCCCGCGTCAAATATGGCGCTTGTCGGCGCACCGCATAGGTATTGGCGTAGCAGGCATAGACGAAATCCCATTGCGCCTGACTCAGCTCCCGCCCTTCAAGCCACTCAAATTCGAAGCCCTGCCCGGCCACCTGCTCGCGCTCCTTGCGCATCTGTTTGCGCTTGCGCGAACTGAGCACGTCGAGGAAGTCCTGGAAATCCCGGTAGCCGCGATTCTGCCAGTGGTATTGACAGCCAACGCGCTGCAGCCAGCCCGGTTGCTCGCTCAGTGCCGCGTCGGTGAACGGATCGGTGAAGTTGATGTGGGCGCTGGAGAGCCCTTCGAGTTCAAGGTAACCCGGCAGGCTTTTCAATAACTCAAAACCGTCTTCGACCGTGGCCGCCAACAGCCGCGGCCCGCTGACCGGACTGAACGGCACCGCGCTCAACAGCTTGGGGTAGTAATCGATGCCGGCGCGTTCACAGGCATCGGCCCAGGCGTGATCGAACACGTATTCGCCGTAGGAATGCCACTTGCGATAACCGGGTAGCGCGGCGATCAAGCGCTCACCTTCAACATGCAACAAATGCTCGGACTGCCAGCCGGTATGGGGTCCGACGCTGCCACTGTCTTCCAGTGCGCTCAAAAAGGCGTGACGCAGAAAAGGCTGAGTCTCGGGCACCAGGGTGTCCCAGGTCTGCGGGGCGATTTCTGACAGTTTTTGCAGGCGTTGCAACGGCATCACCATCCTCACTCTTCATGGCGTGAAAGCCCCGCGAGTATCGCCTATCGCTCTGCATTGCACACGAGCAAACCGACGACAGTGCTCTAACTCAATAGTTCACGGCGACTTTGTATAGTCATCGACATGACATCACAGTGCCACTGCTCTGTCATAAACCATCGCGATACTGGCGCCTGTTTTTAGAGCGCCGGGTTATACCCGGTCACTGTTTTCCGCCCCTAACGGTCGGTTGTGTCCCGGATGGCTCTGTCATCCCCTCTCATCTTCGGAGATTGATATGCGTCTTGCTTCCACGAAAACTGCGGCGGCCTTGTGTGGTGGCCTGTTGCTGGCCATGAGCGTTCCGGCCAGTGCTGCAGTCGACGCCAAACTGCTCGACATGCTCAAGGCTAACGGCTCGATCACCAACGCGCAGTACAGCGAACTGCAAGCCGAGCTGGCCAGGGATCAGAAAGACCAGCAGATCGCCCGTCAGGCTCAGCAAGAGACTAACGAGCAAATCGCGGCCACCGCGAAGAAAACCGACGCACTCAGCACCTTTGACCAGAAGCTGGCATGGGCCGCCAAGACCCAGTTCAAGGGTGACGTACGCTTCCGTGAAGAAACCGTGCACAACGATGGCGTGCCAAACAACAAGGACCAGGACCGTCAGCGCATTCGTGCCCGCCTGGGTGCCTACAGCGAAATCAACCCGCAGGTCGACACCGGTATCCGTATCGCCACCGGCAGCAACGACGACGCTCGCTCGACCAACCAGGACCTGAACAACTACTTCGACAAGAAGCAGATCTGGCTGGACCAGGGTTACATCGACTACCACCCGGACGCGATCAAGAACCTGCACCTGGTTGGCGGCAAGATGCCGCAACAATGGGTGAGCATGGGCGACATCATCTGGGATAGCGACATCAACCCGGAAGGCCTGGCCGTCACCTACAAGTACCCGCTGAGCGGCAGCACCGAGCTGTTCGGTAGCGCCGGTCACTACACCCTCAAGGACAACGTCGACGGCGAAGGCGTGCAGTTCAAGCACGACCTGCGTCTGTACGCGGGTCAATTGGGTGGTCGCTTCGCCATCACCGACAGCATGAAAATGACGTTGGGCGGCAGCATCTACTCCTACGACAACGACAGCAGCAGTGCCTGCCCTACCTCCGGCACCGTTACCACGCCATGCGCCCTGGCCGTCAACGGCAACAGCCCGGGCGAAACCTTCAAATTGTACGAAGGCTTTGGTCAGCTGGACTTCAGCAACCTGCCGGTTCCGCTGTCGATCTATGGTCAGTACGTCAACAACACCGATGCCAGCAACGACCAGGACACTGGCTGGCTGGCCGGTGTGAAGTCCAGGCTCTACGGCTTCAACGTGGACTACAACTACCGCGACGTGCAGCGTAACGCTGTGGTTGGCGCCTTCACCGATTCCGACTTCGCCAACGGTTTCACCGGTTCGCGCGGCAGCAAGCTGAAAGTGAGCTACGATCTGGACAAGAATTTCGCCCTGGGCGCGACCTACTTCATGGCGACCTCGGACCAGACCAACGCCAACATCAACAAGAAAGATTCGGACATCAACACCCTGCAACTGGATGCCGAAGCCAAGTTCTGATTCACCCCGCTACACGACCCAGGCAAGGAAGCCCGGGCCGCTTTTACAGTTTGGCGTTGGTGTGTCGATCCCCATCATCCTCCGATGCATCAACGCCAGACTGTTTGTTTTGGCTAACCCTTCCCTGTAGGAGCGAGCTTGCTCCTACATCCTACAACTTGCGCAGCAACACGCTACCAATCGAATAACCGGCGCCGAACGAGCTGAGCACGGCCAGCGAACCGGCGGCCAGATCGTCCTGGTTCTTGTGGAACGCAATCACGGAACCGGCGGAGCTGGTGTTGGCGTAGGTGTCGAGAATTACCGGCGCTTCCTGTTCGGTGGCGTCGCGGCCCAGCAGTTTCTTGACGATCAGGTGGTTCATGCTGAGGTTGGCCTGGTGCAGCCAGAAGCGCTTCACGTCGCTGACGTTGAGCTGGTTCTCTTCGAGATGCGTTGCGACCAGCTCGGCCACCATCGGGCAAACGTCACGGAACACCTTGCGGCCTTCCTGCACGAACAGTTTGTCCCTGGCACCGACGCCCTCTTCCGCCGCGCGGTTGAGGAAGCCGAAGTTGTTGCGGATGTTGTTGGAGAACTTGGTCAGCAGCTTGGTGCTGACGATGTCGAACTGGTACTTGGACGTCGCCAGGTCAGCACGCTCGATGATCACCGCCGTGGCGGCATCGCCGAAGATGAAGTGGCTGTCACGGTCGCGGAAGTTCAGGTGGCCGGTGCAGACTTCCGGGTTGACCATCAGGACCGCCCGGGCCTGGCCCAGTTGCACGCTGTTGGCGGCGGTCTGGATACCGAAGGTCGCCGAGGAACACGCCACGTTCATGTCGAAACCGAAACCCTGGATGCCCAGCGCTTCCTGGACTTCGATGGCAATGGCCGGGTACGCACGTTGCAGGTTGGAGCAGGCGACGATCACGCCGTCGATGTCCGCTGCGGTCTTGCCGGCACGCTGCAAGGCTTGTTCGGCGGCACCGATGGCCATCTGGCAAAGCACCGACCACTCGTCGTTGGAACGCTCCGGCAGGCGCGGGGCCATGCGTTGCGGGTCGAGGATGCCGTCCTTGTCCATGACAAAGCGGCTCTTGATGCCGGAGGCTTTTTCGATGAACGCAGCGCTGGATTCGGTCAATGCCTCCACTTCACCGCGCGCAATGGCATCGGCGTTGTCGGCGTTGAATTGCGCGACGTAAGCATTGAAAGACTGCACCAGCTCTTCGTTGGAAATGCTGTTGGCCGGGGTGTACAGGCCGGTGCCGCTGATGACGACGTTATGCATGGTCGTGTCTCTAATCTGTTCAGGCAGAAAGCATTGGCACCGACGTACCAATACACAAAGGGTCTATTCTCATCCGGGGGACGCAAACCTGGCATCGCTTTATTCCGACCTGCCCGAGACCGTGAAGGCTCAAAACCGCGGGGCTGGCGTTTATAGGCGCGAAGTTTGCCATAAACCTAGGGTTTTGGCCCCTTTTTGCTGGATAACGCACCTATATCAGACACCACAGCAACCTGTGGGAGCGAGCTTGCTCGCGATGGGGCCATCACATTCAACATCTATATTGCATGTCAGGCCGCCATCGCGAGCAAGCTCGCTCCCACAGGTATTGCGCAGCCCAGGGTTTACGGTTCGACCTGGCTCCATTGCTTGCTCAAGCGCTTGTCGGAAATCGGCACCTTGGTCCCCAGTTGCTGGGCAAACAGCGATACCCGGTACTCCTCCAGCCACCAGCGATACAGCTCCAGCTGCGGATCCCGCTTGCCTTCCTGGGCGTGTTTGTTGGCGCGGGTCTGGTATTGCGTCCACAGGCCGCTCAATTCGCCACTCCAGACCCGGTCGCGCTGCACCTGGGCGCCGATTTTTTCGAAGCGCTGCTCGATCGCCTTGAGGTAACGCGGCAACTCCTTGAGCCACTGCATCGGTGTTTCCCGGACAAACCCCGGATAGACCAAGTGGCTGAGCTGTTGCTTGATATCGTTCAGGGCCACGGCTTGCGCCAGATCGATCTTGCCCTTGAAGCGCTTTTGCAAGCCGTGCCAGAGCTTGAGGATTTCCAGGGTCAGCTTCGCCACACGTTCGGCGTGCTCGGTCCAGGCGCCACGTTTGCGCTCGGCCAGCGACGCCAATCCAGCGCCATCGCGTGGCAGCGGGTCTTCGCCTTCAAGAATGCAGCTGTCGAGGCTGGCCAGCAGAATGTCCTCCACCAGCGCATCGACGCGCCCCATGTCGCGGTACAGCAGGCCCAGTTCGGTCAGCCCCGGCAATTTGCCGCGCAGGAATTTTGCCGACTCGGCCAGCTGCTGCATCAGCAGGCGTTGCAGGGCACGGCGATGCTGGAACTCGGCCTCGGCCGGCGTCGAAAAACGCCCTTCCTTGACCGTACCGCTCTCCTCCACCAGCGCCGGATACACCGTCATCGACAGCCCGGCGATCTTCTGCTGGGTTTTCTCGGCCACGGCGGCGAATACTTTCGGCTCCACCGGCTGCTGGCTCTTTGCGGTTTGCGGCACCGCCAATGCCGCCTGGCTGGCCTCGGCGAAACGCGCCGTCAGTTCGGCCAGATCGCGACCTTCACCGAGGAACTTGCCCTGGGCGTCGACGATTTCCAGGTTCATCCGCAGATGGCTCTCGACTTGCTGCGCCGCCTCGCTCCAGGCTTCGTCGCTGACCCGCGCGCCGGTCATGCGCAGCAGCTCGCGACCCAGGGCCTGAGGCAGTGAGCCCTCGGCAAATGTCATGCGTTGCAAGGCCGCTTTGACGAAGTCCGGCACGGGTACGAAATTCTTGCGCAGGGCCTTGGGCAGGTTGCGTACCAGGGCAATGCACTTGGCTTCGATGACACCGGGCACCAGCCATTCCAGGCGTTCCGATGGCAGCATCGGCAACAGCGGCGCCGGCACGCGCAGGGTCACACCGTCCCGTGGATGGTTGGGCTCGAAGTGGTAACTGAGGGCCAACTCCAGATCGCCGAGATGCAGCGTATCCGGGTAATGCTGGGCGGTGACTTCACTGGCTTCGCGGGCCAGCACGTCTTCTTCGCGCATGATCAGCAGCTGCGGGTCTTTCTGGCTGTTGATCCGATACCAACTGTCGAAGGTCGCCGTCTGATGGATCTCCGCCGGCAATCGCGCGTCATAGAAGGCGTACAAGGTTTCTTCGTCGGCGAGGATGTCGCGGCGACGGGCCTTGGCTTCCAGTTCGTCGAGTTGCTCCAGCAACTGCTCGTTGGCCGTCAGGCACTTGGCCTTCGACTGGATTTCGCCACGCACCAGTGCTTCGCGGATGAACAATTCACGGGATACCACCGGGTCCACCGGGCCGTAATGCACCGGCCGACGCCCGACCACGATCAACCCGAACAGGGTGATCTGTTCGAACGCCACGACCTGGCCGCGCTTCTTCTCCCAATGGGGTTCGAAGTGGCTTTTCTTGATCAGGTGCCCGGCCAGCGGCTCGATCCAGTCGGCATCGATCTTCGCCACCATGCGCGCATAGAGCTTGGTGGTTTCCACCAGTTCGGCGGTCATCAGCCACTGCGGACGCTTTTTACCGATACCCGACGACGGATGAATCCAGAACCGCCGCTGACGCGCGCCGAGGTAATCGCCCTCTTCGGTTTTCTGGCCGATCTGGCTCAGCAACCCCACCAGCACCGCTTTGTGCAGTTTCGGGTAGTCCGCCGGCTCTTTGTTGAGGCTCAGCTGCATGTCGCGGCAGATCAGGCTCAGCTGACGATGAGAGTCGCGCCATTCGCGCAGGCGCAGGTAATTCAGGAAGTTCTTGCGGCACCAGTTGCGCAACGGACTGGCAGTCAGCGCCAGGCGCTGCTCTTCGAAACCGCGCCACAGATTGACCAATCCGGCGAAATCCGAGTCGGTGTCTTTCCATTGCGCGTGAGCCTGATCCGCCGCTTGCTGACGCTCCGGCGGGCGCTCGCGCGGGTCCTGGATCGACATGGCACTGGCCACGATCAGCACTTCCTGCAAGCTGCCGAGTTTCGCCGCTTCCAGCAACATGCGGCCCATGCGCGGGTCCACCGGCAAGCGCGCCAATTGACGACCGAGCGGGGTCAATTGACTGTTGCGATCCACCGCCGAGAGCTCTTGCAGCAGGTTGTAACCGTCGCTGATGGCCTTGCCATCCGGCGGCTCGATGAACGGGAATGCGCTGACCTCGCCAAGGCGCAGATGCAGCATCTGCAAGATGACCGCCGCGAGGTTGGTGCGCAGGATTTCCGGATCGGTAAATTCCGGGCGACCGAGAAAATCCTCCTCGCTGTACAGGCGCACGCAAATGCCCGGTTCGACCCGCCCGCAACGACCTTTACGCTGATTGGCGCTGGCCTGGGAAATGGCTTCAATCGGCAGGCGCTGGACCTTGGCGCGGTAGCTGTAACGGCTGATGCGCGCGGTGCCGCTGTCGATCACGTAACGAATGCCCGGCACCGTCAGCGAAGTTTCCGCGACGTTGGTCGCCAGCACCACGCGACGGCCCGGGTGCGACTGGAAAATCCGCTGCTGCTCGGCCGGCGACAATCGCGCGTACAACGGCAGGATTTCAGTGTGTTTGAGCTGAGCCTTGCGCAGCATGTCGGCGGCGTCGCGAATCTCGCGCTCACCCGGCAGGAACACCAGCACGTCACCGGGACTGCGGCGTTCGCTGCGCTCAAAGGCGGCAATTTCGTCGAGGGTGGCGAGGATCGCCTGATCCACCGTCAGGTCGTCCTCGACGCGGTTGCCCTCTTCGTCCTGCTCCAGCGTCAGCGGGCGATACCAGGTGTCCACCGGGAAGGTACGGCCGGAGACTTCGACAATGGGCGCGTCATCGAAGTGTTTGGAGAAACGTTCGAGGTCGATAGTCGCCGAAGTAATGATGACTTTCAGGTCGGGACGACGCGGCAGCAGGGTTTTCAAGTAGCCGAGCAGAAAGTCGATATTGAGGCTGCGTTCGTGGGCTTCGTCGACGATGATCGTGTCGTAGCGTTCCAGATACCGGTCGTTCTGGGTTTCGGCCAGCAGGATGCCGTCGGTCATCAACTTGATCAGGGTGTTGGAATCGCTCTGATCCTCGAAGCGCACCTGATAGCCGACCAGTGCGCCCAGCGGCGTGCCCAACTCTTCGGCGACTCGGCTGGCCACGCTGCGCGCCGCGATCCGGCGTGGTTGGGTATGGCCGATCAAACCATGCTGACCGCGACCGATTTCCAGGCAGATCTTCGGCAACTGGGTGGTTTTACCCGAGCCGGTCTCACCCGCGATGATCAACACCTGATGCTTTTCCAGCGCCTTCTTGATTTCGTCGCGCTTGGCGGCGATCGGCAGGCTGTCGTCGTAACGAATCACCGGCAGGCTGGCGCGGCGGGCCAGCACCTGATCGCAGGACGCCTGCATCCGCGTCACCCACTGGCCCAGCCTGGCCTCGTCGGGTTTCTTGCGCAGCTCAAGCAACTGCCGCCGCAGCCGGTGGCGGTCGGCGAGCATGGCGTGATCAAGGTTTTTCAGCAGTTTATCGATGGAGGGCGATTCGTCGGTCATCGGGTACGCAATTCAGTCGTCTAGTGGCGCAAGGTGCCGATTGTCGCAGATTTTACGACCGCTGCGCGGCCGATCGCGAGCAAGCTCGCTCCCACATGGGATCTATAGCGACCACAAAATCGGGGCACACCGCAGTCAAATGTGGGAGCGAGCTTGCTCGCGATGGCGTCGGTGAGAACTACTCGTTGTCCAAACCTTTGCGCCGATACGGAAACACATCGATCACCTTCCCTGCCCGAATCGCCTCTTGCAGGCTCTTCCAGTAATCGGCGTTGTACAACTCGCCATGCAACTGATCGAACAACTTGCGTTGCCCGAAATCGGCAAACAGGAAGGGCGGAAACTCTTCCGGGAACACGTCCAGCGGCCCGATCGAGTACCACGGTTCAGAGGCCATTTCGTCTTCGGGGGTGCGCGGTGCCGGGATGTGGCGGAAGTTGGCCTCGGTCAGGAAGCAGATCTCGTCATAGTCGTAGAACACCACACGACCGTGACGGGTGACGCCGAAGTTCTTCAGCAGCATGTCGCCGGGAAAGATGTTGGCCGCCGCCAGCTGCTTGATCGCCAGCCCGTAGTCCTCCAGGGCCTCGCGCACCTGCGCCTCGTTGGCGTTTTCCAGGTAGAGGTTCAGCGGGGTCATGCGGCGCTCGGTCCAACAGTGACGGATCAGCACGGTGTCGCCTTCCACCGACACCGTCGACGGCGCGACTTCCAGCAGTTCCTCCAGGCACGCCGGATCGAACTTGCTCAGCGGGAAACGGAAGTCGGCGAATTCCTGGGTATCGGCCATGCGCCCGACCCGGTCGACACTTTTCACCAGGCGGTACTTTTCGATCACCGTGGCGCGGTCGACGTTTTTCGACGGCGAGAAACGGTCCTTGATGATTTTGAACACGGTGTTGAAACCCGGCAGGGTGAACACGCTCATGACCATGCCGCGCACACCGGGGGCCATGATGAACTGGTCGTCGGTGTTGGCCAGGTGATTGATCAGCGCCCGGTAGAACTCCGACTTGCCGTGCTTGTAGAAGCCAATCGAAGTGTACAGCTCGGCAATGTGCTTGCCCGGCAGGATACGCCGCAAGAAGCCAATGAACTCCGCCGGCACCGGCACATCCACCATGAAATACGAGCGGGTGAACGAGAAAATGATCGACACGTCTGCTTCGTCGGTGATCAGCGCATCGATCTGGATGCCGCGCCCTTCAAGGTGCAGCAATGGAATCGCCAGCGGCCACTGCTCGTCGGCGGTGTAGATGCGCCCCACCAGGTACGCGCCTTTATTGCGGTACAGCACCGAGGAAAACAGCTCGACGCTCAGCTCCGGGTCCTTGCACACCCAATCCGGCAGGTTCTCGCGCAACTGCGCTTCGAGACGCTTCAGGTCACCGGGCAGGTCGGCGTAATCCTCACTGAAGCGGTAGTCGGCGAAGATGCTGGCGAGCATGGCCGACAATTGTCCTTGCGGCTTGTAGGTGCGGGTTTGCGCGGCCCGGGCACGGCGCAGGCTCGGCCGGGTGGTGTGGATGAACATGCAGCCATCGCTGATCAGGTCATGGCTGAACAGCCCGCAGAAGATCGAGTTGTACCAGGTCTCGGACAGTTCATCATCGAAGCGCAGGTCGATCAGGCTGATGTAGGCGCTTTTGACCAGCGGCCAGCAGCTGACGTCCAGGGTGCCTGGGTCAAACGCGGTGCGCAGTCGCGCCACGGTTTCACCGACTTTTTCTTCGTACAGATTGATCCGCGCCGCCGACGCCGATTGCGTCTCTTGCCACCTCGCCTGTTCGAAGCGGGCCCGGGCGCCATCGGTGATCTGCCGGAAATGCTCGCGGTAATCGTCAAAGCCATCGAGGATCAAACGGGCGATGTCGGCGGCTGGCCATTGCTGCGGCATGGTGAGACCTCTGCGGGAATTCGGGAGGCTTGAGCTTAGCCAGTGAAGCGGGTGCAGGAGAAGCGTAATTTTCCGGGCGAATTGAATGTCCGGTTTTCGGTTGCCATCGACCACACGCTCAGCAACACTTTCGCCCCTCCATCAAGGAAGGACCGCGCTGTGAATCCCGTCGATATTTTCCGTTTACTGTCACTGGCGGCCATTTGGGGTGCGAGTTTTCTGTTCATGCGCATCATCGCTCCGGTGATTGGCACCCTTCCCACGGCGTTTTTCCGTGTGTCGATTGCCGCGGTCGGACTGTTGGTGATTCTTGGCCTGATGCGCATCAGCTGGGATTTCAAAGGCAAACTCAAGACCGTGATGCTGCTCGGGGTGATCAACTCCGGCATCCCGGCGACGCTCTACTCGGTCGCGGCGCAAGTGCTGCCGGCCGGTTACTCGGCGATTTTCAACGCCACCACGCCGTTGATGGGTGTGCTGATCGGCGGCTTGTTCTTCCATGAAAGACTCAGCGCCGCCAAGCTCGGCGGAGTATTCCTCGGACTGCTTGGCGTCGGCGTCCTGACCCGCGCCGGTCCCGTGGCGTTCGACATGCAACTGCTGATGGGCGCCCTCGCCTGCCTGCTCGCCACCACCTGTTATGGCTTCGCCGGGTTTCTCGCCCGGCGCTGGCTCGATCAGGCCGGTGGGCTCGACAGTCGACTGTCGGCGTTGGGCAGCATGCTGGGAGCGACCCTGTTCATATTGCCGTTGTTCGGCTACAGCGTGATCAGCCAGCCACCGGAAAGCTGGGGCGGCTGGAAGGTCTGGTTGTCACTGTTGGGGTTGGGGCTGGCGTGTACCGCGTTTGCCTACATCATCTACTTCCGGTTGCTCAGTTCGATCGGCCCGGTAAAGTCGTCGACCGTGACCTTCATGATCCCGCCGTTCGGGGTGTTATGGGGTGCGATGTTTCTCGATGAACCCTTATCGATGGCGCATCTGTATGGCGGGTTGTTGATTGCGCTGGCGTTGTGGCTGGTGTTGAAGCCGGCTGCTGTGAAAACGGGTTTGGTGGCTGACCGGTAGAGCTGTAGAGCTGCTGATATTGCCATCGCGAGCAAGCTCGCTCCCACAGTGATGAGTGTCGGACACAATTTCTGTGTTCGGCGCTAAACCTGTGGGAGCGAGCTTGCTCGCGATGGCGTCGGCTCAGACACCACCAGCCCCATCCATAGCTCCGGCAGGATGAAACCTTGCTCATCGAAGCAAACTATATTGACATCGGAACCGAACGTCATGCTTGCCAGCGCCAGCAATCCGAAGAGCATCCCGGCCAGGCCGATGCCCTGATAAACTACCATGATCAACCCGGTCAGCCCCAGGGCCAGTCCGAACATGCGGCTCCAGGAACGCTGACGCTCCACCAGCACCAGCACCAGCACCAGCACCACGGTGAGGATCGGCTGCACGCCCATGATGGTCGCCATCACCCCGGGCGTGACTTCAAGGTCGAGGGCCAACAGACAAAAAACCTGATAATCCCCTAATGGCCATCGCATACAGCATCGGTTTGCCGCCCCTGGGCAACTTCAGCTTGAGCAACGGCACCAGCAACACCAGGCCGCATAACGCGGTTGGAGGGAGCTCGGAATTCCGTGAAGAACCATAAAAAAACCGCTCACAACGAGCGGTTTTTTTATATCCGAGAGCGGATCTCACCCAAACAACCAATACCCCAACAACGTCAGCACCACCACCGCCAAAACCGGGCGCATCACGCGGTAGGCCTTGGGATTACGCCGCTTCCATTGTTTGACCACTCCACTGAATTTATCGCTGGAGTTCTTGCTCCAGGCGTAGACCTTGTTGATCCCGCCCACACGTTCGTCGTCCAGATTCTGAGGGGCGGTGGCGCGCCCCAGCCATGCGCTGATACTGCGATTGATGCGGGTCATGAGGCGGTTGCTCAGTGGGCGCTCGATATCGCAGAACAGGATGACGCGGGTCTTTTGCGTTTCATTCTTGACCCAGTGCACGTAGGTTTCGTCGAACATCACGTCTTCCCCATCGCGCCAGGCGTAAACCTGACCGTCGACAAAGATGCGGCAATCGTCGGAGTTCGGTGTCGACAGCCCCAGGTGATAACGCAGGGAACCGGCAAACGGATCGCGATGCGGGTTGAGGTGGCTGCCGCCCGGCAGCAGCGCAAACATGGCGCCCTTGACGTTGGGAATGCTGCTGACCAGTTCCACGGTTCTCGGACACAAGGTTTCGGCAGAAGGCAGCGGTTTGTCATACCACTTGAGGTAGAAACGCTTCCAGCCCTTCTTGAAGAACGAGCCAAAACCGGCATCGTTGTTCTTTGCGGCCGCACGGATATAGCCCTCGTCGAACAAGTGCATCGCTTCATCGCGAATCACTTCCCAGTTGTCCCTGAGCACATCCAGTTCCGGGAACTTGCTGCGATCCAGATACGGTTTCGAGGGCACACCGGAAAACAGGTACATCAAGGCGTTATAGGGTGCGAACAGTGCCGAATGGTTAACGAACTGGCGCAACACCGGCAGACGCGCCTTGCCACGCAAATGCACATAGAGGGTGCTGCCGAGAAACAGCAACAACAACGAGGCCTTTGCGGCAAACGATAAGGTCATCAACAACTCCTTTGAAGATAAGCGACACTGCGCCACGTCCTTTGCCCGACGTGGCTGCTGGCATGATAAACACTACCGATCCGGCGAAAAACCTGCACTTTTCAACATTCATCATTAATGAATGTGCAACAAAGCATTTCTTAGCATGAGATGCCTGAACATTGGCTGATGTAAATCCATCATCAACCGGACCCGTTCAATAGATCGCAGCCCGTGATAACGCCTCAACCATCACCGCCAGCCACGCTCCGCCAACGCTTGGCGCTTACTGCTGATTCTCCTGTTCGGTAAAAAGGTCACTGAACAGCATGCTCGACAGATAACGTTCACCGGAATCCGGCAAGATGACGACGATGGTCTTGCCCTGCATTTCCGGGGTCTCGGCCAGCCGAACGGCCACTGCCATGGCGGCACCGCAGGAAATCCCGCACAAGATTCCCTCTTCCTGCATCAAGCGCAAGGCCATGGCCTTGGACTCTTCGTCACTGACCAACTCCACCCGATCGACGATCGACAAATCGAGGTTCTTCGGCACAAAACCGGCACCGATGCCCTGGATCTTGTGCGGGCTCGGCTTGATCTCTTCACCAGCCAGGGCCTGAGTGATCACCGGTGATGCCGCCGGTTCCACCGCCACCGAGAGTATCGGCTTGCCCTGGGTGTTCTTGATATACCGTGAAACTCCGGTGATGGTTCCACCGGTTCCGACGCCTGCCACCAGCACATCGACCGCGCCGTCGGTATCGTTCCAGATTTCCGGGCCGGTGGTTTTTTCGTGGATGGCCGGGTTGGCCGGGTTGTCGAATTGCGCTGGCATGAAGTACTTCGACGGGTCGCTGGCAACAATTTCACCGGCTTTCTCGATGGCGCCCTTCATGCCTTTGGCCGGCTCGGTCAACACCAGTTCGGCACCCAGTGCCTTGAGCACCTTGCGGCGTTCGATACTCATGGACGCCGGCATGGTCAGCATCAGTTTGTAGCCACGGGCGGCGGCCACGAAGGCCAGGCCGATGCCGGTATTGCCGGAGGTGGGTTCGACGATGGTCATGCCCGGCTTGAGCTTTCCGCTGCTCTCGGCATCCCAGATCATGTTCGCGCCGATCCGGCACTTGACCGAGTAACCCGGGTTGCGCCCTTCGATCTTGGCCAGGATGGTCACACCACGCGGCGCAATGCGATTGATCTGCACCAGCGGCGTGTTGCCGATGGAGTGGGCGTTGTCAACGAAAATGCGGCTCATGGCTGGGTCCTTAACGACAGCATTGAAATAGGGCATCAAGGTAAGCCTCTTGCCCGCAGGCGTCCAGTCGGGCCGAACGTCCGCTTATCAGTGCAGTCAATGGCATTGGATCGTCAGAGATTTGCCACCATGATACGTCGATACAGTTGGCCCCTGCGGCCCCTCATCGGCCTGATTGTGCCCCTGAAAACGCTACACATCGCCTTGCCCTGCCTGGTGCGCAACTACCAGGCATTCAATGCCCGCTACGAGGACCCCGAGCCGCAAGCCGATCAAGTTTTACGAGTGATGGTGTAGCGGCCTGTTTCTTCGGCTGCCCGTGGAGCGTTCGCTTGCAACTGCAAGTAGTCCCAGCCCAGGCAGGCCAATGCCAAAGACCGGGGCACCGTTTCCCGGCCACGACTATAACGACTGATGCTGCGGGTACTGACCCCCAGCGCCTCGGCTGCCTGTGTGAGCGACAGCCCGGTGCGAGCGCGCCAGTCGATGAAGATCCGGGTATTTTCGTCGCAGGCATTTTGTGCGATCGCATCCAGGTACAACGTGTCTGCACCAATCTGGATGTCTTGCTCAGACCATTCGACGCACCAGCCATCATCCCCCAGAGCCGCGCCATCGAAAGCGCGTCCCTGCAACGGTTGCAAGCCTGAAAAGGCCAGCAAATCCCGGCTCAGGTCGAGAGTCATTTGCTGGCCGTCAATAAAGGTCAATGCCAGGCGGTACTCCGGTAGTGCCTGTACGGCCAGCAGTCGTGGTCGTTTCATGGGTAACATCGTTTCCAGTCCTCGAGCAGTTGCGCCTGATGGGCCCTGACCCAATCCAGTGCTTCCCTGATGAGCAGGGGCGGAGCCCTGCCTACCATCACCTCAACGGTTTCCAGGCTGAGCATGACGTCCAGGCCGCCACCGGTCAGGTGGACATGAGGCGGCGGATGATCCTTCTCGCGCAATTGAATGCGGTATGTGTCGCGAAATCGGTATTTAGTAGACATGCCCGGCAAGCTATCGCCAATATGGCGATAGCTCAATACTGGCCAGCAGCCGAGACTGAGTCAAGATGTGACGCCCCATTCAGAGACTGAATAAGCCGTCTGCGTTCACAGTCGACCGGGCACCGCGTTATAGTCGAGGCTGACTCTTTTATTGCCCCCCGCCCTGCCTCGTACAGGTCGGCGTTACCGTTCGAGGATTAGCAGATGAAGTTCGAAGGCACCCAGGCCTACGTCGCCACCGATGACCTGAAGCTGGCCGTCAATGCCGCCATCACCCTGGAACGGCCGTTGCTGGTCAAGGGCGAACCGGGCACCGGCAAGACCATGCTCGCCGAGCAACTGGCCGAATCCTTTGGCGCCAAGCTGATCACCTGGCACATCAAATCCACCACCAAGGCTCACCAGGGCCTCTATGAATACGACGCGGTCAGCCGCCTGCGCGATTCGCAGCTCGGCACGGAAAAGGTCCACGACGTTCGCAACTACCTGAAAAAGGGCAAGCTCTGGGAAGCCTTCGAATCCGAAGAGCGGGTCATCCTGCTGATCGATGAAATCGACAAGGCCGACATCGAGTTCCCCAACGACCTGCTGCAAGAACTCGACAAGATGGAGTTCTACGTTTACGAGATCGACGAGACCATCAAGGCCAAGAAGCGCCCGATCATCATCATTACCTCCAACAACGAGAAAGAGCTGCCGGACGCCTTCCTGCGTCGCTGCTTCTTCCACTACATCGCCTTCCCCGACCGCGTGACCATGCAGCGGATCGTCGACGTGCACTACCCGGACATCAAGAAAGACCTGGTCAGCGAAGCGCTGGACGTGTTCTTCGACGTGCGCAAGGTGCCGGGCCTGAAGAAGAAGCCTTCGACCTCAGAACTGGTGGACTGGCTCAAGCTGCTGATGGCCGACAACATCGGCGAAGCGGTGCTGCGCGAGCGCGATCCGACCAAGGCCATCCCGCCGCTGGCCGGTGCGCTGGTCAAGAACGAACAGGACGTGCAATTGCTGGAGCGTCTGGCGTTCATGAGCCGTCGCGGCACCCGCTAAGAGGCTGATGCCATGTTGCTCAACCTGTTCAATGAAATGCGCGCAGCCAAGGTGCCGGTCTCGGTGCGTGAACTGCTGGACCTGATCAACGCGCTGAAACAGCGCGTGACCTTCGCCGACATGGACGAATTCTATTACCTGTCCAGGGCGATCCTGGTGAAGGATGAAAAGCATTTCGACAAATTCGACCGGGCGTTCGGTGCCTACTTCAATGGCCTGGAAAAGCTCGACGATCATCTTCAGGCATTGATCCCCGAAGACTGGCTGCGCAAGGAGTTCGAACGCTCGCTGACCGACGAAGAGCGAGCGGCGATCCAGTCCCTCGGTGGCCTCGACAAGCTGATCGAAGAGTTCAAGAAACGCCTCGAGGAACAGAAGGAACGCCACGCCGGCGGCAACAAGTGGATCGGCACCGGTGGCACCAGCCCGTTCGGTTCTGGCGGTTTCAACCCGGAAGGCATTCGGGTCGGCGATGCCGGCAAGCGCCAGGGCAAGGCGGCCAAGGTCTGGGACCAGCGCGAATACAAGAACCTCGACGACTCGGTCGAGCTGGGTACGCGCAACATCAAGGTCGCCCTGCGCCGCCTGCGCAAGTTCGCCCGTCAGGGGGCGGCGGAAGAGCTGGACATCGATGGCACCATCGATCACACCGCCAGGGATGCCGGCTTGCTGAACATCCAGATGCGGCCGGAGCGGCGCAACACCGTCAAGCTGTTACTGCTGTTTGACATCGGCGGCTCGATGGACGCCCACGTGAAGATTTGCGAGGAGCTGTTCTCGGCCTGCAAGACCGAGTTCAAGCATCTGGAGTACTTCTATTTCCACAACTTCATTTATGAATCGGTGTGGAAGAACAACATGCGCCGCACCTCCGAGCGTACTTCGACCATGGACCTGCTGCACAAGTACGGCGCCGACTACAAAGTGATCTTCATCGGCGACGCCGCCATGGCACCCTACGAAATCACTCAGCCGGGCGGCAGCGTCGAGCACTGGAACGAAGAAGCCGGTTACGTGTGGATGCAGCGGTTCAAGGAGAAGTACAAGAAGCTCATCTGGATCAACCCGTACCCGAAGGACACCTGGGGCTATACCTCATCGACCAATATCGTGCGGGATTTGATTGAGGACCAGATGTATCCGTTGACTCTTCGCGGGTTGGAGGAAGGGATGCGGTTTCTTTCCAAGTAATCTTTGTTGCCTGGTCTGACGCCATCGCGAGCAAGCTCGCTCCCACAGGGGTCAGTGTTGTTCATGAAACTTGTGAACGACACAGATCCATTGTGGGAGCGAGCTTGCTCGCGATGCTTTCAGGGGTTACTGAAACGCTGCAGATATTCGACCTGTTCGCGATGCGCCACTTCCTGCACCACTGGCCGCAACCTCACCTGCCTCCCCGGCAAACACTGCGCCAGCCGCGCCAGCGCCAGCGGCGTCAACGCTCCCAGACGCGGGTAACCACCAATGGTCTGCCGATCATTGAGCAACACGATCGGCTGCCCGTCCGGCGGCACCTGCACGGCCCCCAACGGAATGCCTTCGGAAATCATCGGTTTGCCCTGGTACTGCAGCGCCGTACCCAACAGGCGAATGCCCATGCGGTCGGCGCGGCTGTCGAGGCTCCACACGCTATTGAACGCATCGAACAGGCTCTGCCCGCTGAACTCACCGATCTGTGCACCGAGGACCAGGTCCAACGGAGCATCAAGGTTCAAGTCCGGCCGCTGGTCTGCGGTCATTTCGCGCAGCAACATCACCGAGTTGCCCGAATAGCTCAATGACGCGCCCTTACCCAGCGCATGGCCCATTCCGTCCAGGCCGCCAAGTTCCTCACGGACCACCGTCGCGCTGCTGCCCAGCACTTTCGGTGCATCAAACCCACCCGGCGCCGCCAGATAGGCCCGGGCGCCGAGCAACGGCCGAGTGAATTGCAAACGCTGACCTTTGTGCAGCCTGAAACTGCGCCACGGTGCCTGTGCCTCGCCGTCCACGAGCGCGCCCAGATCCGCTCCGGCCAAGGCCAGCACGCATTCCTCCTCGGCCACCACGGTGAATCCGCCGAGGGTGATTTCAATCACCGGCGCATCCAGTTCGTTACCCAGCAGCCAGTTGGCCCAGCACATCGAACGCCAATCGGCCGCTCCGCCCTGGGTCACGCCCAGATGCCGCACGCCGAAACGACCGGCATCCTGCAACAGGCATAGCGGCGTACTCGCTTCAATCGTCAGACGGCTCATGCCCGGGCCTCCAGTGGCGTGTCGTCACCGCCCAGGTTAATGAACTCGGCATGGCCGATCGCTTCGAACCGTACGGTGTCACCGGGTTGCATCAGGCTGTAGCCGTCACGGTTGCGATCGAACAATTTGGCCGGCGTGCGGCCAATCAGGTTCCAGCCGCCCGGCGACACCACCGGGTAAGCCGCCGTCTGCCGTTCGGCGATGCCGACACTGCCGGCCGCGACTTTCTTGCGTGGCGTGCTCAGACGCGGCGCGGCAAGTACCTCTTCCACCAGCCCCATGAAGGCGAAGCCCGGCGCAAAGCCCAAGGCGAACACCTGATATTCACGTTCGCTGTGACGACGGATCACCTCCTCCACCGCCAACCCGCTGCGCTGCGACAAAAGGTTCAGCTCCGGTCCGACGCTCAAGTCGTACCACACCGGCAACACATGGCAGGTACCGCGCGTACGTGCATTGGGCGACAGATCGATCAGCGTCTGGGCAACCAACTCCCGGGCCTGGGCGGGACTCAGCGCGGTCAAGTCGTAATGCACCATCAAGGTGGTGTAGGACGGCACCAGATCGATCAGATACCCGGCGAACGCCGCCCGCAGGCTTTCACTGGCCGCCAGCATCCACGGCATGTTGGTTTCGGCAATTTCATCGAACAGGCGCACCATCAGGCAATCCAGCGCTACCACTTCCACCCGCAGCTTCATGACGCGCTCTGCCGGTTCAAGGCTTCACGGATGCGTTGCACGGCAGCGACCGAACTGGCGTTGTCGCCGTGCACGCAGAGGGTATTGGCCTGCAAATGCAGGGCGCTGCCGTCACTGGCGGTGAGCGAATCGCCACGGGCAATGGTCAGCGCTTGCTCGATAATTGTCTGCGGGTCGTGATGCACCGCTCCCGGCAGTTGTCGCGACACCAGCCTGCCGGCACTGTCGTAGGCGCGGTCGGCGAAGGCCTCGAACCACAGCGTCACGCCGTATTCATCACCCAGTTGTTGGGCGGCGCTGTTGTCGCGGGTAGCCATCAACATCAGCGGCAGGTTGCGGTCATAGGACGCCACCGCTTGCAGCACGGCGCGCAACTGCGCCGGGTTGGCCATCATGTCGTTGTACATCGCGCCATGGGGTTTGACGTAACTGACCCGCCCGCCCTGGGCCCGGCAGATGCCGTCGAGGGCGCCGATCTGGTAATGCAGAATGTCTTGAAGCTCCTGGGTGGCATACGCCATGGAGCGACGGCCGAATCCCACCAGATCCTGATAGGCCGGATGCGCGCCAACTTGCACACCGTGGCTGAGGGCCAGGCTGACGGTCTTGCGCATGACGCTCGGGTCGCCGGCGTGAAAACCGCAGGCGATGTTGGCGCAATCGATAAAGGGCATGATTTCTGCGTCCAGACCCATGGTCCAGTTGCCGAAACTCTCGCCGATGTCGCAGTTCAATAGCAGGCGGCTCACGCTGAACACTCCTGTAGGCTTTATTCTTTTTAGCTGCGGGACATATCTGTAAGACAAGCCCGCAGGTTATCAGTTACCGGGCGTCGAGTTGTTTGCCACGGGTTTCCGGCAGGCTCAGGGCCGCGAGGATCACCACGCCGTAGGAAACCGCCGCAAAGGCACCGATGCCCACACTCAGCGGCACAGTCTGGCTGAGCAGGCCGATCAGCAGCGGGAACAACGCCGCCAGCGCCCGGCCGATGTTGTAGCAAAACCCCTGGCCCGAACCGCGAATGCGTGTAGGGAACAACTCGGTCAGGAATGCGCCCATGCCGCTGAAGATCCCCGAGGCGAAGAAGCCCAGCGGAAAGCCCAGCCACAGCATCACGCCGTTGCTGACCGGCAGTTGGGTGTACAGCAACACAATGGTGAACGAGCCCACGGCGAACAGGATGAAGTTCTTTTTGCGGCCGAGGATGTCGGTCAAATAGGCGCTGATGACATAACCCACGTAGGAACCGATGATCACCATCGCCAGATAACCGCTGGTATTGAGTACGCTCAAACCGCGTTCGTTCTTCAGAAAAGTCGGTAGCCAGGACGTGATCGCGTAATAACCGCCCAGCGCACCGGTGGTCAGCAACGAAGCGCGAATCGTGGTGAAGAGCATGCCGGGGGCGAAGATCTCGTAGAACTTCGACGGGGTGCCCGGCTCCTGTTTCGCTTTGGCTTCACGATAGATTTCCGGGTCCTTGACCAGACGGCGGACGAAAATCACGAAGATCGCCGGCACGATCCCGAGAATGAACAGCGCACGCCAGGCGTCTTCCGGAGGCAACACCGAGAACAGCAGCGCATACAGAATCGCCGTCAGCCCCCAACCCAGCGCCCAGCCGGACTGCACCATGCCCACTGCCTTGCCGCGGTCCTGAGCACGGATCACTTCGCCGATCAGCACCGCGCCGGCCGTCCACTCACCGCCGAAACCGAAGCCCATCAGGGTCCGTGCAATCAGCAGTTGCTCATAGCTCTGGGCAAAGCCGCAGAGGAAGGTAAAGAAGGCAAACCACAGTACGGTCAGTTGCAGGGTGCGCACACGACCAATGCGATCGGAGAGAATCCCAGCCACCCAGCCACCGATGGCCGAAGCGATCAGGGTGCTGGTATGAATCAGCCCGGCCTGGCCGGTGGTGATGCCCCACATCGCAATCAGGGTCGGCACCACGAAGCTGAGCATCTGGGTGTCCATGCCGTCCAGGCCATAACCGATCTTGCAGCTCCAGAAGGTGCGGCGTTCCTGCTGATTGATGTTGCGATACCAGTCGAAAGGTCCCGGGCGGGCCGAGGCTTTCGGGATGAAGGGGGTGTCGGGCGCACTCATGGCAAATCTCCGCGCTGATTTTATTGGTATTGTTCTGAGCCCCGACGACGCCTATCGTGGGGAACCGGATGCGTCGATTCTTGGACGCGCGCCCCTGCTGCGTCCAACTAATAAAAACCCGCCTTAGCCATAAGAAATCTTTATCCCATGAACCTGAAGTTTCTCGAGACCTTCGTCTGGGTCGCCCGACTCAAGAGTTTTCGCCTGACCGCCGACAAGCTCTTCACCACCCAGGCCTCGATCTCCAGCCGAATTGCGGTGCTTGAAGGCGAGCTCGGGGTAAAGCTGTTTCTACGGGATTCGCGCGGCGTGAGCCTGACCCCGGAAGGCCTCAAAGTGCTCGATTACGCCGAGCAGATGCTGGACACCATGCAGGCACTCAAGCAGTCGATCGAGACCCGTTCGAGCAAGGCCGGACGGGTACGCATCGGCGTGATGGACACGGTGATCCATACCTGGCTCAGCCCGTTGGTGGCGCAGATGACCGATCACTACCCGCTGGTGGAAATCGAGCTGGTGGCCGATACCTCGCTCAACCTCTGCGATCAGCTGCAAAAAGGCTTTCTCGATGTGATCCTGCAAACCGACCTGCTGCGCCAGGAAAGCGTGCGCAGCCTGGAACTGGCCAGCCACCCCATGGGCTGGATTGTGGCCAGCAATTCCCTGTACAACCGGGAGTATTCAGGCGTCGCCGATCTGGCGAATGAGCGGATCATCACCTACTCGAAAAACTCCCACCCGCATCAGGAAGTGCTCGCCCTGATGCAGGCCAATGGCGTGATGACGCCACGGTTGAACTGCGTGAACTCGGTGTCGGCGATTACCCGGCTGCTGCGCGACGGTTTTGGCGTTGGCGCGTTGCCGCCGGTGCTGGTGGCCGAGGAACTGGCGCGTGGTGAATTGACCTTGCTGGACATCGATCAGCGACCACCCGACTTGCAGGTGGTGGTGTCGTGGCGGGTGGGCGTTGAGTGGGTCGAGGAGATTGTGGCGTTGTGTCAGCAGGTGTTGGAGGAGTATGCGCGGAAGGTGGGAGAGCGCTACATGGTCTTGAGCAAACCCCTGGCCGGCCTATGAAAAGGAGTTTTTCATACTACAAGTAGCAATCACTATCATTTGCATTAATATTTGAAAAATGTATTCTCTGCGCGCATTCAGCTAAACCACTGTCCAGAAGGAGTCGGACTCGATGCGCGCCTACACGCAAAAACAGCAGCAATTGCTCTCAAACTGGAGCGAAGCCCTCGGCACTCCGGCCTTCCAGTCCCACCGCATCACCCTCGACCATTTGAGCAATGCCCTGGAGCCCGCCGCCCAGCGCTGCTTCCAACGCCTGATCCAGGCGCTGTTTCGTGAAGGTCTGATCAACCCCGACGCCTGCAAGTACGACGACAACGGCCGTTGCTGGCTGCCGCTTGGCGACGGTGCGCAGCTTTGCTTCGACCACCTGACGGGCGGAAGAATGAACAGCTGGGACGTGCGTGGCAGCATCGTCCTGCACACCCCCGACAGCCTGCCGCACAAAATCCAGTTGCCCAGCGAACTGCTCGCCCACCTCAGCACTCAGCTCAACCCGCCCGCCTCCCCGCAGGTACTGGAACGTCTGGCCCGCGAGCTGGACGATAGCTACAGCAACGACACCCTGTGCCTGGCGTTCCACCATGGATGGACCGAGCGCCTGAGAGAGCAGATCGACACCGAGCACAATGACAATCTGTTCGCCTGGCTCAAAGCCAGCCCCGACCACCAGAACCCGACGTCATTGCTCGAACAGTGGGGTACGCTCGGCCACCCCTGGCATCCGAACTACAAGACCAAACTGGGCTTGAGCGCTGCGCAGGTCATCGCTTTCTCGCCGGAATTCGAAGCGAGTTTTCCGATTGTGTTGTGCGCCCTGCACCGTCAGTACGCCCACGTCGAATCACTGGCCGGCACTGCCGATTACTGGGACTGGTGGCAGGGCCACTTCCCGCAGGCCGCCGAACAATTGCAGCAGCATTTGCAGCAACGGGGCCTGGAGGCAACGGACTACCTCCCGCTGCCGTCGCACCCATGGCAAGTCAATGAAGAGCTGCCCAATTCGTTCGCCAACGAGATCGCCGACAACCTGCTGATCATCACCGACATCGTTGCCTTCACCGGTCACCCGACCATGTCCTTCCGCACGGTCGTACCAGAGGCCAGCCGCGTTGCGCCGATGGTCAAGTTGCCGGTGGCCCTGCGCCTGACCAGCGTGCAGCGCACCGTGTCGCCGCGCTCGGCCCGGATGGGACCGCGCATCAGCCAATTGATACTGCAGATTCTCGATCATGAACCGCAGATTCAGCGCCTGCTGAACATCGTGCCGGAACGCATCGGCGTGCACTACGCGCCACAACCGGCCAATGACGAACGGTCCCGGCATGCCGCCGTGCTGTACCGCGACAACCCGCTGACCCTGCTGCAAGAAGGCGAACTGGCCGTGCCGGTCGGCAGCCTGTTCGCCGTCAATGAATTCGAACAACCGTTGCTGCGTGACTGGGTGCAACTGGCTCAGGACCGTGACGACAGCGAGGCCATGCTGGCGTTTTTCGATGACTACCTGTCGATTGCCGTCCCGAGCCTGCTGGGCATCTACCTGATGTATGGCGTGGCGTTCGAAGCGCACCAGCAAAACAGCTTCATGGTGATGGGCGCTGACGGGCAGTTGAATCGGTTGCTGCTGCGTGACTTCGGCGACATTCGCATCGATCGCAAAACCCTGCACGCCAAGGGGCTGGATATCCAGCTGCACGATCCGAAAATGACCCTGTACGACGACGCCGGTTTTGTTCGCGACAAGCTCCTGCACACCACGTTCATGTGCCACCTCGGTGAGTTGACGTTGCTCTGCGCCCGCCACTGGAATGTGCCGGAAAACAGCCTTTGGGAGCGCTTGGCCACGCACGTTGAACAGTGCTTCGAGAGCGTGCGCGAGCACGTCGAACCGGCACGTTGGGAAAGCGAGCGTCAGGCCCTGCTGGAGCAGGATTGGCCGGCCAAATCGTTCATGCGCATGCGCTTGCACGACAGCCACGCCGACATCGTCGGACGCCTGAGTAATCCGCTGCGAACCAACGCCGATGCTCGCTGATGGTCGTGCGTTGCGACTGCTGATCGTCATCCAGCTTGTCTCCATGGGTGCCATGGAAATGAGCGGCCCGTTCTGGCCCTTGCAGATCCAGCATCTGCTTGGGCCAGAGGGCGCCGGCTACACCGCGCTGCTATCGGCGCTGGTCTATGCCGGCCCGATGCTGGCGGCCATGCTGCTGACGCCGGCGTGGGGACGGCTGGGTGATCGCACCGGGCACAAGCCGATGATCGTTCGGGCGTTACTGGCACTAGCGCTGTGCCAGGGACTGGCGGCGATTACCCTCGATCCGTGGCTGCTGGTGGGCATTCGCGTGATGCAGGGCGCATTGGCCGGGTTTATCGCCGCCGCGCAAGCCTATGCCCTGGCCTGCTGCGACAGCTCCCGTCGCGGTCACACCCTGGCCCGTCTGCAATCGGCGACCGCCGTCGGCTCGTTGATCGGCCCGGTACTGGGCGGCTGGCTGATGGACATCTCGGGGTTTGCCCTGCTCTGTCAGGGCGCGACGGCGATTTGCCTGCTGTGTGCACTGGGGAGTTTTTTCCTGCCGGCCGACAAGGCGCGAGCCTCGACGAAAAAACCGGTTGCACCGGTGGCCCTGCCTAAAGGCTGGCTCGGTGGAATCCTGTTGGTGATCGTGTTGATTCAAGCCGCGAAGATGATGCCGCAACCCTTCTACGCGCTGTATGTCGCCGACATTCTGCATGCGCCGGGCTGGCTGATCGGTGCGACTTACGCGGCGAGCGCCGCGACCCTGGCCATCTCCGCTCCCCTGTGGGGGCGTCTGTTCGACCGCTGGCAGCCGGCTTACACCCTGCGCGTCATCGAAGGCGTTGCCTGGCTCTGCGCCCTGACGCTCGCGGCCACGGCACTGGCCAGCGAATGGCTGGGTTTTCTCGTCAGCCGGTTGGTCTGGGGCATCTGGCAAGGCGCGCTGCTCCCCGTCGCCTATGCACTGATCGCCAACACCGTGTCGTCAAGCCAACAGGGTTTTGCCCTCGGCCTGGGCAACAGCGCGGCCAAGGCTGGCGCTCTGCTCGGTGCCGTCCTCGGCGGGATCGGCATGGGGCTGGTCGGGCTGGCCCACAGTTTCTGGCTGGTGGCGTTGACCTACGCACTGGCCGCCATCGGGATCCGCTGGGTGCGCTCATTCACCTCCACACCGGCCCCCGCAATCTTGTCTACCCACACTTATCACGACTAAAAAAAAGACCAACTCATGACCCGAACCAAACTTTCCTTGATGATTCCGCTGCTCGGCTCCTTCAGCGCCCAAACCTGGGCGGAGGACACCGACCAGCAACCCGGCACATTGAACATGCAAGCCACCGTCGTTTCCGCGACGCGCAGCGAAGCGACCATTGCCTCGATTCCAGGCTCGGTCCAGGTGATCGACGAACAACAGATCAGCCAACAGAGTGGCGCCGGGCGCCGAGTCTCCGACATCCTGGGGCAACTGGTTCCCGGCCTGGCGCCGTCCAGTGGCGGGATGAGCAACTTCGGCCAGACCCTGCGCGGGCGCAACATGCTGGTGTTGATCGACGGCGTGTCGCAGAACGCCACGCGTGACAACTTCCGCCAGCTCAACAGCATCGCGCCGGCCAGTATCGAACGCATTGAGGTGGTTTCCGGCGCCAGCAGCATTTATGGTGCCGGTGCTTCGGGCGGCATCATCAATATCATCACCAAGCGCAACCAGGGTCAGGACCTTGCCTACAGCAGCAAACTGGGCCTGACCACCGGCAACAACCTCAACAGCAAGGGTTTCGCCTACGAGGCCTTTCAGAGTGCGACCGGGCGCAAGGATGCCCTGGACTGGTACGTGTCCGCCGACCTGACCCAGCGCAACGATCAGTACGACGGCAACGGCAATCGCATCCCTCAGGACACATCCCAGGGCAGCAACATGGACACCGACACCTATGACCTGCAAGGTCGGTTCGGTTACGAACTGGATGCCGATAAAAAACTCAGCCTGTCACTGCAGGACTACAAGGACCAGCAGGACACTGGCTACACAAAAGACCCGAAAAACCAGCAAGAGGCCGTGGCGGTCAAAGGACTGAAACTCGACGACCAGCCCTACACCCATAACCAGGCGGCCAACCTCAACTACACCGACAACGACTTCTACGGCCAGGGCCTGCAACTGGAAAGCTACTGGCGCCGGGCCGACGCGCTGTTCTTCCCGGACCTGTCGCGGGGCAAGGCCGGGATCTCCGACAACAACAGCGTGCAGGATGTCTACGGCCTGCGTGCGGCCATCGACACGCCGTTGCCGGCCATTGGCAGCGCCACTGGCAACCTGGTCTGGGGCGCCGACTATGATCACGAACGCTCCCGTCAGCGCGGTGACCAATACACCCTCAATGGGCTGACCTACACCAAGACCGGCACCACTTACGAGTTGGGCCCGGATATCGAAACCACCACCAAGGCGCTGTTCGGGCAGATGTCCTGGGACATCGGAGACTGGACCTTGCGTGGCGGTGTGCGCCGCGAATGGATCGAAAGCGAGGTCTCCGACAGCATCGCTTACGGTCAGATCGTCCAGACCGGCGTACGCGCCATCCTGCCCGGTGACACCCTCAAATACGACGCGACGCTCTATAACCTGGGCGCGGTCTATCACCTGAGTGAACATCAGGACGTCTTCGCCAATTACAGCCAGGGGTTTTCGCTGCCGGACATCCAGCGCTTCTTGCGTGACGTGAACAGCACCTTCGACATCCAGAGCCTCAACGCCCAGGCCATCAAGGTCGACAGCTACGAGCTGGGCTGGCGCGGTAACTGGGACCGGTGGCAGGCCGACGTCACCGTCTATGAAAACACCTCGGACGTGACTCAGTTCTACGATGCCAATGAGCGTGTCTTGCGTCTGATCAACCAGAAGGAGCGGGTTCGCGGCATCGAAAACAGCCTGACCTACCTCGCGACCGATCACTGGTCGGTGGGTGGCACCTATGCCTGGGCCAAAGGCGAGACCCAGCAGAACGGGAAATGGATCGATCTGCCGGCGACACGCATTTCACCGGCCAAAACCACGCTGTTCGTCGGCTATGCCGAAGACGACTACACCCTGCGCCTGCAAGGCATGCACCTGTCCAGTTACGACGCTGCCGCCAAAGACAACAACGGGCGCGACATCGATGGCTATACGCTGGTGGACCTGCTTGGCTCCGTATACTTGCCGGTCGGTCGACTGGAAGGCGGGGTGTACAACCTGACCAACCGCACGTACGTCAACCTGTTCGCCCAGGCCAACGCCAGAGCGCCATTCCCCAACGCCGAAGGCCGTACCCTGAGCATGACCTATTCGATAGATTGGTAATCAAGCAAGGAGCCGGCTAGCCGGCTCCTTGATGTTCGACAGTGTTACAAGCCGCGCAAATCCCGCTCTTCGATCGGCCGGCTCTGGCGCAGACGCTTGCCGCCCAACACCACCCAATCGATCAACCGGAACAGGCACTCGATCCCGAACGACAGCAACAATGCGCCGCTCATGCCCCAGCTCATCGCTTCGGGCGTCAACAGGATCTGGTAGCTGTAGCCATTCCAGGTTTCCTTGCGGATGTCCGGATCGGCAGCCAGCGCCACTTGCAGGAAGCGGATGTACCACGGCCCCTGCATCGCCTGGAACTGCTTGTCCAGCGCCAGTTGGCGGGTCAGCAGGTTGCTCAGGCTGTCGGCATCGCTGCGGAAGATCGGATCTTCGCTGGCGCGGTAATGCGCGACCAGAGCCTGCATGTCACCCTTGAAAAACTGATTGGCAGTGTTCTGGAACCCGCTCAACCCGGCTTGCGCCTCGATCAGATGGGCTTCGACCCGCTTGGCGTAATCGCTGATGAACCCCGGCACCTGGACACCGATCAACAAGCCGGCCGCAAACAACACCAGCCGTAGATAACTGAGCAACATGGGGATTGAATCCTTATTCGGTCTTGCCCTGGCTGACGCATTCGCCGCGCCGCCACAGACTCCATTGACCCGGTTCGTAACGGGTCCAGGTTTCGTTTTCGGTCAGGGGTTCGGTGGCGATGACGGTGACCACATCGTTTGGCGTGGTTTCGGCCTGAAAGTCGACGATCACGTCGACATCTTTCAAGCGTGCCGGGCCAAACGGTGCGCGCCGGGTGATTTGCGCCAGTTTGGTCGAGCAATAGCAGAACAACCAGTCGCCGTCGCTGAGCAGGCAGTTGAATACGCCTTTGCTGCGGTATTCGGCGCACGCGGCCACCAGGTCCGGCAACAACGCTTCGACCGCGACCGGTTCGGGGAACGCCGCACGCACACGGTTGAGCAAATCGCAGAAGGCCGCTTCGCTATCGGTATCACCCACGGGGCGATAGAAACTGGCCGCAGGCTGGAAATCCGCCAACTGGCCGTTATGGGCGAAACACCAGTTGCGCCCCCACAGCTCACGGACGAACGGATGCGTGTTGGACAGGCAGACTTTGCCGACGTTGGCCTGGCGGATGTGCCCGATCACCACTTCGCTCTTGATCGGATAGCGCTGCACCAGGTTCGCGACTTCCGACTCGCAGCTTGCCGCCGGGTCCTGGAACAGTCGCAGCCCACGGCCTTCATAGAAGGCAATGCCCCAGCCATCGCGGTGTGGGCCGGTGCGACCGCCGCGCTGCATCAGCCCGGTAAAGCTGAACACGATATCGGTCGGGACATTGGCGCTCATGCCCAATAACTCACACATGCTCGGACTCTCACTCAATCGCAGGGGCAAGGTTACAGACGGGGTTCGACTCGCATCCGCTGAGGACTGCTCGGCACGGGAGGACGACCGTAACGATCATCGCCAGCACCGCCAAACGGTTGATCGTCCTCAGGCTCGTCAGCGCGGACGGCAGCTTTGGTGGCAGCCTCACGCTCCTTGCGGGCGTTCGAGGCGCGCTCGATAGGGAAACGGATCGCCACCAGCACCAGATAGAGGCCGAACGCGATCATGCCGTACATGAACAGATCGGAAATCGCCCGCCAAGCGTTGTTGCCGACCTTGAACAGCAGGTCGAGGGCGGTAATGGCGACGGCCGGCGCGACTTTGTCCTTGACCGGGTCGATGATGGTCGGGCTGAACAGCAGCACGGCCATCGCCAGCCGCAGCGGCTCACGCAGCCAGCGCCACATCCAGCGGGTCAAGCGCATCCACACCAACAGGCAGCCCAAAGCGGCAAAGGCGTAGAGGCCCCAAGCGATCAGATAGTCGTTCTCGGTCATGGTGTCCATGGCAAGGCAGGCAAAGAGGCGCTTATGATAACGGCTTTTCGCCCGTCAGGCTTGCCCAATGGCAGTAGGTCAAGACACAGGACCTGTGGGAGCGAGCTTGCTCGCGATGGCGGACTGCCTGTCAACATTGATGTTGGGTGTACCGGCCTCATCGCGAGCAAGCTCGCTCCCACAGGTTCCAAGCCTATTTCGTAACGAGTTTGAGAGTTTCCCATGCCCCTATCCGCCAACATTCACGACGCTCCAATTGCCCACAAGGCTGAAGGCTCCGACCCGTATGCCTGGCTGCAGGAGCGCGACACCGACGCAGTGCTCGACTACCTGAAAGCCGAAAACAGCTACCAGCAAGCGCAAACCGCCGACCAGGCCGGGCTGCGTGAAACCCTGTTCGAGGAGATCAAAGGGCGGATTCTCGAGACCGATTTGTCCCTGCCCTCGCCGTGGGGACCCTATCTGTACTACACCCGCACCATGGCGGGCGACGAGTATGCCCGGCACTACCGCTGCCCGCGTCCGGCCGACGACAGCCTGACCCTCGACGAAAGCCGCGAACAACTGCTGCTGGACCCCAACGAGCTGGCCAATGGCGGCTTCTTTTCCCTGGGTGCATTCAGCATCAGCCCGGACCATCAGCGTCTGGCCTACAGCATCGACTCCAGCGGCGACGAGATTTACACGCTGTTCGTGAAGGAACTGTCCGACGGCCGTGTCAGTGAACTGGAATTCCAGGACTGCGACGGCAGCATGACCTGGGCCAACGACAGCCTGACGCTGTTTTTTGGTGAGCTGGACGACACCCATCGCCCGCACAAGCTGTATCGCTATCGCCTGGACGGCACGGCGGCGCAAGAGGTGTTCCATGAGCCGGACGGTCGCTTCTTCATGCATTGCTACCGTTCAAGCTCCGAGCAGCAATTGCTGCTGTCGGTGGGCAGCAAGACCACCAGCGAAGTCTGGGCCCTCGATGCCAACCAGCCGCAGCAATCCTTCACCTGCATCGCGCCACGGGTCGAAGATCATGAGTACGACGTCGACCACGGCGTACTCGACGGGCAATGGACCTGGTTCATTCGCAGCAACCGTGACGGCATCAATTTCGCCCTGTACACAGCCACCGATACCGGCGCCGCGCCGACCGAAGCCGACTGGCAAAACCTGATCCCCCACAGCGACACGGTGATGATCGACGGCATCAGCCTGAACACCGGGGCCATGACCCTCAGCCTGCGGGTCGGCGGCTTGCCGGTCATCGAGGTTCACCCACAGGGCCTGGCGCCTTATCGAGTGCAACTGCCGGATGCGGCCTATAGCCTGCACGTGCAGAACAGCCTGGAATTCGAAAGCGAGCGGATTCGCCTGCGCTACGAAGCGTTGAACCGTCCGGCACAAATCCGCCAACTGGACCTGGCGACCGGCGAGCAAAAAGTCCTCAAGGAAACCCCGGTACTCGGCCCGTTCGATGCCGACACTTATATCAGCCAACGCCTGTGGGCCACTGCACCGGACGGTACGCAAGTGCCTATCAGCCTGGTGATCAAGCGCGCAGACCTGGGCAAACCCGTGCCGCTGTACCTCTACGGCTATGGTGCCTACGGCGAAAGCCTCGACCCGTGGTTTTCCCATGCGCGCCTGAGCCTGCTGGATCGCGGCATGGCCTTTGCCATTGCCCACGTGCGTGGCGGTGGCGAACTGGGGGAAGCCTGGTATCGCGCCGGCAAACAGGAGCACAAGCACAACACCTTCAGCGACTTTATCGCCTGCGCCGAACACCTGATCGCCCAGGGCTTCACCACTGCACCGCAGTTGGCGATCAGTGGTGGCAGCGCCGGTGGCCTGCTGATCGGCGCGGTGCTCAATCAACGGCCGGAGCTGTTTGGCGCCGCCATCGCCGAGGTACCGTTCGTCGACGTACTCAACACCATGCTCGACCCTGACCTGCCATTGACCGTCACGGAATACGACGAGTGGGGCAACCCTGAAGAACCGGACGTCCATGACCGGATCAAAGCCTACGCCCCGTACGAAAACGTCACCGCGCAAGCTTATCCGGCGACCCTGGTGATCGCCGGTTACAACGACAGCCGTGTGCAGTATTGGGAAGCCGCCAAGTGGGTGGCGAAATTGCGCGCGACCAAGACCGACAGCAATCCCCTGCTGCTCAAGACGGAACTGGGTGCCGGGCATGGCGGGATGAGCGGTCGATATCAGGGATTGCGTGACGTAGCACTCGAATATGCATTTTTGTTCAAGGTTCTGGGCATTGCCTGAGGAACCTGGGCCGATGAACCGGTCTTGATTCCGGACACCGCAGGCCGATACAACCCGTATCCCCTGTGGGAGCGAGCTTGCTCGCGATGAGGCCGGCACATTCGATATTGATGTTGAATGTGCCACCGCCATCGCGAGCAAGCTCGCTCCCACAAGGGATTTTCGGTGAATTCAAACTCGAGTCAGCAACACACAAAAAAGACCGTGACGACATGTCTGAACCAACCTTTCTGAACAACGAAATTCGCGACTGGCTGATGGATTGCGGCCTGTTCAATCAACTGCTGCCGGCGGACTTCGTCGCGGCTTCGGGCTACTTCAGTATCAGCACCATTGCCCAGGGCGAGGAAATCTTCCAGGAGGGTGATGCCGGCAGCTTCATGTGCATCATCCACACCGGTCAGGTGGCAGTGCAGAAAACCACCGCCGACGGGCAACGCGTCACCATCGCCACGTTGCGCAGCGGCCGCTCGTTCGGCGAAATGGCCGTGCTCGACGGCGAACGGCGCTCGGCCAGTTGTGTGGCCGCAAGCAACTGCCAGTTGCTCAACCTGGGCAAGGACTCGCTGGAAAAAATGCTCAACGACGCACCGAAAATCGCCGCCAAGATCATCCGTGCCCTCGCCGTATCCCTGTCCAGACGCCTGCGCATGGCCGACGGTCAACTGCTTTCGCAGCAGGTCTAGCCACCCGGCGACTTGGGTTTCGGTGGATTGGGCGCAAGGCCCGGTATCGGCTGGTCTTTGGTCGGCGGGCTCGGCATTTCAATCGGCACCAACGGCGGACCACTACTGCCGGGGCCGACTCTAGGCAAAGGCGCCGGGCTGATTTGCGGGTACGGCGTGGGCGTCGCGGTGCCGGGCGAACCGGGTATGGGCGCGGGGCTGACGGGAATCGATTGCAGCTGTTGAGCCTGCACTGCAGTTATCGAGAGCGCGGCCAGGGCAATGACCGTTAGAATGGTGCGCTTCATCAATGGCTCCGTTGACCTTGTCGTCATAAACAGGCTACTCCCAACTGCGTCTGTTTGCCCTCCCGTGTTCTGCCAATTTTCTTCAAGTGAGCCCCATGAAACGTTTCGTTCTGCTGGACACCACCGCCATTCCTGAAAACGGCGGCGCCCTGTGCCTGTTCGAATACGGCGAGGATTTCGTCATCAAGATCCAGGGGGGCGATGGCGGGCAATTGATGAATACGCGCATGCACGGCTCCGAAGATGCCCTGGCCGAAATCCCGTGTCGCAAGGTCGCCGGTCGACCGAATTCACGGGTGCTCATCGGCGGCCTGGGCATGGGTTTCACCCTCGCTTCGGCGCTCAAGCACCTGGGCAAGACCGCCGAAGTGGTGGTCGCTGAATTGGTGCCTGGTGTTGTGGAATGGAATCGCGGGCCACTCGGCGAGAAAGCCGGAAACCCGCTTCAAGACCCGCGGACCGTGATTCGCATGGAAGACGTGGCCAAAGTCCTGCAGGCCGAGCCCCAGGGCTTCGATGCCATTATGCTCGACGTCGACAACGGCCCCGAAGGCCTGACTCAGAAAGCCAACAGCTGGTTGTACTCTGCCGGCGGCCTGAGCGCCTGCGCCAAGGCCCTGAGACCCAAAGGTATACTGGCGGTCTGGTCGGCCAGCGCTGACCGGCAATTTTCCGACAAACTGAAGAAAGCCGGTTTCAAGGCCGAGGAAGTGCAGGTCTTCGCCCACGGCAACAAGGGCACCCGCCACACCATCTGGATTGCCGAGAAGCTCAAGGGCTAGGCTAAACTTCGCTTAATACCGTCATTAGTCATTTTACAAAGGTGAACCCATGAGTTCGTCCACCCCAACCAACACTTCGAAGCTGGATCGCATCCTCGCCGACAACCAGCGCGACAAGGAAATGGGCTACCGCGACAAGGCCCTGAAGATGTATCCACACGTCTGCGGCCGCTGCGCCCGTGAGTTCTCCGGCAAGCGCCTGAGCGAACTGACCGTGCACCACCGCGACCACAACCACGACAACAACCCGCAGGACGGCTCGAACTGGGAGTTGTTGTGCCTGTACTGCCACGATAACGAACACTCGCGTTATACCGACCAGCAGTATTTCGACGAAGGCTCGCTGAGCACGCCAAAAATCGCCAAGGCCACGCATAATCCATTTGCGGCGTTGGCGGGGTTGATGAAGAAAGAAGACTGAAGATTTTCAGCGCCTGATCTGGCCTCATCGCGAGCAAGCTCGCTCCCACATTGTTCTGCGTCCGTCAGGACACCTCAGTCAACTGTGGGAGCGAGCTTGCTCGCGATAGCAATAGCCCTGCCACCGCCAATCTCCAAACTGCCCGCTGCCGCCCAATCCCCGTATAATCGTGCTTTTTTCCGAAAGGCACCCCGCTCGTGGCAGACAAACGGTACAGCTGCATTGGTTTGTATAACCCCAAATCACCGGAGAACGTCGGTTCGGTGATGCGCGCCGCTGGCTGTTATGGCGTGGCGTCGGTGTTCTACACCGGCAAGCGCTATGAGCGCGCCGCCGACTTCGTCACCGATACCAAGCGCGTGCACTACGACATCCCGCTGATCGGCATCGACGACCTGAAGAAGATCCTGCCGCTCAACTGTGTGCCCGTCGCCGTGGAACTGGTCGAGGGCGCCCGTCCGCTGCCGGAATACACCCACCCGGATCGCGCGCTCTATATCTTTGGCCCAGAAGACGGATCGCTGGATAAAGAGATTCGCGACTGGTGCGAAGACGTGGTCTATATTCCGACCACCGGTTGCATGAACCTGGCCGCCACGGTCAACGTCGTGCTCTACGACCGCATGTCCAAGGGGCTCAATACCCGCTCCGGGCCAAAATTCCGCTGAATCGCCGCACATCCGATTGAACGAGCTGCCTGCCCTGGCGGTCAGCTTGACTATCGATCACCCAAGCCTGGAGACAGACCATGAGCGAACCCAAACGCGTCGAGCGTATCGAATCCACCCCGTTCCAGAGCCCCTCCGAGCACAACGTGCAGGGCTGGGAACGCATCGGCTCCCTGGCCGGCGGCGTGGTGATGGTGGGCAAGGGCCTGCGTCGTGGCGGGATCTTTGGCCTGATCCAGGTGGCCATCGGCGGCGTGGCCCTGGCGCGCGGTATCACCGGCCACAGCTCGGCGAAAAGCCTGCTGGAGAAAGGCCGTCAGGACATGAACAACGTGCGGGCGAAAATCCAGCGCGCGGGTGAAGAGTTGAAGACGCTGAAGGCCAATGCCGAAGCGGCGACCAAAACTGCGACCGTTACCGGCAATGATTCGTTGAAGTCGCCGAAAGCCGGGGGTTGATCAGGATCATCCGGCGTGGCTGATGGCCCTATCGCGAGCAAGCTCGCTCCCACATTTGATCTGTGTCGTACACAAATCCCCTGTGGGAGCGAGCTTGCTCGCGATGACGGACTCACTGAATCAACTCGGTACTCAGTACCTTTGAAGAACCACCGATCACGCTCTCACTGAGCTGAACAAACGCCTGGGTATCGATATCCCCCAGCCGCATCGCCCCGCGCAACACGTCGTCCAGCGAACGCTTGTTGTGGGTTTTCAGGCGAATCTCGCGATCCAGTTCCTGCAGCAACACCACCGCCCTGGCCACCTGAACCGCTGTGATCTTTTCACCGCGCAGCGTGGTGACTTTCTGGCTGCTCTTGACCAGCCTGCCGTGCAGGCTCTCGTAGCGTTCATCGCTCATGCCGCCGGCCCGGCGCACCAGTTCGATGGCGTAATACTCGGCAAAACCTTCGCGAATCCAGTCACTGCGCTGGGTACCGTTGATCCGCCCGAACACCTGGGCCAACTCACGAACCAGGGCACTGGTGCCGCTTTCGCTGACCAACGGCAGGTGACTGTTGAGATAGATCGACTCGTGCGCCGACCGGCTGCCGCGCCACATGGGATCATTGGCCCCGACGATCAGCAGTTTGCCAGGGTGTCGCGGATACAGCGCCTGCACTTGTGGCCAGACGAAGGTCAGCAGGGTCAGCACATCCATGCGGTGCATACCCTGCCCCAGCGGCGAGGCGACGGTCACTTCAGTCTCGCCCAGACGAGTACGGCGGCTACCGAGCTGGCCGGCGAGCATCCAGCCCGTGGGTCGGTCGAACAATCGGGAAGGGTTGTCGATACGGAATTTATTCGGGCCGATTCGTGGCCAAGCGGTTTCAACGCTTTTCCAGCCACCGGGCAGCTCGAATTCAAGGCGCGAAACCAGTTCGATGCCGTCCTGTTGATCGAGTCTGGCAGCCGGCACCAGATCGTCGCCGCGCATCAACGCCCATTCTGGTGTCATGCGTGTGTCGAAGCTGCCGCTCTTGCGCCCGTGGTTGATATTCACACGGTAAGTCAGGCTGGCCTTGTCGGCAGTCGGACGCCAGATGCCGCGCGCCGCTTTGCCAGGGGTCAGTTGCCATTGGCCGTCGGCCTTGAAATCGCTGTAGTGGCTGCCGTCGCCGAGGTCGAAATCCAGGCTGCGTACCGCCGAACCCTGGGCGAGCGTCAAGCGTACTTCGGCCTGATCGCTCTGGGGTAACAGGCGCACGTGATAATCCAGATTGACCTTGTTCGCTGCCCATGCGGGCGAATTCACGACCAGTAGCCCAACGACCCACGCCTGCCGCCATCCCACAGCCATACACACTCCTTCGTGAAACGTTGAACCTTGGGCAATCAGCCTGCGCGGAAAATCAGGTGATCTTCCCAATCATCTTCCGGCACGCTGCCTTCGGCGAGCATGCGCCCGGACTGGGAAATCCGCTCGTGATGCACAGCATCGCGATCACCGCACACCAGGTGATGCCACAACGGCAGGTCCTTGCCTTCGCTGACCAGGCGATAGCCGCAGGTCGGCGGCAGCCATTTGAATTCGTCGGCCTTGCCCGGCGTGAGCTGGATACAGTCCGGCACGGAGTCACGACGGTTGGGATAGTCCGTGCACTGGCAGGTTTTCAGGTCCAGCAATTTGCAGGCGATGCGCGTGTAATAGACGCTGTTGTCGTCTTCATCTTCAAGCTTTTGCAGGCAGCACAATCCACAGCCGTCGCACAGCGACTCCCATTCCTCCTGATCGAGTTGATCGAGAGTTTTGCGTATCCAGAACGGTTCTACTTTGGCGGCCATGGTTCGAGCATCGACATCAGGTGATGAAAAGGCCGCCAGTCTAGTGCCCGAAAGCCCGCGGGCCAAGCATTGGCGACTGTCGGTAGATCGGGCTTGTCAGTTTTTGCGCTGCCAAGTAGGGTTTTGCGTCGCTCCCACTTTCAAACGTAGCAAGGAATCTCTCGATGAGTGCCAACCCACGCGTTGCCGATTACGCCATTCACCCTCAGTTCACCGATCGCTGGTCGCCCCGCGCGTTCACTGGCGAAACGATTCCAGAGGAAACCCTGCTGAGCTTCTTCGAAGCCGCCCGCTGGGCACCTTCGGCCTACAACTCGCAACCCTGGCGCTTTCTATACGCACGTCGCGACACGCCGAACTGGGAGCGCTACCTGGGCCTGCTGAACGAATTCAACCGCAGCTGGGCTCAACATGCTTCGGCCCTGGTGATCGTGATCTCGAAAACCACCTTCGCCGTGCCTGGCGCCACCGAAGAAACCCCGGCCCTGTGGCACACCTTCGACACCGGTTCCGCCTGGGGTCACCTGGCCTTGCAAGCGAGCCTGAGCGGCTGGCACACCCATGGCATGGCCGGTTTCGACCAGGAACTGACCCGCAAGGAACTGAACATTCCTGAAGGCTACGCCCTGCACGCCGCCGTCGCGGTGGGCAAGCTGGGGGACAAGGCAAGCCTGGCGGACTACCTGCAAGCCCGTGAAGAGCCCAGCCCGCGTCGCCCATTGAGCGAGTTGGCGGCTGAAGGTGACTTCACCCTCTAATCCATACTGAAAATCCCTGTGGGAGCGAGCTTGCTCGCGATAGCGGTAGGACAGTCAACATTGATGTTGAATATGCCGGCCTCATCGCGAGCAAGCTCGCTCCCACAGTTTTTGAGGGTGTTTTCAATACCCGCGATTGAAATCCACTTCCCCGCGCAACGCCTCTCCCGCCTGATACGCCCGCAGGTTTTCGACAAACAGCTTCACCATCATCGACGGCGAAGTCGGTGCCGAGCTGTGGCCGGTCAGCAGCAGGCCCCAGGCTGTCCAGAATGGATGACGCTGGGGTAACGGCTCCTGACGGCACACGTCGATCACCGCACCCGCCAGATGCCCTTCCTTCAAGGCAGCCACCAGATCCGCATCGACCACTGCCACACCGCGCCCGGCGTTGATGAACAACCCGGTCGGCTTGAACTGCTTGAACAGCACCGCGTCGTAGATATCGTGGGTGTCCGGCGTGTTCGGCAGCAGATTGACCACGTAATCGACTTCACCGACCAGCCGCGGCAAATCCGCCAGTGAACCGACTTCGATAAACGGGGCCTGTTCCCGTGCGCTGCTGGCAACGCCATACAACTCGACGCCGAACGGCACGAGGAACTGCGCGACACTTTGACCGATATCGCCCGTGCCGACGATCAGCACCTTACGCCCCGCCAGGCTCTGGCCATGGCGACTGTCCCATTTGCGCTCGACCTGGCTGACCAGTCGCGCCAGCACTTCACGTTCGTGACCGAGCATATACGTGAGCACGTACTCGGCCATGACCTGGCCGAAAATGCCGACGGCACGCGTCAGCCGATAGTGACGCGGCAAGCCATCGGCCAGCAGCGGCGTGATGCCGGCCCAGGTCGATTGCAGCCATTGCGGCTGATGACCCTGGCGTAACAGGGTCGCCAGCAAATCTGGCTGGCCGAGCCACACCGGGCAATCGGCGGCCTGGCTGGCCAGTTCGGCGGAATCGCCGCTGGTCAGCACCTCCAGGTCCGGTGCCGCCTCGCGCAACAGTTGGGCGTACACGGGGTGGTCGTGTTCAGCAATCAGGACGCGCATGCTTCAAACCTTTCAAAAACGGTGCAGACGGCCGCCGACAGAGCCGTGCTCCGTCGATGCTGCCATCGCAAAAATCAATCAGTGTTTCATAACCACTCTGAACAGAGCCTGTCTGCCGTTCACATCGGATCGTTGCGACGCAACAATTCTTCCGGCAGGTGCTCGATGTACTCGTCTTCGGCTGGCGGCATTTGCAGGTGATAACCCTGTTTATCGAGGTTTTCCAGCACGACCGTGATGTCCTCGCGCGACAGCTTGCGTTCGGGACTCAGCACCAGGTCGAACGCGTGGATGGCCTTGCCGAAAGCGGCCATCAGGGGATCCGGCACGCGCTCCAGAGCATCGCTCTTGAGCACATACAGGTACATTTCGTTTCTCTTCGAGCTGCGGTAGATGGAGCAAATACGTTTCAAGGCTGTTCTCCGGCGGTGGCCAGGCTGTCGAGCAGTGCCTGGCCCATCAACTCGCGGCGCCAGCCACGCAGCGAATCAGGCAATTGGTAGGGACCATTGGGAAAGCCGCTCTTGAGCAGCGCTTCCAGGGTTTTCTTGCGCAGCATCAGTTCCGGCGCAATGTTCAGGCGCTCGGCTTCGGCCTGGCCGATGGCTTTCATCTGTTTGAGTAGCACGGCAGCGTCCACCGGCAATGGCTCCGGCACGGCTGGCGGCCATTGATCAGGCGACACACTGCCAGAGCGCTTGATCAGATCAAGCAGAAACTCACCGTCCTGACGCACGGTACGCGGGTGCATGTCTTCGATTTTCGCCAGGGCACCGAGGTTGTCCGGTTGCGTGCGCGCCAGCGGCCACAACGAATGCTCGCGGATAATCCGGTTGCGCGGCAGGTCACGGGCACGGGCTTCCTTTTCGCGCCAGGCGCAGAGCTCACGCAAAACAGCGAGTTGGGCGCGAGACAGCTTCCAGGCCAGCTTGGCATCGCGATAGACCTCGTACGGATCGATCTCGCGGCGCAGGTTGGCCACCAGTTCGGCGCCGTCTTCCAGGACCCAGGCGTATTTGTCGTCTGACAGCTTTGGACGCAGCTTTACGAAGACTTCAGCCAAATGCACGGCATCTTCGGCGGCATAGCTGATCTGGGTTTCGGAAAGCGGACGTTGCAGCCAGTCGGAACGGGTTTCACCCTTGGGCAGGTCAATGCCGAGCACTTCCTGCACCAGCCGCGAATAGCCCATGGAAAAACCGAGGTTCAGGTAAGCGGCAGCCAGTTGGGTATCGAACAGTGGAGTCGGCAGGCTGCCGGTCAGGCGCAGCAGGACTTCGAGGTCTTCGCTGCACGCGTGGACAACTTTGACCACCGCCGGGTTTTCCAGCAACGCGGCCAATGGTTGCCAGTTGTCGATGGTCAGCGGGTCGATCAGATAGGCGCGAACGCCATCACCGATCTGCAGCAGGCCGGCGATTGGGTAGAAGGTATCGACCCGCATGAATTCGGTGTCGAGGGCAACGAAGGGCAACTGCTGCCACTCGGCACACAATCGTGCGAGGCTATCGTTGTCGCGAATCCAGTGAATATCGATGGCCACACGGCTCTCCCTTGAAGAATGGCGCGCAGTATATATCGCCCCCGGCGATTTCCGCGCATCCACTGAACAAGAGCGTTAGCGAAAATTACTGCGTGACATACAGAATAGTCCTACAACATCGGGCTAGCTGGTCTTACCCAGCACGTAGATCCGCATCCGCGCGCAACCCGGCAAGAAGTCCTGATGGCTGAGCAAGCGGAATCCCGCCTGCCTGAACTCGCTTTCCACCTCGGTTTTGCTCGGCAACAACCCTTCCACGCCTGAACGCGCGCCCCTGAAACGACCGTCGAGGCGCACCGCGACAATCACCGTATCGCGACTGACCCGGTAAAACTCGCCGAGCATCGCCAAGCGATGTTCCGGGTTAGTAAGGTACTGAAACAGTTGCATGCAAAAAATGCAGTCAACCGCGTTCTCGGACAAGCCAATCGAGAACGCGGAACTTTGAAAGGTCTTGACCCGCTTCAATAGACTCTGAGGGTGATGGGTGCGGGCGTGATCAAGGATGTCTTGAGACGGATCCGTCGCGAGAATCACCCGATTCGCATGCTCGGCCAGCACCGACCAAAAACGCCCCACACCGCAGGCCACATCAAGGATCAGGCCCGGCTCGCCGGCGACCTTGAGCGCATTGCGCACCAGTCGCTCCTCACGCCAGAGCGCCAGACGCCCTGCCAGGCCCGACGCTTGCGGCTGAAGGCAGACGCGCGCGTGCTCCTGGTTATAGCGCCGGGCAATCTCAAGCTCGATGGCGGATGGAGGCTGAGCGGACATGTGCAATGGCTCTTGATGAAAGTTCTACAGGCCGCAAGTCGGCGGCCGCCGCGTGAAACAAAAACCGGAGCACTCAATCTTTGGCCAACACACCGTCGACCACTGGACCACGACATCCGGCAAACATGTCCAGATCCTGGTTGTAGACCTTGCTGTTGACTTCCAGCAGGCCAAGCATCGAATGGAACAGGTTGTCCTGGCTCAGGGGCTTTTCACGACTCTGTTGCAGGCAACGGGTATCTAGCGCAAACGACTTTTCATAGCTGTCGGAGAACCACGCAAACATGGCTACATGCTTTTGCTCCTCCGGTGCCAGCATGTAAGGCGTGCCGTGGAGGAACAAGTTGTATTCACCCAGGGACTCGCCGTGGTCCGACAGATACAGCATTGCGGTATCCACTTTGTCCTGGTTACTGCGCAAAAGATCGATCAAGGTCGACAGTACATGGTCGGTATATACCAAGGTGTTGTCGTAGCCGTTGACGATACTTTCGCGACTGCAATTGTTCAGGGCATTACTCTCGCAAACCGGGGTGAAGCGCTCGAACTCTTTCGGATAACGCTTGAAGTACTCCGGACCGTGGCTGCCCATCTGGTGCAATACCAATACCGTGTCCTTGTCCAGGGTATCGATGAAATGTTGCAGTCCCCGCAGCAGGATTTCGTCACGGCATTCACTGTTGGCGCACAGCGCCGGATCTTTCAGATTGCTGACGTCTTCAACAGTGACGCGATCGCACGTACCTTTGCAGCCTGACTGGTTGTCACGCCAGATCACGTCGATACCCGCATGCTTGAGCACATCCAGCAGGCCTTCTTCGTTCTTTGCCTTGCTGGCGTTGTAGTCCTTGCGCCCCATATTGGAAAACATGCAAGGCACCGATACGGCGGTTTCAGTCCCGCAGGAATGCACATCGGTGAAGGCGATCAGGCCATCTTCCTTACTCAGTTTCGGCGTGGTGTCGCGGCTGTAGCCAAGGATGCCGAAGTTCTCTGCCCGGGCACTTTCACCCACGACAAGAACCGTCAGGGATTTGCGTCCGTGAGTTTGCCAGGCCGGATTGCGCTGGGCATCTTCACCGATTTTGACAAAGGGTTGCCGTGCGGTCGCTACTTTCTCGCGCAAGAAACCAGCCGAGGCACCAATGTAGTTGCTTGGCACCACCATCAGGCGCAACTCGTGGTGATTGCGAAACAGCGAGGACAGGCCTTGATAGTTAACCAGTGCAACACCACCAATGACCGCTGCCGAGGAAAAAACCACCAGGACTTTACTCAGTAGCTCACGGTGCCAACGACGATAATCAATCGGCGTTTTCCACAACAGCCAAGTCGGTAAAACGCCGAGCAGCACAATATAAACAAACAACTTGAGCGACAGTAAATCGCGCACTTCCGTGGCATTGGTTTCAGCGAAGTTACGCAACATGCCGGTGTCGATCAGAACGCCATACTGGCTCATGAAATACGCCACGCCTGCGCTGATCATGAACAGCAGGGTCAGGACCGGCTTGAGCACCGGCCGGAACGCCAGCAGGGTCAGCACAATGTTGAAGGCCGCGAAGATCATCATCCCAAAGGCCACACGCATGACGATGCCTTTGCCATCGGATGCGGTGATTTCGAACAGGTGTTGCCAGAGTACAAAATTGAAGCCAACTAACAAAAATGCACTGGCAATCAGTGTCACCCATTCGGGGCGCACGGCTTTAATCTTCAGCATGAGGTTCGGCGGGTCCTGTAAATAAGTGCCTTCGGTAAATGTGAAAATTTCATTGACCGAGACAGCTATAATTTTAGGTAGCGAACCATCAATTTTTTGTGAAAAAGAAGCCAACAATTAGTTGGCTTATAAAACCAGCCTGAGACTTTCAGACTATTTGAGAAGGATTCAGCTCCAGTTCAGCATCGACTCAAGCCTGATGCAAATACCAGCGCCAGTCCTGCTCACCGACCTCCCCCATGAATTGGCGATATTCGGCGCGTTTCACCGCCAGGTAGACACCGAGGAATTCCTCGCCGAACGCTTCCCTGGCCCAGTTCGAACCTTCCAGCGATCGCAAGGTGGTCAGCCAGTCTGTCGGCAACAGCTTCGCAGCCTGGGCGTAGCCATTGCCCTCCACCGGCGCACCAGGGTCGAGTCGTTCGCGGATACCGCGATGAATACCGGCCAGGATCGCCGCAGCCGCCAGATAGGGGTTGGCGTCGGCGCCACAAATTCGATGCTCGATGTGCCGGGAATACGCCGGCCCGCCCGGTACGCGCAAACTCACGGTGCGATTGTCCACACCCCAGGTGGCCGCCAGAGGCGCATAGCTGTTGGCCTGGAATCGACGGTAGGAGTTGGCGTTGGGGCAGAACAGCAACAGTGAATCGAGCAAGGTATCGAGCATACCTGCGACAGCCTGCTTGAGCAGTGGCGTTCCATCCGGGGCTTGGCTGGCGAAAAGATTGTTGCCGTCCTTGTCGGCCAGGCTCACGTGCATGTGCATCCCGGTGCCGGCCAGGTCATCGAAAGGCTTGGCCATGAAGCAGGCGGTCATGCCGTGCTTGTGCGCCACCCCCTTGACCAGACGCTTGTAACGCACCGCTTCGTCCATTGCCTGTAATGCGTCGGTGCGGTGTTCGAGGGTGATTTCCACTTGCCCCGGCGCATATTCGGAAATGGCCGTGCGCGCCGGAATACCCTGGAGCTTGCAGGCGTTATAGAGATCGGCCAGGAACGGTTCGATCTGCTCAAGCTCGCGCAAACCATAGACCTGAGTGCCGCGCGGACGCCCGCCATCGACATCCCGTGCCGGTTGCGGCCGGCCATTGCTGTCGCGTTGCTGATCCAGCAGGTAGAACTCCAGTTCCGCCGCCATGACCGGGTAATAACCGTCAGCCTGCAAACCTTCGATGACTTTCGCCAGCAAATGACGGGGATCGGCAGTGGTGGCGGGCGCGCCTTGCGTCGGGTGCATGCTGACCTGCACGGCCGCGGTCGGTATCAGACGCCACGGCATACGCGTGAGGCTGCCGCTGATCGGGTAGGCCCGGCAGTCGATATCCCCGACATCCCAGACCAGCCCGGAGTTCTCCACGTCATCGCCATTGATGGTCAGGCCGAGGATGGTGCTCGGCAATGGCCGCCCGCTTTCATACACCGCCAGCAACTCGTCACGATGCAGCAGTTTGCCGCGCGGCACACCGTTATTGTCGAGGATGAACAGCTCGAACATATCAATGTCCGGGTTCTGCTCCAGAAAGGTCAGGGCTTCAAGCCGGGTGGCAAACGAGGTCGTAGCACAACTCATGGGAATTCTCTTTTTCCGTGTGAGACGGGTACGCAAAAGCACCCGAACTTCAATCCCGGTATCAACCGGAACAGGCAGGAACAATCAGCGGAAAAAGCAGGAGTCTGGCGGGCGCGCATGGCGGCAATGCCATAGCGCCCAGAAGGCCAGTTCAGATGGAAGTGCAGAGAGGTTTGGCGCGGCGGCGGGCGAGAATCGACGACCAAGGCTCGACGCTCGCGCGTCGATGGATGCCTTGAAGTGGATTGCGACTGGCCAACCGTCCATAGAGAGAACCGCAGAAAACAGGTGACCCGCAGCGTCACACGATGGGTTGAGTCGTTAAATCGGGATTTGAAGAACCTTGGATAAGGCCTGACTAAACATTTGACTGTTCAGGGGTGTCCTCCTGTGGGAGCGACTTGTATTTGATTTCTAAATACCACCCCGGACTTTCTGATTTGCGCCCTTCGGGTCGAGCGCGCGTTAATCGCCTGCATATTCTTCAAGGTCCGCTCATGGAAAACACCCGAGTCACTTCCCGCCCTGCCGTCTGGCTGATGTTCAGTATTATCCTGATTGCCGCGAACCTGCGCCCTTCAATGGCCGCTGTCGGGCCCCTGCTCTCGGCGATTCGCGACGACATCCCATTGAGCTTCACCCTGGCTTCACTGCTGACCATGTTGCCGGTGATGGCCATGGGGCTGGCGATGTTTGTCGGCCTGCGCGTCAGTCAGCGACTCGGCGACCAGCGCACGGTGGTGTTCTCGTTGCTGATCATCGGTGCGGCCACGCTTTCGCGGTTGTTCCTTGATTCGGCCGCGGAGCTGCTTCTCAGCGCGGTACTGGCAGGTATCGGGATCGCCCTGATCCAGGCCCTGATGCCAGCGCTGATCAAATCCCGCTTCAGCGACCATGTCGCCCTGTGCATGGGCCTCTACGTCACGTCGATCATGGGCGGTGCCGCCATGGGTGCTTCCTTTGCGCCACTGGTGATGGAACGTACCGGCAGCTGGCGTATGGGCCTGGCGATCTGGGCGGTTCTCGCCGTGCTGGCATTGCTGCTCTGGGGAACCCAACGGGCGGAGATGCCGACACGGGATTCAAAGGCCTCCAGTAATGGTTCGTTCTTCGCCAATTCCCGCGCGTGGTTACTCGCGATTTTCTTTGGCCTGGGCACTGCGTCCTACACCTGTGTCCTGGCCTGGCTGGCGCCGTACTACGTGGAAAAGGGCTGGAGCGAGCAGCACGCCGGATTGCTGCTCGGATTTCTGACCGCCATGGAAGTGCTGTCGGGCCTGCTGACGCCCGTCATCGCCAATCGCAGCCGCGACCGCCGTGTCGTGCTGATGGTATTGCTTGCACTGATCATCGCCGGTTTCTGCGGATTGATTCTGAGCCCACAACATTTGAGCCTGATGTGGCCATGCCTGCTGGGGCTGGGCATTGGCGGCCTGTTCCCGATGAGCCTGATCGTATCGCTGGATCACCTGGACAGCCCCTTGCGCGCTGGTGGCCTGACCGCCTTTGTTCAAGGCATTGGCTACTTGATCGCCGGCCTGTCGCCGCTGCTGGCGGGGATAATCCGCGACCGGCTCGGCAGCTTTGAATGGGCCTGGTGGTCGCTGACAGTGGTCATGGCACTGATGATGTTGATGGTTTTGCGCTTCAACCCAAGGCACTACACCCGCCACATCCATTGATCCGGAGCCTGCCATGAAAACCATCGGTTTCGCCGCTGCTCACGCCAGCATGCTGCTTTGGGCCTTGTTGATCGCCGCGTCGTTTTCCGCGGCGGCGCAAGTCAGCCAGGCCATCGACCCGATCCTGCTGACCGGACTGCGCCTGCTGTTTTGCGCCCTGGTGTTTCTGCCGCTGTTGCTGTTTAAAGGCGATGCTGCCATGACCGCTCGCGGGCTGCTCGCTCACGCGGTGCTCGGCCTTCTGCTGGCGCTGTACTTCGGTTCGCTGTTCGAAGCATTGCGCTACACCTCGGCCGTCAACACCGGGACGATGTTCACGCTGGTGCCGCTGATGACCCTGGTTTTCGAGGCCGTGCTGACACCTGACGGCAGCCTGAAACAACGGATTGTGCCGATGCTGCTCGCCGCCGCCGGGGCAGTGTTGCTGATCATGAAAGGCACCGGCCCCGGCGAGTTGCCATCGCCGTATGCGTTGACCGTGTACGGCGTCGGTTGCCTGGCGATGGCGCTCTACGCGCCCCTCAGCCAGCGCCTGAAAGCCAACAGCCTCAAAGGGCGCGGGCCGGTGCCCATGACGTTCTGGAACATGCTGTTCGGGGCGCTGTTTCTGCTGGTGTTCTGTGGATTCAGTGGCGGTTGGCGCTCGGCATCATTGCTGACGCTCAACGATTTCTATTGGCTGATGTACCTGGCGGTATTCGCCACCCTGGCGACGTTTTGGCTGCTGCATCGGGCCATCGGCGTGATCGCGCCGTCCTCGGTGATTTCCTACATCTACCTGAGTACGCTGTTCATCACCCTGTATCACTGGCTATGGGGGCGCCGGATGCCTCTGCCGCTGGAATTGGCCGGCGCGGTGCTGGTGGGCATCGGCATGTTCGCGCTGTTGATGTCCAGCCGCCGCGCCGTGTCGGCGATGGCCCAGGGCTGACACGGGCTTGGGCGAAACGTCCTGCAAGGCATTCTCCCTGCTCGCTCATTCCGCTAGGATCATTCGCTCACCTTCGCGCACGGTCAGCGCAAGGGACGCAGCGAGACGCAATGGATGCTGAACAGTAATTCGCTCAGAAAACTCGACATGCAGGACCTCATGGTGTTCGTCGCCGTGTATGAGCAAAACAGCGTCACCGGCGTATCCGAGACGCTTTGCATCAGCCAGTCCACGGTGAGTTACTGCCTGAAAAAACTGCGCCGCAGTTTCGAGGACGAGCTATTCATCAATACCCGTACCGGCGGCATGCAGCCCACCTGCAAGGCCGGTGCGATGTACCCTTACGCGCTGAAAATCCTCGAAAGCATCAACCTGTGTCACGCCGGCCCACCCACGTTCGACCCCGGCCTGAAACCCGTGACCTTCAACATCTGCGCACCGGAATATTTCGAACAGTTGATCCTGCCGCGCCTGCTGAAACGCTTCGACCTCGCCGAGCTTCCAGTGATGGTCAATGTGTTCAAACTCGAGGCCGATGTCCCTGCCGAAGCGTTGCGCGACGGCAGCCTCGACCTGGCGGTGTGCTTCGGCCCGCACTTTCATCGCAGTCACATCGACTTCAAATCCCGGACGCTGCTCGAAGACGATCTGGTGTGTGTTTTCGACAAACGCGCCACGCCGGCGGAACCACGCCTGAGTCTGCAAACCTATGTCGAACGTCGACACGTGTTCCCGACACCCTGGACGTCCGCCACCAACATGGTCGACGGCTGGCTTGCGCAGCAGGGGCAACAACGCCAGATCGTCGCACGCGCCAACAGCTACAGTGCAGCGCTGAAGCTGATTACCGGCACCGACTATGCCCTGACCCTGCCCCGGCGCATCCAGCGACTGCTGGCCGGTGCAGACACTTTCAATCACTGTGAAGCGCCCGAAGGCTTGCCGGGTTTCACCCTCGACATGCAGTGGAACCAGGGTGTTGATCAGGACAGCGCCAACACCTGGCTGCGAGAGCAAGTGATCCAGGCCTGCGTCGAGCAGGAAACGGCCTGATACTCAGTTGCTGATGGCGGTCTTGCTGTAGGAATCGCGATCGATGTCGAGAATCTCCACGCACAACTGGACCTCAACGCCACTCGGCCACTCACACAGGCCCTGAACCACCTCCAGCAGGCTTTCGGAGAGCTGTTTCTTGATCTGTGCGGAACGACCACTCAACAGCGCCAGCTTCACATGCACGAATGCCCGCTCAGCCAATGCCGTGCCAACCTTGAATGTCTCGACCATGACCGCGCGGCTCTTGATGTCAAATTCGGCAGAAAATTGACCGGAACCCACCAACGTATTGTTCAACCGCATCAATGCCACATCGGCATTCAAGTCAGTCAGGTTGGCGGTGTATTCCATGTGCAGGTGAGGCATGAGTCAGATCCTGTAGGTAGGGGGGCAGGTCGTACATATAACACAGCGTCGCCCTGTTCATTCGGGCAGCGGCAAAACTGCACGCTCACTCATGAACGCCTCCAGGCGCGAACGTAACCAACGCTCGGCGGGGTCGGTGTCGACATGACTGAGCCAGACCATGGACAGGTCCAGGGTCGGTGTCTTGAACGGAAAGGGTTCCTTGAACAGCATTCCCGATGCAGCCATCGCCTCGGCGGTGTAGTCCGGCAGGCTGGCAATCAGGTCCGTCCCGGCGAGCAAGGCTGGCAACGCACTGTATTGCGGTACCGAGAGCACTACCTGGCGAGTGCGACCGATATCTGCCAGCCACTCGTCGGCATAGCCACTGACGTTGGCGGTATGGGACACCAGCACGTGTGGTCGCGCGCAATATTCATCGAGGGTCAGCGGTGTGTCGGAGGCATCGGCGCGCAATATGCTGGGCTGGATGTGCCGCAGCAACTTGCGCTTGGCATTGGCCGGCAAGCCACGGGTCTGGCTGATACCTACCGTGATATCACCAGACGCCAGCAAGTCGGGGATCCGCCAGTAATCGACATGCTGCACCACAAACACCACGTTGGGCGCTTCCTGGCGCAAGACTCGCAGCAATGGCGGCAACAGACCAAACTCGACATCGTCGGACAGACCGATGCGGAACGTCATCGTACTGCTGGCCGGATCGAAATCATGGGTCAGGCTCAAGGCCACGGACAAGGAGTCCAGCGCCGGCGACAGATGCTTGATGATCTCCTCTGCCCGCGCTGTCGGTTCCATGCGATGGCCGACGCGTATGAACAGCGGATCATTGAACATTGCACGCAAGCGGTTGAGCGCCGAACTGATGGTCGGCTGACCGAGAAACAGCTTCTCCGCCACCCGAGTGACATTGCGCTCGAGCATCAGCGTTTCGAATACCACCATCAGGTTGATATCCGCCTTGCGTAGTTCATTGCGATTCATCCACTACCCCTGATCCCCAAGTCTGCTGACAGTTTAGGTAGCTGGTGCGACTGCCGTCTATCCGACTCAGGTCCAACAGCCTGACGCGGATGGGTTTATCTGTGTGTCGCTGGAGCCGTTGACGCACACGCTGGAGCGGTTGGGGCAGTAGGAGCGAGCTCGCACCCACAGGGAACAGCGTTTGAGGTGTACGGCGGCCA
>NZ_CATKPZ010000017.1:0-62133 GCF_949767415.1 Pseudomonas sp. IT-196MI5
AACCCTCAACGGCCTCGACGTGTATGGCGGTGAGCTGACGGTTTACGAAAAAAACCTCAGCGACGGCAACAGCCCCGACACGCCAGCCCTGACCCAGAGCGGCACCTTCACCGTGACCGCACTCGATGGCCTGCAAACCCTGACAGTGGGCGGCATCACCGTGGTCAGCGGTGGCGTGACCGCCGGCTTCCCGCAATCGATCAGCACGCCGCTGGGCAGCACCCTGACCGTCACCGGGTTCAACGCGGCGACCGGGGTGATCAACTACAGCTACACCCTGAATGACAACGAAGCGCACCCGACGGGCAACGGCGCCAACAGCCTGGCCGAGAACTTCAACGTCGTGGCCACCGATACGGACGGCGACAGTGCGACCGGGCAGCTCAACGTCAATATCATCGATGACTTGCCAAGCGCCAAACCTGACTCGTCGTCGGTGACGGAGGGTGGAACGGTCAACATCAGTGTGCTGGGCAACGACATCAGCGGCGCCGACGGTCCGGCGACGGTGGTCGGCGTACGCGCCGGCAGCAATACCTCGACGTCGGCCATCGGCGGGCTCGGCAATCAGATCAACGGCACCTATGGTTACCTGACCCTCGATGCCAACGGCAGCGCGGTGTATCACAGCAACCAGAATTCGGTCGGCGATGCGGGGGCGACCGATACGTTCACCTATACCGTGCGCGATTCCGATGGCGATGAAAGCACCACCACCATCACCATCGACGTGGCCAACAGCATCATCAAGGCCAACCCCGATAGCGACGTGACGGTCTACGAAAAAGCCCTCGACCTGAGCAAGGACGGCCAGGACCTGGCCGCCGCTACGGTCACCGGCAGCGACCCGGGCAACACTGGCGAAACCGCGTCCGGCACCCTGGTCGGTTCTGTATCGGGTGCCAGCGGCGCGGTCACCTACACGCTGGTCGGCAGCGCCACCGGCACCTATGGGCAAATCTTGCTCAACCCCGACGGCAGTTACACCTACACCCTGACCTCGGCTCCGAAAACCTCGCCGAATGCCAACGACGGGCCGAACAGCCTGAGTGAAAGCTTCACCTACAAAGCCACGGATGCGCTGGGCAACAGCAGCACCAGCACCATCGTGGTCAACATTGTCGATGACGTGCCCAGGGCGGTGGCAACGGATCGCTCGGTGGCGGCGGTGGAGATCGATTCCAACCTGCTGATCGTACTCGACGTCTCCGGCAGCATGGCCGACCCTTCCGGCGTGTCGAACCTGTCGCGCCTGGATCTGGCCAAGCAGGCCATCAGTGCCTTGCTGGATAAATACGACGACCTCGGCGATGTGAAAGTGCAACTCGTCACCTTCAGCAGCAGCGCCACCGACATGACTTCGGTGTGGGTCGATGTCGCGACAGCCAAGACACTGCTGGCCGGCCTCATCGCGAACGGCAATACCAACTACGACGCGGCCGTGCTGACCATGCAGACCGCCTTCAACACCTCGGGCAAACTCACCGGTGCGCAAAACGTCGGCTACTTCTTCTCCGACGGCAAGCCCACCACCGGCCAGGAAATCGGCACTGCCGACGAGACTGCATTGAAGGCCTTCCTCGATGCAAACGACATCAAGAACTACGCGATCGGCCTGGGCAGCGGCGTCAGCAACGCCAACCTCAATCCACTGGCCTATGACGGCAGCAGCCACACCGACACCAATGCGGTGGTGGTGACCGATCTCAACCAGCTCAACTCGGTGCTGTCCGGCACTGTGATCGGCGCACCGGTCACCGGTTCGCTGCTGGGCGAGGGCGGCACATTCGGCGCCGATGGCGGCTTCATCAAAACCGTCACGGTGGACGGCACCACGTACACCTACGATCCGAGCGGCAACAGCAATCAGGGCTCGCTGAACTTCAGCGGCGGGCTCAACCACGGCACGTTCAATACCGTGGACAACACGTTGAGCATTGCCACCAACAACAGCGGTACCTTGCAGATCAATCTCGACTCCGGTGAATACGCCTACATTTCGCAGAAAACCACGTCGGTGTTGATCACCGAAAACATCGCCTTCACCGCCAGCGACAACGACGGCGACCTGACCAGCTCCACCTTGACGGTCAAGGTCATACCCAATGCACCGCCAGTGGCTGGCGATGATAACGTCATCACCAACGTGCTCTCGGGCACCGTCGTGGTGCCGGGCGAACTGTTGCTGGCCAACGACACCGACCCCAATGGCGATCAACTCTCGGCGACACCGACCTCGTTCAACACCGGCTGGATAGCCAAGGGCGCGGATTTCACCGGCACCGGCGCGATCAGTTTCACCGGCACCAACAACAACCCCGCCAACCAGAGTCTGGCAGACGTGCGCAATGCCTTTGCGGCCAACACGGCGACCATGACGGCGCTGCTGGTGATCAGTGGCTATCTCGGCGCGGCGAACAACTCCAATGGCAGCAATGAAGACCTCATCACGGTCAAGCTGAAACAAGGCGAGACGCTCAACCTCGATCACAACCTGGACCCTGGGCATATCACGATGGAGTATTCGCTCAACGGTGGCGCGTTCGTCAGCATCGCCGATGGCGGCACCATCACCGCAAGCGCGGATGGCACCTACCAGATCCACCTGACCAACGTCCCCAACCCCGGTAACGGCAATACGAACGCGGCGGAAGACTATCAACTGACCATGACCGTCAACTACGCCGGGGCACACGACGTCACCCCGGACTATCACGGCACCTACACCGCCAACGACAACCATGGCGGCAGCGACTCGGCCAACCTGACCATCAGCTATCAGGACGGCCACACCCTTACCGGCACCAGCGGGGACGACGTACTGGTGGCGGGCACGGGCAACAACATCATCAATGCCGGCGACGGCAACGATGTGCTGACAGCCGGCTCCGGCAACAACGAGCTGCACGGCGGCGCCGGCAATGATCTGCTCTTCAGCGGTTCGGGCAATGACATCCTCGACGGCGGTACGGGCATCGACACGGCCAGTTACGCCCACGCCAGCGCCGGAGTGACGGTCGACCTCAGCCTGCTCGCTGCGCAGAACACCCTGGGCGCGGGCTTGGACACCCTGACCGGCATCGAAAACCTCACCGGGTCGAACTTCAACGACACCTTGACCGGCGACAACAACAGCAACGTGATCAACGGCGGCCTGGGCAACGATATCCTCAACGGCGGGGGCGGCGATGACTGGCTGATCGGTGGCCTGGGCAACAACACCCTCACCGGCGGAGCGGGGACCGACACCTTCCAGTGGCTCAAGGGCAACAGCGGCCATGACGTGATCACCGACTTCACCCCCGGCACCGACAAGCTCGACCTGTCGCAACTGCTGCAAGGGGAAAACGGCACCACGGCTTCACTGGATGACTACCTGCACTTCACCGTCACCGGCAGCGGGCCGTCGACGGTGACCAGCATCGACGTCAGCGCCATGGCCGGCGCCGCGCCGAACCAGACCATCGACCTGGCTGGCGTCAACCTGGCCAGCCATTACGGTGTAACGCCGGGAGCGGGTGGGGTGATCGCGGGCGGGCATGACACGGCGACCATTATCAACGGCATGCTCAATGATCATTCGTTGAAGGTGGATACCGTGTGACCTGAAAACCCACTAAAGAACCCGCCATCCCTGTGAAGGGATGGCGGGTTTTTTGTCTGTGACAGAAGTGAAAGTCCGACCGATGGTAGGGAGAACTGTAATTTCTGACAGTAGCCAGTCCTTCTTCGCTGCCTTTAAATCAAGTCTCGCCCCATGAGTAAACAGGTGAGCATTCCTTAAACACTCATGTGTGCCAGAGCATCTCGATGCCCTGTTTTGGCACGCGCAAACCGGGCTTATCAAACTGGCGCCGAGTCTTCGTGGATAGGGCTTGAGTCGACACGTGGGCAGAACGTCCGATTACTGGAAGGAACTGCGAAATGACCATTGTTGAAAAAACAAACACGCTGAAAACCAGTTCACTGCGCAGCAGGAAAAAGCCTCGCGTCCCTGGACCGGCAGATTACGATGCGCCCGGAGTGGAATCGCCTGTGTTGCTGGGGCCGACAGATGATGACCCGGGTAATCAGGTCAAATCCCAAGACCAGGGCCTTGCGGTGAGTCTGACCTTTGCAAACCTGCCCGCTGGCGACAATCCGGACAAAACTCGGGTGAGGGTACAAGCAAAGTGGGGAGGTACCCTGATAGGGAACATAGTCGAGGGCCTTACGCCTTTGCCAGCTAACTGGGCAGACGATAAAAGGCTGGTGATTCCAGCCGACAAGACAGACGAACCGGGAGAGCACGAGGTTAGATACAATGTGAAGTTTGGCCTGAACGGCAAGGATTCTGATCCGATAACCATTCATGTCGATAAAGAAGCGCCCACACTGAGCGAGGCAGTCACCTATCCCGATGAAATTAAAAAAGACGGGTTTACCCATGAGTATTTTGAGGACGTCTCAGCCCATGCTTTATTAAGTTACAAGGACACGTACGCCGGCGCCAAGACAGATGACTTGTTTGAGTTCTGGATGGGAAAGATAGGTTTGGACGGGAAGCCTACTGCTGATTCGACGCTCATTGAAACGGTGAAGCTCGTTTCGCCCAGACAAGCACTGGAAACCAAAAAACTTACAAGGGCATTGATTACGGTAGACGAAGGAACAATCGATTTGTTCGCATACGTAACGGATCGTAAGGGCAATCGAAGCTTGGCATCGCCACCCGTTACGGTTCCAATTTCAATGATTCCCATGCCCAAGGACCTGACACTGGACATCGTGCTGGAACATGGTGATGTGACTGATCGGGCGATTTTGTTCCGGGATACGCAAGTACCTGTACATGGTAAACATAAGTTTCTGAACTGGAGAGCTGGTGACAAGTTGCGGAGACAGATCGCTAGTCAACCTGCAAAGGTTATCGATATCCCTAGCGCCCCGCCATTTATTGATGATATCACTTATAAAGAGCTTCTGGATGACGGGAATCTGGATCTTAAAAATCTTGAATACAAGTACCAGATTCAACGTGGCAACAAGCTGATCCCTGGAACGCCAATCGTGAAAGTACTGAAAGTGCATTTGGATAAACCTGGTGAGCAACCGGATAACCCCGATGATCCTGGTTTGCCAGGCTCTCCAGATCCGAAGTTGAATGTTGTCAATGTGAAAGGTTTAAACCCTAGGCCGAATTATCTTAATGCGCACGATAAGGTCTTGGGGGCAAAGGTCCGCATGTTAATTTACAAGGGGCATAAAGAAGATGATGTGATTGAATTTTATTACGACGGTGCGCTTATTCCAAAAACCTTGACGCTGGATGGCACTGAGACAGATGAAACAATTTTGGAAGGTGATATTCCTCCGAATTACATTGCTGGCGGGGGGAACAACAAACAAATGCGTGTTGGGTACATTGTTTGTCATCCGGGTGTAAATGATACGATTGCTGTCGCTGTAGATCAGCACGTCGATGTCTATGTCGATGAGATTTTTATGCCTCAACCCGGTTTTAAAGTAACCGGTGATCCTGGAAACGGTGACGGTGAAACGGTGTATTGCGATTCTTTGGTGCGTGATCCAGATACGAACAAGGTTGCAGTCGAGGTTGTATTTGCTCCGGATGCAGAATTTGAGGGTAAAAATATTTCATTTGCCATCCAGGGCTATGAAAACGTAGTCGACGGCGGAAACAACAAGCCAGGTATTACGATAGAGGGTGCATTTGCCCGTGTGGAAAAAAAACCTACTCTTGCCGAGGCAAAGGCTGGTTTTAGTGTGTTCTTTGAACATACTGTCTTCCAGACGATTTTCAACGGTTGGTGCGAACTGACGTGTGCGTCAATCCAGGACGGATACTACACACGCTCCGAATCATTACTGTTCCGCGTCACCATGAACCATGGTGATGGCTCGTATTGCGAACTCCCCCCTCCCTTGACCAAATAATCTGGAGGCGCTTAGGCGCCTCCATTTTTTTTTCAAGCGTTTTTTATTGTGCGGTGGACTGGATTGGGAATGGCGGTTTTTTCTGATGCGTTTAGAGATTAATCCTACATTTTCCCGTAGGAAGAGTCGGTATCGTCTGCCGCCTTCGTAGTCCTCCAGGCGTCATTGTTCAGTGAGGGCGCAATGATAGAAGGATATGAATCCATGACGATCCGCACAGCAGCAAACCCGACTTTCACCTTACGATCCATTGGAGCGCTGGCGTTGATGCCGGCCTTTTTTTTGAGCTCATCCGCTGCTTTTGCAGCGGTCATCGTCGATAACGGCAGCACGCTGGATGTCGATCCGACAAGCGCGCCTGTACCTATCGACTATTCGGTGCGTAATAACAGCGTTCTCAATGTGAACGGTGCCACGACGCAAAGCATCACGATTCAACGTGGCTCGACGCTCAATATCAACGGCGGCACCATCAACGGCAATGCCGGTGGCGACGGAATAACCATCAACGGTAGCCGGGGGACTATCAATCAGGCGACGGTGACTGCTGACGGCATCGCACTGTTGGTCAACCGGGAGCCCGACTCGACCCAGGGTTCGGTGGTGACCGCCGCAAACAGTCACTTCAGTGGCGCCATCTCCGGTGCCGCCGTAACGAGCTTCAGCACCCTTGACCTGATCAATAGCACGGTCACGGGGACGGATACAGACAGCTTCGGCCTGATCGTTGCGGGCGGTTCCGTTCGTGCAACCGCCAATACGCAAATCAGCGGTGATGCCGCCGGTATCCGGTTTGAATCGGACTTCCCCGTAGGCACCGCGTCGTTGGTGCTGGACGGCTCGAGCGTAGTGGGCCGCAGCGGGCCGGCGTTGGAGGTGGACGGTGGTGTCGACGCCACGATCGAGGTGTTGAACGGCTCCACGTTGGCGGGCGGCAACGGCAATCTGCTGGAAGTGCTGGGCGCATCCACGGCCGCCATGAGAGTGGCTGGCAGCGTCTTGCAAGGCAACGTGCAAGTCACCGACGACAGCACCGCCAACCTGACGTTCGATCGAGGCCGGATGACCGGCGATGTAGTGGTCGAAAACGGTTCCAGCGCCAATGTCACCCTGCAAAACGGCTCGCAGTTCACCGGTCGCCTGGATAACGTCACGGGCGTCACGCTCAGTCAATCGAACTGGACCATGACCGGTAATGACACCGTTGGCACCCTGACCATGGAGGGTGGCCGGGTTGACTTCGGTAATGCCGCGGGCGCATTCCGTCAACTGAACATTGGCACCCTCGAGGGCAGTGGCACGTTTGCCATGAAGGGCGATTTTGCGACCGGAACCGGTGATTTTCTCAATGTGACCGGCGCAGCCAATGGTCAATTCGGGCTGGAAGTCGCGGCTTCGGGCACCGATGCGGTGGCCACGAAGCAACTGGCACTGGTGCGCACCGCCAGCGGCGATGCGCAGTTTTCGCTGATCGGCGGCCGGGTGGATCTGGGCACCTGGTCCTACGATCTGTCTAGCGCCGTCGATGGCAACGGCGGAACAGAGTGGTTCCTCGACCCCACCACGAAAACGGTCAGTCCTGGTGCCCAGACGGCGTTGGCGCTGTTTCGCACCGCGTCGACCATTTCCTATGGCGAGCTGAAATCACTCGAAAACCGCATGGGTGATTTGCAATCGGACGGCAATTTGCATGGCGTTTGGGTACGGCCCTACGGCAACAAGTACAACGTCGGCGAGGGAGCGGGCGTGGCCTACCAACAGCGGCAACAGGGCGTTTCCCTGGGCGCCGATACACGTCTGGGCAACGGTCCCTGGAGTGTCGGGGTGCTGGCCGGTTACAGCCAGTCGGACATTGATCTCAAAGGCGGAAGCAGCGCAACGGTTGATAGTTTTTACGCCGGTCCATACGTTGGCTGGCAGGATCCGGACAACGGTTACTACGTCGATGGCGCGCTGAAGTTCAACCATTTCCGCAACGACTCGAAAGTCCGTTTGAGCGACGGAACCCGCGCCAAAGGCGATTACAGCAATTCGGCCGTCAGCGCACTGGTGGAAGTCGGCCGCAACATCCGGCTGGCGGATGACTGGCGGGTCAAACCTTCCGCCCAATTGTCGGCGGCGGTCATCGAGGGCGCAAGCTATGACCTCGACAATGGCATGGACGCCGACGGCGATCGGACGCGTTCGTTGCGTGCCAAGTTGGGTGTCGCTGCCGGTCGTGACTTCAACATGGCCGGCGGCACCGTCGTGCAGCCATACGGGCGTGTCGCGATGGTTCATGAGTTTGCCAACAACGACAACGTGCATGTCAACGGCAACGAGCTCAACAGCGATTTGTCGGGCAGCGGTTTTGAAGTGGGTGGTGGCGTGTCGGTTTCCATGGCGTCCAATGTACGGGTGAGTGCAGACCTCGACTACGGTAAGGGGGAAAATTACGAACAACCATGGTCGGTGACACTGGGGGTGAGTTACGGGTTTTAATGGCTTGGTATATGGGGGATGAAAAAAACCGCGTTAAGCGGTTTTTTTCGTTTGGCAGGTACTACTGAGGAAAAACCTGTGGGGTAATCAGGTAAACAACCCTGATCGTTTAGTGGTATACCCGCCTTCGAGGAATCGGCTGACCGTGAGAGTCCTTGACGCTTTTAATGACGGGTTTGAGATCCTACTCCTCGATGGTAATCGTCCATGCATTGGACTCGGCATTGTCTCCATAGTCTGCCACTGCAATAAATTCATAAGTGGTTCCGTTGACCAGGTTCGGAACAAGTCTGGCCCACATGCCCTTATCGTTGGTCGGTTCTGGTTTCTGCTCCGGATCGGTGACACCATTGATCTTCAGCTTGATCGCCGCTGACTCGGCAGCATCACCCCTGACAATTACATAGTTGTATGGGGTGCTACCGTGGTCATCGATGAGCTGGCCGCACCTATCCAACACACGGGTATTGCGCGGCTTGATGATGGATTCCACCTTGAAGGTGCGCGGTGGCGCGGAGATCTCGCCATCGCCATACAGCGCCTCGACGGTCAGGCTGTAGGCATTGGGGGTCACATCCAGTACGATTTCCCAGAACCCGTCGTCATCCCGAGCGGTATCCGTTGCGTTGTCGATTCGCGCATTGTTATTGCGCAACTGAACCTCTTCGCCTGGCCTGGCATAGCCGCTGACGGTTACCTTGTCGTCGAAGGTCTCGCCGCCTTCGGCAATGCTGCCATTGGAATCCACCACATCATCGAGACTCAAGTCCACATCAAATACGACCTTGAAGGCGAACACACCGGATTCTTTGCCATTGGCTGCCTTGATTTTGATGCTGTAATCGTCAACAGTGAGCCCATCAAGGGTGAGATTGAACAGCCCGTCACCATTAACAGTGGTTTTCTTGTCCGTGGATGTGTTGCCGTTGAACGCTTCGACTTCCATATTGGGAGGTGCGTAGCCGGAGAATTCCAGTGAGTCGCCATTGTAGGTACCGCCATTTTCAATCTGGCCATCCTTGCCAATGACTTTGTCGATGATCGGCGTCTCAGTCGCCAGGACGATAACGTAGGATGTGGAGTAGTCTTGAGGCGGGGATTTCTCGATAGCGGTAAAGCGGTAGCGCTTGAAGTCCAGCAGTGTGGACGATGTGATCCAGGTTCCTGATCCACTGCTGGTCGCGCTAGTGATTCTGGTCACGCCATCGCGAATCCAGAGCTCCGTCGTTGCGCCGGCCGTACCCTTGAAGGTCAGGGTGTTGTCAAAAGTTATGGTGTTTCTACCAACGGAAATACCGCTGCTATCCAGGATTTGATCGAAGGTTACTGTCGCGGTTGTTTCACTCTGTGCGTCTGGCGAGAGTACCGGGGTATTTGGTGGTTTAGCGGTCATGATGTTGACTCCGAGCGTTGAAAAGTGAGGATGCCGGAGTTATTTAAAACCCGTTCCGATAGCTTGCCTACTGTCATAAATAACAGGTTCAAGTCGGTTTCCGATCAATGGTAGAAGTTGTATTGGCAGCCGGGATGTCTGGCTACATTGGCTTTGGCGGACCGATCAACCGCCCCATCGCGCCGAAAACCCCCAACTCTCTGATGGCCACCAATTCCCCCGGCGTTTCGACTCTCTCGGCAATCAACGGCAAATCAATACTGTGGGTCGCGCGAAAAATTGCGTCGATGAACCGCCGTTTATCAGGCTGCTCGTCAATGTTGCGAATGTAGGCCCCATCGATTTTCAGGTACACCAGGCCCCAATTGAAGTTGGTGGCGTTACTAGCATGGAATGGTGTTTTCTTATTGCGATTTATTCTGGTTTAACTGGTATTTTTGACAGTGGTACTTATGTGCATGTTTTTTTAGAGTGGTGTTTCTTCTTTGAATACATTGCTTTTTAAGAGGCGGCATCATGACGGCGACAACAGCTTTTTCGGGAACTCAAAACTCTCCATGGGAACAGGCAAGTTTTTTCATGAATGGCGAGCAAGTGTCATGGAACTCGCCAGGTATCGGGCTTCGCCGTGGGCAGTCAAATGAATTGATAGTTAAAGCGCCCTGGCTGAACGGAACTAAAATCAATCTGGGATTGGTGAATGACAACGGACTGGTCATCGGAGCCGAGCCTGCATTCGGTGATTGGGTGTCGGTAAATGACGGTGAAGCAAGTTGGAGACTGACGCCGGAGAATTTAAGCGGGCGTGTCAGGCTGGTGTTCTTCACCAGGGAATTTGATCAGGTTCATGAGTTTCCGTGTTGGGTACTGTCGGCCAACTTGTCCGATGAAGGGTACGCTACGTTGGGCGGGACCCTCCTACCAATACCTGTAGGCCCGAAAGAGTTTTTGCCGGGTGTAAGTAAACACCTCAATTTTCGAGCTAACCCTGGGAGCCCCATTGCAGGCTTTCCACTGATGTTGAACTTTACATTCAAAGAGCCCGGGTTACCCGATCCGCTGACCAGCAGCCCCCTCATACTGACCAAAACCACTGATCATGAATGGTATCTGACCGGCATAGTGGACACTAGAGAGATAGAATTCAACCTCGTCATAACGGGTCAAGGGATGACGCCGCTTACAGTATCGGATTGCATCAGGCGCTCCTCAAACCTTTTGGATTATGCAACGATCAAGCTGAATGGAGTGGATATTCCTGCTGACGGAGCACGGTTCAAGGGCGGTGTATCAGAAACACTGAGTGTTGTTGTTAAACCGGGCAGCCCATCACTGGGGTGGGTGGTTTTATCCTGGCAAAAGGGCGGTGGACAGCTCAATGGAAATTACTTTAAGAGCGATCCTGCCTTCACTTCTCCAACCGGCAGTATGACTTGGAATATAACCTGCCCTGCTCAAACTCGTGGTGAATTTGCGTTGAGTATTGGAACGTCTCTTAGTCACATAAGGACCAGCTTTCGTTGTTTTCTGGAGCCATAAACCATGTAGTTGACGCATTTGGGGACGGCTCCGGTGATCGGGTCATCCCCAAATACTTCACATCGACTGCGGCGGTCCGACCAGGCGCCCCGTTACGCCAAACACCCCCAGTGCCCTGATCACCTCCAACTCCCCTTGGGTTTCTACTTGCTCCGCAATCAACGGCAAATCGATGCTGTTGGTCGTCCGGTAAAGTGCCTCGATAAACAGCCGTTTATCAGGCTGCACGTCGATGTTGCGAATGTAGGCCCCATCGATTTTCAGGTACGCCAGGCCCAATTGGGTGAGGTTGCCGATCTGGCTGAAGCGCCCGCCAAAGTGTTGCAGGCCGATTCGATAACCGCTGGCAAGCAGGCTGTGGCTCATACGCTGCAATTCTTCGGGGGACGGTAACTGGCGCTCGTCGATTTCCAGGGTCAGTAGCGGCGCCAGTTCGGGCAAAGAGTCCAGCAGGTCGAGGATCGTTCGCCATTGCTCCGGGTCGCGCAGGGTGCTGCCGGACAGACTCAGCGCCAAGGGTCTGCGGTTGACCACCAGTTCGTCCAGCGTGGCTTCGAGCATTGCCAGGTCGAACCGTGCCGACCAGCCGAGACGCTCGATCCACGGCAGGAAGTGCCCGGCGGCAATCGCCTCGCCCTGTGGGTCGAGCAGGCGTGCGAGCACCTTGTGATGCAGCACCTGGCGGGTGTCGGCGCATTGCACGACGGGCTGGAAGTACAGCTGCATTTTGCCTTCGCTCAAGGCATCGTCGATCCAGGTGCGCCAGTCGTGCTGGGAGTGATTCGGCGCCGTGTCACGATGGCTCGAATGCACCCAGGGGCGCTCGGGATGCTGCCGGGACTCGGTCAGTGCCTGGTCAAGGCGCAGGAGTACGTTGCTGATCGGCTCTCCGGGGCGGTAGGCGACAACGCCCAAGTGGGCAACGGGCATGCAGTCGCTGGCGCCGGTCAGGCGCAGGTTCTCAAGGCTGGCACTGACGTCGGAGGCCAGACGCGCGGCATTTTCAGCGTCCAGACCCGGTGTCAGCAGGCTGAATTCGCCGCCCCGATTGCGCGCCGCCAGCCAGGTGCGACGCTCCGGCAATTGAGTCAGGCGCTTGAGCAATTCGCCCACGGCACGGATCAGTGCGTCAGTTCGTTGGCCACCCAGTCGCTGGTTGAGCCCGTTCAGGTCATTGATCCGCAACATCAGCAAATGGCCATCGCGGCTCTGTTCACACACACGCAAATGGTCGGCCAGTTGTTCGTCGAGCAGGCGCCGGTTGGCCAGGCCGGTGAGGCTGTCCAGATAGGATTCGGCGCGCAGTTTTTCGCTGCGTGCGGCCTCTTCGGCGAACAGTGCCTTGAGCTTCTCGACCATCTGGTTCATCGCCAGCACCACCCGTTTCAACTCCGGTGTGCGCGGCAGTTTCGGCAGGCTGAGAAACTCGCGTTTGCTGATGGCTTCAGCCTGTCGGACCATGCTGTCGAGTGGGCGCAATTGCCGGCGCAGCATCCATCCTCCAAGCACCGCACTGAACAGCCCGCACAACAACAACCAGATCAGGCTGCCGAGAGTGCTGTCCCAGAGCTTGGCCAGGGCAAATTGCGGATTGCTCAGCACTTCGACCCGTGCCAGCTGTTCCCAACCGCGCATGATCAAGGCGTCGCCGCCTTCCGGGCGCAGGTCGACCAGGTTGACGAACCAGTCAGGTGCACCGTCGATTTTTGTCGGTGCGCTGCGCTCCACCAGGGTTTGCTGATCCTTGAGCCTGATGACGCGGATGCTGCTGAAATAGCCACTGTCGAAAATCGAACTGACCATCAGCTCCATCATGGCCGGGTCATCGACCTGTACGGTCAGTGACAGCCCCAGCGCGGTGGCTGCGTCCTGGGCGTGGGCGCGCAGCTGACTGAGGGTTTGCTCGCGGGAGCTTTCCAGGTCGGCAAAAAAACTACCGCTGAACGCCACCAGCAGGAACAGGCAGATGGCCAGGAACAGCTGTTTACGCAGTGTCATACATCGCTCCTTGCCATGGCGGTCAGCCGTCCCCTATGTCGAAGCCTTCGGCCTGCATCTTTTTCAACACGTCCTGCCAGCGCGACAGCTTTTTCGGGTCGCTGCTGCGCTGGCCGCCGTTCTTGCCCGGCAGGTACAGACCTTCGGCATTGAAGGCGTACACCGGTAGCAAGTCTTTGCGTTCGGACGCGGGGCGGATATCGCCGATCAGGTTGTCCAGTACCAGCGGGTCGGTCGTGGGGGTGCTGTAGAACGTCAGCACCATATGCGCCTGGTTCTGGCTCAGGGCCTTGACGTAGGTGATGCGCAGTTTTTCGCTGGGAATGCCGAGTCGGCGCAGGCTGAAGTATTTCGCCAGGGCATAGTCTTCGCAGTCGGCGGCACCCTTGATCAGGGCTTCGACGGGGGTGGCCCAATAATCGGTCTGTTGCCAGATGCGCGTGTCGTCCTGAAAGGTCAGCTGCTGATTGAAGAAGCGGTTCACCGCGTTGAGTTGCTCAGGTTCGGGCGCGCCGCGTGTGCTCTGCAGCATTTGACTCCACGCTTCGATCCGGCCTCGCGCCCGTCCCGGCGGGCCGTAGCGTTGTTCAACGGTTTGCAGAATCCGTGAAAAGTCCCAGTCGGCCCGGACCCCGTTGAATGCAGTCAGTAGCAAACCAGCCAGCAGCATCCAGCCGCCGAGCCGAAGTCGGAGCGCTGGCCATCCTGGACTACGCAGACTGCGGGCCATGACTGGCTGCTCGAGTGTAGGTTTGTGGAGTTTAGGTGGTGTTTTTGCGGGGGGAGGGCAGGTCGTCGGTCGAAGGACGCTGAATGAGCTTTTTGTGGCGAGGGTGCCGGGAGACTTCAGGACTTGCGCAGGGTTTTCTGCTTGAGGATGTAGACGGTCACCAGCACCGCACTGGTCAGCATGAACCCCCGTGCCCAGGGCAGCGGCACCAGGTAGCTGGAGAACAGGATGCTCGCCCACATCAGGCCAATGGCGTAGACCTTGCCCTTGAGCGGAATGCCATTGCCGTCGAGGTAGTCGCGAATCCATGGGCCAAGCCGGGGATGCTCGACCAGCCATTGATAAAAGCGCGGCGAACTGCGGGCAAAGCAGGCGGCCGCCAGCAGCAGGAAAGGGGTGGTGGGCAATACCGGCAGGAAAATTCCGATCACCCCCAGCGCCACGCTCAGCCAGCCGAGAGCCAGCAGCACGTAGCGCAACATCAGGGGGCGGTTGCCTATGGGGTTGTCCATAGGCGCAACCTTAGTGGTGACGTGGCTTGAGAATCGCCGGTTTTTCGTCTGGTGCGTTGCACAGCAAGTACAGCGCGGTCAGGGCTTCCGGGATCTGCACGATCATGTCGTCCATCAGGTTGGCATCGGCGGCAATGTCGGAGAACTCCGGTTGCTCGTCGAACAGACCCGAACCGACCATGATCGGCAGCAGCATTTCGCTGACTTCGTCTTCGGCGGTTTCGAACCAGGCTTCTTCACGCAGGAACACGCCTTCCATGAAACCGATGCACCAGCCACGCAGTTCGGAATCGTCCGGGTCGTCGCCCAGGTCGAGGTCGCACGGCAGCTCGAATTCTTCGTCGGAGGCCAGTTGGCGGGCGATGTGGGCCTTGAGGCCGATCAGCGTGGCTTCGATCTCTTCGCGCTGGGCTTCGCCGCTGTAGTGTGGCTCTTCGGCGAAGAGGGCGTCGATCCACTCACGATCAGGAACGACTTCGGAACAGATCGACAGCGCGGTGAGGTAGCCGTGGGCGGCCACGTAGTCCAGCGCCTCGTCATGCAGTTCATCGGCGTCGAGGAAGACTTGCAGGCGGGTTAGTTGCTCAGCGAAGGACATTAAAGGACTACCTTGGGGAATGTTCGATGCGGGAATTCTAGGCCTTCTTGAGCACTTGGGCCAGCCGCACGGCATATTTGCCCGTTTGTGGAAGCTGCCCCCCTTGCAGTTCGGTCAAGCGGTATCCCTGAGGGAGCGAGCTTGCTCGCGATAGCGGTGGTTCAGGCGAAATCAATGTTGACTGTGATGGCCTCATCGCGAGCAAGCTCGCTCCCACAGTTTTTGATGCACATCAGGTTTGCCGCAGTCTTATCAGCGGTGCCCTCTGCCGGACGGGGCTCGGGTATACTCGCGCGTTTTGTGATGCCCTGCTGGCTTCACGGCTGAGATGTGAAGCGTCATGCAATGTGCACTTACGATTTTTCGGTGCAGCGTCGCGGGTTCTGAACCAGCCTTGCAGGGATGTTTCGGTGATTTTTGGAGTTTCTATGCTCGAACAGGCTCAACGCGTCCTCAAGGACATCTTCGGCTACGACAGTTTCCGTGGCCGCCAGGGTGCAATCATTGAGCGCGTGGCCAGTGGCGGCGATGCCCTGGTCCTGATGCCTACCGGCGGCGGCAAGTCCCTGTGCTTCCAGGTCCCGGCGCTGTTGCGCGAAGGCCTGGCGGTGGTGGTCTCGCCGCTGATCGCACTGATGGACGATCAGGTCGCCACCCTCGAAGAGCTGGGCGTGGCCGCCGCCGCATTGAACTCCACCCTCAGCGCCGAGCAGCAGCGCGACCTCGCCGTCCGCATCCGCCGTGGTGAAGTGAAAATGCTCTATCTGGCGCCGGAGCGTCTGGTCCAGCCGCGCATGCTGTCATTTCTGCAGGGGCTGAACATCGCTTTGTTCGCCATCGACGAAGCACACTGCGTGTCGCAATGGGGCCACGATTTCCGTCCGGAATACCTGCAACTGGGCCAGTTGGCGCAAATGTTCCCCGACGTGCCGCGCATCGCCCTGACCGCCACGGCCGACAAGCGCACCCGGGAAGAAATCGTCACCCGTTTGCACCTGCAAGACGCCGAACGCTTCCTGTCGAGTTTTGACCGGCCGAACATCTTTTACCGCATCGTGCCCAAGGAGCAGCCGCGCAAACAGTTGCTGGCGTTCCTCGCCGAGCGGCGCAGCGATGCCGGCATCGTGTATTGCCTGTCGCGCAAGAAAGTCGACGAAGTAGCGGTGTTCCTCAGTGAACAAGGCTTCCCGGCACTGCCGTACCACGCCGGCCTGCCCAATGACACGCGGGCCCACCACCAGAAACGCTTCCTCAACGAGGAAGGCCTGATCATGGTTGCCACGGTGGCGTTCGGCATGGGCATCGACAAGCCCAACGTGCGTTTTGTCGCGCATCTCGATTTGCCGAAATCCCTCGAAGCCTACTATCAGGAAACCGGTCGTGGCGGCCGTGACGGCCTGCCGGCGGATGCCTGGATGGCCTACGGCCTGCAAGACGTGGTGATGCTCAAGCAGATGCTGCAGAACTCCGAAGGCGACGAGCGCCACAAGCGCCTGGAGCAGCACAAGCTCGACGCCATGCTCTCGCTCTGCGAAGAAACCCGCTGCCGTCGGCAAACGCTGCTGGCCTACTTCGACGAAGACATGCCCGAGCCTTGCGGTCATTGCGACAACTGCGTCGACGGCGTGCAGACCTGGGATGCCACCGAGCCTGCGCGCCAGGCGCTGTCGGCGATCTTCCGCACCGGTCAGCGTTACGGGGTCGGGCACCTGGTGGATGTACTGCTCGGCAAGGACAACGAAAAGGTCCGCAACTTCGGCCATCAGCATCTGTCGGTGTTTGGAGTCGGCAAGGCGAGGGCCGAAGGCGAGTGGCGCTCCCTGTTCCGCCAATTGGTGGCTCGCGGGCTGGCCGATGTTGACCATGAGGGCTATGGCGGTCTGCGTCTGAGCGATACGTGTCGGCCGCTACTCAAAGGTGAAGTGACCCTGGAGCTGCGCCGTGATCTCAAGGCGCAAACCACTGCGAAAAGCAGCAAGAGCCAGGCGAGCCAACTGGTCCGCGGCGAGGAGCGCGAAAAGTGGGAAGCCTTGCGTGCTCTGCGACGCAAACTCGCCGAAGAACATGGCGTGCCGCCGTATGTCATTTTCCCCGACTCGACTTTGCTGGAAATGCTGCGCAGTCAGCCGACCTCGCTGGCGGAAATGGCCACGGTCAGCGGCGTCGGCGCGCGCAAGCTGGAACGCTATGGCGAGGCCTTCCTCGAGGTGCTCGGCGGCCAGGTCGAGGCGCCGAAAGTGGTGGCCGACGTACGCCACGAACTGATCACGCTGGCGCGGGCCGGGATGACGCCGGTGCAGATCGCCGGTCAGTTGCAGTGCTCGGAAAAGAACGTCTACACCATGCTGGCCGAAGCGATTGGCAAGCAGCAATTGTCGTTGGAGCAAGCGCTGGATCTGCCTGAGGATCTGATGGGTGAAGTGCAGGACGCTTTCCTCGACGGCGAGGGCGAGTTGCCGCCGGTTTCCGAGATCGCTGCGCTGTTCGCGGGCCGGGTGCCGGAAGGGGTGTTGTACTGCGTACGGGCTGCCTTGCAGTCGGAGTTCGAGATTTGAGGCATCTGTAGGGCTGATGTAACGATTCAGTACAGATCAAGCCTTGCCTCAAGTCGAGGCTCATGCTTAGCTGACTAATAATTAGTTTTTATTTATTTCAGTCTAATCTTGAGTGTTTTATGCCGTTAACCGATCAACACCGCTTTGGCATGCAATTGGCCCAGATGTCCCGCGGCTGGCGTGCCGAACTGGACCGCCGACTGGCGGGCATGGGCTTGTCCCAGGCGCGCTGGCTGGTGCTGCTGCACCTGGCGCGTTTCGACGAAGCTCCGACCCAGCGAGAGCTGGCACAAAGCGTCGGCGTCGAAGGACCGACCCTGGCCCGATTGCTCGACAGCCTGGAAAGCCAGGGCCTGGTGCAACGCCAGGCCGTGCTGGAAGACCGTCGGGCAAAGAAAATCGTGCTCTGCGCGCCGGCGCGTCCCCTGATCGAACAAATTGAAACCATTGCCACGCAACTGCGCCATGAACTGTTCGAAGGCGTCGATGAGGCAGACTTGAAGGTGTGCATGCGGGTTCACGGGCACATCCTGGGCAACCTTGAAAAATCCTGAGGCATAACCGAACGCCAGGTTTTTGAGATAGCGCAATAGGCAGACTATAAGAACTACTCGGCAATATCGTGTTCGTAACGGATGTACGAACGCGTACGCGTAGTTTCTGTAGATCTCAAGGATGCTCATGCTCAAGTGTTGGCGATTGGTTTTACGCGGTGGTTCTCAGTGGTTACTGGCCGGGGCCGCTGTCACTTATTCGGCATGGGCGCCTGCGCTGGGCCTGGGTGAAATCACTCTGCATTCGGCGCTGAATCAACCGCTGCGTGCCGATATCGCACTGGTGGATGCGGCTGGCCTGGAGGAGAACGAACTGTCGGTGAGCCTGGCAACGGCAGACGAGTTCAGCCGTGCCGGGGTCGACCGGGCACTTTTCCTCAACAACCTGACGTTCACCCCGGTCCTGCGCGGTAATCGCAGCGTGATCCAGGTGACCTCTGGCAAACCTGTCAGTGAACCGTTCCTGAATTTCCTCGTGCAGCTCAATCAGCCTAACGGGCGATTGCTGCGTGAGTACACGGTACTGATCGATCCGCCGGGTACGCCAGGCGTTGTACCTGCCGCCGATGAACCGGTTTTCCGGTCCCCGACGTCCGCATTCCCCCGTGTCCAACCGGACATGGCGCCGTCACCCGTGACAAAGACGACGCCAGAACCGGACGTCGCCGTGGTTGATCCCGCTGTCGAACAACTGGCCGCCAGCACCCTGCAAAACCACCAGTTGCAAACCACTGTCGATGAGCTCAACAAGAAGCTTCAAGGCCAGGATGAACTGATCGCAGGCCAGAAAAAACAGTTGGCCGAACTGCAAACCCAACTGGCGGAACTCGAGAAGGTAAAGGCGCAACCCGTTGCTTCCGACGCAGTGGCGCCAGCCTCCGCTATTGCCGAAAACCCCGGGATTGGCTGGCTAGCGATTGCCGGTATGTCGGCACTTATGGCATTACTGGCGCTGGGCTGGTTTGTTCGCCGTCAGCAGCATCGAGCCACAACACCAGAGGCTCTGCCGTCGCAGCATGAACCGCCGGCTGAGCTCTTTGCCGAGCCAGTGATGTGGCCCCCCGTCATGCAACCGTCTGCTGTGCATCGCGACGGAGTGCCGGCCAACGATGAGCTTGAACGGGTCGATAGCCGTCATTCCATCCCGGTCGCTGCTGCGGTGGCGGTGGTTGCGGATTTGGCGATGTCTGGCGAATCCGCCGCTGACGATGAGTACCGGCTCAACCTGGAGGAATTGTCCATGGTGTCGAGTTGGGACGTGGTCCGCCCAAACGAGAACCAGCAGTCGGCTGCTCTGGCCATCATCGAGCCTGCGTTCGAATTGGAGGCGCAACCCGCTTCGCCGTCTCGGCAGCCTCCGGTCGGGCTATCATAGCGGCGTCGTCAAACTCTGGAGTCAAGCCCCATCATGACCGTCAGCAAGCCGGAAATCATCATCACCTATTGCACGCAATGCCAGTGGCTGTTGCGTGCGGCCTGGCTGGCCCAGGAGCTGCTCAGCACCTTTGGTGATGACCTGGGCAAAGTCTCCCTGGTGCCGGGCACTGGCGGGGTCTTTCATATTTACTGTGACACCGTGCAGATCTGGGAGCGCAAGGCGGACGGTGGCTTTCCTGAGGCCAAAATGCTCAAGCAGCGGGTCCGTGACCAGATCGACCCGGACCGCGACCTGGGGCACAACGACCGCACTCAGTGAGACGCGGCCTCGGCCGTAATGGGTTTTTTGCTTGAACCAGTCGAGAACCTGCTGGACACCACAATCGCCACAATGATCAGCGCGCCCCCCAGCAACATGCGCAGGGTCGGGTTTTCGTTGAACAACATCCAGGCAGCGGTGATGCCGTAGACCGGCTCCAGGGCGAACACCACGGCGGCGGTGCGTGCTTTTATCACCGCGAGGCTGGCGACGAACAGGCTGTGGGCGACACCGGTACAGAACACACCGAGCAGGCCGATCCACAGCCAGTCGATGGCACGCACTTCGCTCAATTGAGGCGCCGCCACCGGCAGCAGGCACAGGGCAACCACCACGTTCTGGCACAGCGCTGCCTGCACGGGCGGGACGCGCCCGGAGCTGGCACGGTTGGTCAGCGACAACAGGGCGAACAACAACCCGGAAGCCACGGCCCAGAGCAGACCGGTGGTGGCGCCGCTGGCCAGGTCAAAATCAGGCGTGACCAGCACCAACCCGATACTCACCAGCAGCACCAGCACGATTTCATTGGCGCGGATGCGCTCGCGGAAGATCAGCCCTTCGAGGATCACGGTAAAGGCCGGGAAACTGGCGAAGCCGAGCGTCGCAATTGCCACGCCTGCGACTTTCACCGCAATGAAGAAACTCACCCAGTGCCCGGCCAGCAACAAGCCGCTGAGCAACAGTCGACGCCAGTCCACGGCCTCGAGTTTCTGCCAGCGCGTCTGGCTGGCGAACCGCGCAAAAAACGCCAGCGCGAGCACGGCAAAAGCGGCGCGGCCGAACACGATGATCGCCGGTGACGCGGCGGCCAGTTTGCCGAACACGCCGGTCAGGCCGAACATCAATGCGCCGATATGCAGGGCGCCAAGGGCGGTACGGGGAGTCATTGCAATCCTTGACGACAAACGAATAGAGGCATCATTGAAGCGCGTAATCGCCCATCAAGTCTGTCGGCAGACTAGCGTTTTTTGTCGCCAGCCTCGCGCCGCAGTTTTCCGGGCGATGCCCCGAACTCGCGCAACACCGCTGCCGCAAAGGCACTCTGGGAGCTGTAGCCGACTCGGTTGGCAATCTCGCCGATGGGCAGCGCCGAGTTGCGCAGCAAGCCCACCGCGATGTGCAGGCGTCGGCTGCGGATGTAGTCCATCGGCGTCTGCCCGCACTCGGCCACGAACCGCGCATGCAAACGGGCACTGGAAAGGCCGGCCACCCGGGCCAGATCGGCGACTTGCAGCGGGTACGCCGCGTACTGATCGATGTGTGCGTTCAGCGCGGCATAGGGCAGGCGCCGACCGCCGACGGCGTCGGGCCTGGCGTTATTGAGACTGGCCAGTAGCAGCACCGCGCCTTGTTGTGCAATCAGCGGATCATCGACCGGACTGTTCGCCAGCCAACTGACCAATTGGCTTTGCCCTGCATCCAGTGACAGTCGGCCGGCGTTGTCGAGCAAGCGCCGGCTGGACTCGGCGTGATCGCCCAATGACTGGGTAACCCATTGTTCGCCGGGCACATCCAGCACCAGGCAGCGGCTGCCATTGGGGCTGCCACACGCATGATGAGCGCCTGACGGTATCACCACGAAACTCTGCTGCACCACCTGGCTGCCACGACCGTCCACCTCGAAATCCAGGGCGCCCGAAAGCCCGAACACCAATTGCGCGTGGTCGTGGCTGTGGACGATCAGGTCATGGCTGTATTGGCGAAGCGTGAGGATCGGTCTCATCGCAGGTCTCCCGGTTCAGGGCGTCAGTCTACACCGAGCGGGCCTGCAAGCGCTGTCACAGGACTGACTTGACGCTGTCATGGACGATTAACCGGGCCGGGGCAGACTTGGCAAAACTTGCCAGAGGGTTGCCCATGACCAGCGCCGAGCTCGCCAAACCCACCCGTAAACAACGCGTACGGACTTTATGGATTTCCGACGTGCATTTGGGCACCCGGGATTGCCAGGCTGAACACCTGTCGCAGTTTCTCAAGAGCTACCACGCGGACAGAATCTACCTGGTCGGCGACATCATCGACGGCTGGAAACTGCGCGGCGGCATGTACTGGCCGCAAGCGCATACCAACGTGATCCGCCGCCTGTTGACCATGAGCAAGCGTGGCACCGAGGTGATCTACGTCACCGGTAATCATGACGAATTCCTGCGCCGCTATTCGAAGCTGATCCTGGGCAATATCCAGTTGGTGGACGAAGCCGTGCACGTCACCGCCGACGGCCGGCATCTGCTGGTGATCCATGGCGACCAGTTCGATGTGATTACCCGTTACCATCGCTGGCTGGCCTTTCTCGGTGACTCGGCCTACGAATTCACCCTGACCCTCAACCGCTGGCTCAATCATTGGCGCGCGCGATATGGCTACGGCTACTGGTCGCTGTCGGCCTACCTCAAGCACAAGGTGAAAACCGCGGTCAGCTTCATCAGCGACTTCGAAGAAGCCATCGCCCATGAATGCGTCAAACGCGAGCTGCACGGCGTGGTGTGCGGGCACATTCACCATGCCGAGATTCGCAAGGTCGGCGAAGTGGACTACCTCAATTGCGGCGACTGGGTGGAGTCGTGCACGGCGCTGATCGAGCATTGGGATGGTTCGATCGAGCTGTACCGGTTGGCGGATGCCCAGGCGCGCGAGGCGCAGTTGAAGGCCACCAGGGTCACCGAGCTGGCTTGATAATCACTGTGCCCGTGGGGGCCTCATCGCGAGCAGGCTCGCTCCTACAGTAGATTTGTAGTGAACACATATTCTGTGGACGCCGCAAAACCTGTAGGAGCGAGCCTGCTCGCGATGGACCGCGAAGCGGTCCCGCCGGATCTCTCAGGCCGGCGAGTGCTCCTGCATCGCCGCCTTGTAAATCGAGTTCCTGGGGTGCGCAAATAACCGCTCCATCATCGGTTCGAAAAAGCTCAATGGCCGCGTGTCATATGCCGGGTCAAACGCCGCTGCATCGTACCTGGCACAGAACTCGACGGTCGCCTGGTACTGCGGATGGTCCTGGGATTGCTCGCGCAGATGCCGATCCATGCCCAGGTGATGGAAGAAAATGATCGCCCAGTCTTCCTGCGAGCCGTCCTTCATGTGGGTGAAGCGGGCATTGGCATTCATCGGCAACTCGCTTGTGACGGATGTCAGCTAGAACGGAACGCGCCCCAGAACCATGTCCCGGTACATGACAAAATCGCCGAGCAGGCTATAGAAGGGGTGTTGGAACGTTGCCGGGCGGTTCTTCTCGAAGAAGAAATGCCCGACCCAGGCAAAGCTGTAACCCGCCACAGGCAGGGCCCACAACAGCATCCATGCGCCGCGACCAATGGTCAGCGCCAGAATCAAGATAACCAGGGTCGTGCCGATAAAGTGTAAACGGCGGCAGGTACTGTTGCTGTGTTCACTGAGGTAGTAAGGATAGAACTCTGCGAAGCTGTTGAATCGTTTGACGTTTTCCACGACAGCGATCTCTGTGGTTATTGTTCTTGCTGCAAGTTGTTCTGCGGGTAGCTTATTTGAGTCTAGAGTGATCAGTGGCATCAGCCAGTGACAATAGGCGCCACTTTAGTATCCTTCGGTCAAGAGCCGTAGCATTCGGCCACCATGTAAGAAAACGCCATGAGCGAACGAACGACTTCTGCAAGCTGGGCGATGGGGATTGTCAAAGCGTTGGAGATGGACGGCCTGGACTGCCGGGTTCTGTTTAAACAACTGGGGCTCGACTATGCGGCACTGGATGATCCCGATGCACGTTTCCCGCAAGACTCCATGACACGGCTGTGGCAGCGCGCGGTCGAGCTGTCCGGCAATCCGGCCATCGGCCTGAACATGGGCAAGGTGGTGCGACCGGCGCAGTTTCATGTGGCCGGTTACGCCTTGATGTCCAGCCAGACCCTGGCCGAAGGCTTTCAGCGCCTGGTGCGCTATCAGCGCATCATCGCCGAAAGTGCCGACCTGAGTTTCAAGCTGCTGGAAGAAGGCTATGCGCTGATTCTGACGGTGCATGGCGATCATCTACCGCCGACCCGGCAAAGCGCCGAAGCTTCACTGGCCTGTGCCTTGGCGCTGTGCGGCTGGCTGACCGGGCGTACGCTGCATCCACGCAATGTGTTGTTGCAAGGCGCCGAGCCGGTCAACCTTGAACCCTATAAACAAGCCTTCCATGCACCGCTGCTGTTCAACGCGCCTTACGATGCGCTGATTTTCGAACGCGCGGACATGGAAGCGCCACTGCCGACGGCCAACGAGGCCATGGCCTTGCTGCATGACCGCTTTGCCGGCGAGTACCTGGCGCGCTTTTCCGAAAGCCGGGTGACCCACCAGGCGCGGCAGGTGTTGTGTCGCCTGTTGCCCCAGGGCGAGCCCAAGCGCGACACCGTGGCGCAGACGTTGCATCTGTCCCAGCGCACCTTGCAGCGGCGTTTGCAGGAAGAGGGCACGAGTTTTCAGGTGCTGCTGGACGATACCCGGCGTGAACTGGCCGAGCAGTACCTGGCGCAACCGGCCATGACCTTGCTGGAAATCGCCTACTTGCTGGGTTTCGCCGATCCGAGCAACTTCTTCCGCGCTTTCCGCCGCTGGTTCGATGCCACACCCGGCGAGTACCGGATGCGGCTGATGCAAATATCTGAAGCGGTCAATGACGCCAAAATGCCGGAATACACAGCACAAACACCGTAATGATCTCCAGTCGGCCCAGCAGCATGCCGAACGACAGAATCCACTTGGCGGCATCCGGCAGGGTGGCGAAGTTGCCCGCCGGGCCGATGGTTTCGCCGAGCCCCGGGCCGACACCGGATACGGTACTGGCCGCGCCGGTGAGGGCGGTCATCCAGTCCACGCCGAGCAGCGACAGCAGCAGCGCAATCACGCAGATGGTGATTGCGAAGAAAAACGAAAAGGTCAGGATCGAACGCACGATTTCTTCGTCGAGGCGGTGACCGTTGTACTTCTGCTTGATTACCGCGCGTGGGTGAATCAGTTGGTTAAGGTTGGCCTTGAGCAGGATATAGGCCACCTGGAAGCGGAAAATCTTGATACCGCCCGCGGTCGAGCCGGAGCAACCGCCGACAAACCCCAGATAGAAGAACAGCATCAGCGAGAAATTGCCCCATAAGCTGTAGTCCCCCAGTGCGAAACCGGTCGTCGTCACCACTGACGTCACGTTCAGCGCCACATGCCGTAACGCCTCCAGCCAATGCAGTTGGGTCGTCCACCAATACCAGGTGCCGAGCACCAGCCAGGTCACCAGCAGCATGCCGAGCAGGCCTTGAACCTGTTCATCCTTGATCAGCGCCCGACGGTTACCACGCAACATGGCGACATACAGGGTGAACGGCAGGGCACCGAGAATCATGATGACGATCGCGACCCAATGCACCGCAGGCTCCGGCCACTTGGCCAAGGACTGGTCGGAGGTGGAGAAGCCGCCGGTGGAAATCGCCGACATCGCGTGGTTGACCGCATCGAACGGGCTCATTCCGGCCCACCAGAACGCCAGGCTGCCGACAATGGTAATGCCGACGTAGGCCGCCACGATCAGGCGCGCCACCATGTGCGAGCGGGGCATGACTTTTTCCGAGCGGTCCGACGATTCGGTCTGGAACAGCCGCATGCCACCGATGCGCAGCAGCGGCAGGATCGCCACCGCCATGCCGATGAAGCCGATGCCACCGAGCCAGTGCAGCAACGAGCGCCACATCAGGATGCCGGGGGACATGGTGTCCAGGCCGCTGAGTACGGTTGCGCCAGTGGCGGTGATGCCGGACATGCTTTCGAAGAATGAATCGGTGTAACTGATGTGCTGGGTCAGCAGGAACGGCAGCGCGGCAAAGATGCACACCACCAGCCAGCTGCTGACGGTCAGCAAATACATGTCCCGGGGGCGCAGGTGAATGTGTTCCGGGCGCCCCGGAATCACCAGCGCCAGACCGGCGACAAAAGTGATCATGCTGGCCCAGAGGAACGACGGCAGGTCGCTGGTGCGGTCGAAAATGACCAGCGTGGCCATGGGCACGACCATGGAAATCGCCAGCGTGATCAGGAAGATGCCGATGATGAAACCAATGATCCGTAAGGTCGGCAACGCCATGAGGTCCGCTCGGCTGATAGTGGAAAGGGCGCCATTCTACCCGCGAGGCAGGGCATGTAAACCGGCACTGCTGCCGCAGTTGCCGCTAGAATAGCCGCACAAATTTTTCAGGAGGTAGCCGATGCAGGCTCTCGACGCTTTGCTCAACCGTGTTTCCGTTCCACGACTGATTGACCCAGCGCCTACTGCCGAGCAGCGCGAAGTGCTGTTTGGCGCCGCCATGCGCGCCCCGGATCATGGCCACTTGCAGCCGTGGCGCTTCCTGACGGTGGAAGGCGCGGCGCGCGAGCAATTGGGCGAGTTGCTGGCCGAAGCGGCGAAGCTTTCGGACGCAGAAGTCAGCGAGGCGGCCATCGACAAGGCGCGCAATGGTCCGCTGCGGGCACCGCTGGTGGTAGTGGTGATTGCGCGGTTGCAGGATCACGTCAAGTATCCGAAGTCCGAGCAGTTGCTGGCGGCGGGCTGTGCGGCCCACGGGATTTTGTTGGCAGCGTATGCGCAGGGCATCGGTGCGGTGTGGCGTACCGGTGACCTGGCTTACTCGCCGCATGTGGCCAAGGGGCTTGGCTTGACGGAGGGGGAACAGGTGATTGCTTTCCTGTATCTGGGTACACCGCAGAAAGAACCGCGAGTGGCCGAGAAAGTCGATCTCGCCGAATTCGTCAGCGCCTGGCCCGGCAAAGACTGACACTGCAAAACCTGTGGGAGCGAGCCTGCTCGCGAAGAGGCCGTGTCAGTCGACATCAATATTGCCTGACATACCGTCTTCGCGAGCAGGCTCGCTCCCACAGTAGACCTGTGTAGTTCAATCAGGGTCAGGGCTGTACGACAGCCCCCGGCACCAACGGCAATTCCAGGCTGGCAATGAACCCGCCCTCCGGGTGATTGGCCAGCACCAGGCTGCCACCATGGCGCTCCGCCGCGCGGCGGGCGATGGCCAGGCCCAGGCCGTGTCCGGCCGCGGTCTGCCCCGGTGCCCGATAGAACGGCTCACCGAGCTGGCTCAAGTATTCGGCACTGACCCCGGGCCCGTGATCGCGCACGGTCACGATGATCCGCTCACCCTGACGCAGCGCCTGCATTTCGATCGGCAGGCCACCCACCGGATTGAAGCGCTGGGCGTTGCGCAGCAAGTTGTCGACTGCCCGTTCGATCATGGTCGGCCAGCCCTTAAGATTCAGTTGCGACTCGGCTTCAAGGTGGACGAGCTGCTCGGGTGAACCGAGTTGCGCATCCTTTTGCAGGGTATAAAGCAAGGCGTTCAGATCCACCTCTTCGGCACCGGCGTTATCGGAGTCGACCCGCGCCAGCACCAGGATTTCGCTGATCAGCGCCTCCAGTCGGTCGCACTCACGGGTCAGGCGCGGCCAGAGCTGCTCCCGTTCTTGCGCAGAGGCCCGCTCGGCCAGCGCCAGTGCGATACGCAGGCGGGCGAGGGGCGAACGCAGTTCGTGGGACACATCCCGCAGCAGTTGCCGCTGACTGCCAATCAGGCTTTGCAGGCGTGCGCCCATGCGGTTGAAGTCGTTGGCCAGCACGCCGAATTCATCGCGGCGGTTAGCCAGTTTGACCAGGCTGTTCTGTTGATAGGTGGTTTGGCCAAGGTCATGCACCGCTCCTCGCAGACGGCTGAGCGGGCGGGTGATGGAAAAGGTCACCAGCAGGCTGAACAGGGTCAGCACCACCAGGGCGATCCCCAGCGCACTGAGTGGCCAGAGCAGGCTTTCGCGGTGCCAGGCGTTCAGTTCCGGGTGCGGAATGCGGTAGATGAACAGGTAGGTATCACCGGTTTTTTCGCTGGTGAACTCATCGGTCAGACGCCGCCATGGCAAGCGCCGGTCATCATTGTTCTGTCGCGCCTCAAAGGCTGCCGCACGTCTCGGAAAGGTGCCGCGCACCACAGGGTCGCCACTTTCGTTGAGCACCTGAACGTCGATGTGATACTGGCGTTTGCGTTGCTGGAGAATGTCCTGGGCGGCGTCTTCGCCCTGGCTTTCGTAGGTTTGCGTCCACTGTTCGGCCAGCGTATTGAGGCCAGGGTGACGGCTGAGAATCCAGGCGTCCTGGTTGAGCATGTGCCCGAGCAGGATAGAAAGCCCGGCAACCAGAGCGATGGCCAGCCAGAAGCTGGCCAGAATACGCCAGAACAATGAACGCACGGAAAATCCTCAAGCAAACACAAAATTCTATGTAGGAGCGAGCTTGCTCGCGATGGACGTCAACGATAACGCGCGGCATCAGGCAGCACGTGTTGTCTATTCGTTTTTCGCGAGCAAGCTCGCTCCTACAGTAAAAACATCAGACCCAACGGTGTTTAGCCGTCGGGTCCGGGGTTAGCACATTATTGCGCCTTTTGCGGTTGTTGCGCTTTCCAGGCTTTGAACTCGGCCCACTCGGCGCGGCGTTCGGCCTGTTTTTTCTGGATCTCGTCGAATTTCTTCTGTTGATCCGGTTTCAGCAAGGCGCGCACGTCCGCTTCAGCTTTCTTGTGGTTGGCGGCCATCTCGTCTTCCATGGCTTTCTGGTCGGCTGGCGAGAGTTTCTCCAGGTACTTCTCGACCAGTTGCTTACGCTCGTGCATCTGCTCGCCCATGATCTTGCGGATCTGCTCGCGCTGTTCGCGGCTCAGGTCCAGTTCACTGTACGGGCCTTTGCCGTGCATGCCGTGCATCTGACCGCCGTGGTGCGAACCGTCCATCGGCCCATCCATCGGGCCGGTGCCTTCAGGCATGGCCATGGCAATGGTCGGCAGGGCGCCTGCGAACATCAGAGCGATAAGAGTCTTGCGCATGGTGTATCTCCTTGTCTCGTTCCCGGTACGTTCCGGATGAGTGCAGATTACGCAGATCAAGGTCAGCGGCGGTCAGCGGAGGGTAAAGCTTGGGTAAAGACGATTTCCCGCCGACCTGACAAATGCAAATCCCTGTAGGAGCTGGCTTGCCAGCGAAGGGGCCCTTCAGCCATGCATCGCCAATGAAGACGCCTTCGCCGCGATGCGGCGACCCGACAAGCCAGCTCCTACAAGGGGCGCGCGTTTGTTCAGAGGCTGTAGTAGTAGCCGCGGCTGCGCAGGGCGACGATGCGCGGTCGGCCATCGGGGTGTGGGCCGATCTTCTTGCGCAGGTTGCTGACGTGCATGTCCAGGCTGCGGTCGTACAGGGTCAACTTGCGACCGAGAGCGATCTGCGCCAGTTCCTGTTTGTCCAGGGGCTCGCCGGGTTGCTTGAGCAGGGCTTCCAGCAGGCGGCTTTCGGAGACGGTAAGGGTGAACTCTTGCTCGTCGATGCTGACCACGCCGCGCACCGGGCTGAAACACAGGTCGCCCAGTTCCATCTGGCTGGACACCGCTGCCGGGTGACTACGACGCAGCACAGCGCGCAGGCGGGCGGTCAGTTCCCGTGGATCGCAGGGTTTGGCCAGGTAATCATCGGCGCCGAGTTCCAGGCCGAGGATACGGTCCAGGGGCTCGCCCCGGGCCGAGAGCATCAGCACCGGCAGTTCCGGGTGATCGCTGCGCAACTGCTTGAGCAGTTCCAGGCCACTGCCATCGGGCAGCATCACATCCAGCACTACGGCCGCCGGGGCGGTTTCGGCCAGCGCACGACGCGCGCTCTGGCCGTCGTGACAGGCACGTACCTGAAACCCTTCCTGGCTCAGCCAACTGCTCAGGAGCTCACACAGCTCCTGATCATCATCAATAAGTAACAGCTCGCTCATGACTCACTCAATTTAGCCATTGTCGACGTTTTCGACTTGCTCCACTGGCGAAGATACCGCAGAGCAGAGCCAATAGCGCTACCCCGGCGCCAATGACAAACCATTGTTGCTGGTCGGTCAGCAGGCGTGGCAGCGGACTGCTGGCCTGGGCTTCCTTGAGTTGCAGCTTCAAGCGCTGGTTCTCCTGGCGCAACCGGGCCAGCAACGGGCCTTCGCGTTCGCCATCGGCAGTTTGCAATTGTTTGTTCAGATCTTCCCGTTGCCGCTCGCTTTCTTTCAAGCGTTGTTGCAACTCGGTGATCTGGCCGCCGGCGCTCAAGGAAAGCGGCGTCGAATTGCCACTCTCGACACTTTCCTCACCGTGGGCGGGCGCCCCGATCGACAACGTGACCAACATCAGACACAACGGACCTTTGCGCATCGCGACTCCTGATTCCAATACGGGTATTGGGCAGGTTGTCGGCCGGCAAACGAGAATAATGAGCGATTGAGAGCGCGATGAACCGACAAGGTTCATCGCGTGGGGGCAATTGCGAAAAGAAAGTTACGGCAGGACTTGCTTGAACGGCTTGACCAGAACGTTGGCGTAGACGCCTGCGGCGATGTACGGATCAGCGTCGGCCCAGGCCTGGGCGGCGCTCAGGGAGTCGAATTCGGCGACGATCAGGCTACCAGTGAAACCCGCCGCGCCCGGATCATTGCTGTCGACCGCCGGATTTGGGCCGGCCAGAACGATGCGGCCTTCGCCCTTGAGCACTTGCAGGCGCTCGAGGTGCGCAGGCCGTGCGGCCAGGCGGGCTTCCAGGGAGTTGGCGACGTCTGTGGCAATGATTGCGTAAAGCATGTCAGTCCTCGGTTTTTGGCGTAGTGGTATCGGCATCGTGCAGATGGCGGGACAGGTAGATGCCCTGGCCGACCAGGAACAGCAAAGTCATGCCCAGGCTGCCGAAGACCTTGAAGTCGACCCAGTAGCTCTGGAAAGTGAAGGCGACAAACAGGTTGGCGGCACCGCAAAACAGGAAGAAGGCGATCCAGGCAATGTTCAGGCGCGTCCAGACCGGCTCCGGCAAGGTCAGCGCGTGGCCCATGATGCGCTTGATCAGCAGGCTGTCACCGACGAAGTGGCTGCCGATGAACGCCAGGGCGAACAGCCAGTTGACCACCGGGGCTTTCCACTTCAGGAACGTCTCGCTGTGGAAGGCGAGCGTCAGGCTGCCGAAGACCAGACAGGCGATCAGGGTCAGCCACTGGCTCTTCTCCAGCTTGCGCTGCTTGATGAACAGTGTGCCGTAGACCACCAGGGAACTGACGATCAGCATCGCGGTGGCGCTGTAAATACCGCCTACAGTGAACTCATGACCGGCGATGTCGACGACCCGTGGATCGATCTTGAAGACGATGAAAAACAGCAGGAGCGGGATGAAATCGATGAATTGTTTCACAGTGGCAGCCAGAAGCAGGATGTGGCGGCATAATAACAAACATATGGGCGCGCGATAGCGCCAGCTGATTTGAGGATACAAAGCCCTGTGAATGTTGATTTGCACTGCCATAGCACGGCCTCCGATGGCGCCCTGGCGCCTGCGGTTCTGGTGGCGCGGGCGTTCGAGAAAGGCGTGCGAGTCCTGGCCCTGACCGATCACGATACCCTTGAAGGCCTTGACGAGGCCCGCCACGCGGCCACCGCGCTGGGGATGCAACTGGTCAATGGCGTCGAATTGTCCTGCACCTGGGGCGGCGCGACCATTCATGTATTGGGCTACGGTTTTGATGTGAACGCCGCGCCGTTGGTCGAGGCCATCGCCAGATTGCATGATGGCCGCTGGCTGCGCTCCGAGGAAATCAGCCGCAAACTGGCGCTCAAAGGTATGCCGGGGGCGCTGGAAGGCGCCCGCCAGATCCAGCAGGAGCTGGGCGACAGCGGTAACGCGCCGGCCCGCCCGCATTTCGCCGACTGGATGGTGCGTGAAGGTTTCGTCAAGGATCGCGCCGAGGCGTTCCGTAAATGGCTGGGTGCCGGCAAACTGGGCGACGTCAAGCAACACTGGCCGACCCTGGAAGAAACCGTCGAAACCCTGCGCGCAGCCAAAGCCTGGGTCAGCCTGGCACACCCCTGGCACTACGAATTCACCCGAAGCAAGCGTCGCCGCCTGATTGCCGACTATATTCAAGCAGGGGGCCACGCCATCGAAGTGGTCAATGGTTACCAGCCTGCCGAGCAAGTGGGCAGCCTGGCCATTCTGGCCCGCGAGTTCGGTCTGCTGGTCAGCGCCGGCAGTGATTTTCATGGCCCTGGAGGCTGGTCGGAGATCGGTGAATACCGGCCACTCCCGGAGGATCTGCCACCACTATGGTGTCGATTCAAACATGACCCAGTTATTGCCGCCGTCTGAACAGGTAGAGAATGTGAGTCAATTTTTCCAGATTCATCCGGAAAACCCGCAAGCGCGCCTGATCAAACAGGCAGTCGAGATCATCCGCAAGGGCGGGGTGGTGATTTATCCCACAGACTCTTCCTACGCCATTGGTTGCCAGATCGGCGACAAAGTGGCTGTGGAGCGCGTGCGACGTTTGCGCGGGCTGGATGAAAAGCACAATTTTGCGCTGATTTGCTGCGATCTGTCGCAATTGGGGCTGTTTGCCAAGATCGACACCGGCACTTTCCGCTTGCTCAAGGCCCACTTGCCGGGGCCGTACACGTTCATTCTCAACGCCACCCGCGAAGTACCGCGACTGTTGCTGCACCCGAAAAAACGCACCATCGGCCTACGGGTGCCAAGCCATCCGATTGCCCTGGCGCTGCTGGAGCAGCTCGGTGAGCCGTTGATGAGCGTGAGTCTGATCATGCCCGGTGAAACCGACCCTATGTTTGATCCCTATGAAATGCGCCAGTTGCTCGAACACCAGGTCGATCTGATCATCGACGGCGGCTTCGGCGGGATCAAGGCGTCCACCGTGATCAATCTCGCCGACGGCGAGCCGGAAGTGATTCGCGTTGGTTGCGGCGACCCTGCGCCGTTCATGGTCGAGGCCTAGATGTCTGCAGTAGAACCCGTCGACAGTCAGGCCGGTGCCCAGCAGGAACTGCCTTTCGCCATGGTCTATGGCCAGGCGGTCATGGAAATGCCGCTGGACCTGTACATCCCGCCGGATGCCCTTGAGGTCTTCCTTGAAGCCTTCGAAGGGCCCCTCGACCTGCTGCTGTACCTGATCCGCAAACAGAACATCAACATTCTCGACATCCCGGTGGCGGAAATCACCCGCCAGTACATGGGCTACGTCGAGTTGATGCAGTCGGTGCGCCTGGAGCTGGCCGCCGAGTACCTGGTGATGGCTGCGATGCTGGCCGAGATCAAGTCGCGGATGCTGCTGCCGCGAGCCGAAACCGTCGAGGATGAAGAGGATGACCCGCGCGCCGAACTGATTCGCCGCTTGCAGGAATATGAGCGTTTCAAGGCTGCCGCCGAAGGCATCGATGGCCTGAGCCGCGTCGGCCGTGATGTGGTGGTGCCCAAGCTTGATGCCCCAGAGGCCCGGGCACGCAAGCTGTTGCCGGACGTGCGTCTGTCCGAGCTGCTGTTGTCCATGGCCGAGGTGTTGCGCCGTGGCGACATGTTCGAAAGCCATCAGGTCAGCCGCGAGGCGCTGTCGACTCGCGAGCGCATGAGCGATGTGCTGGAACGGCTCAAGGGCGGCGGTTTTGTGCCGTTTGTCGAGCTGTTCACCGCTGAAGAAGGGCGCCTGGGGGTAGTGGTGACCTTTATGGCGATCCTTGAATTGGTCAAGGAATCCCTGGTCGAGCTGGTGCAGAATGAGCCATTTGCCGCGATCCATGTGCGAGCCCGAGCCGAATAACGAGTCGAAACATGAACCTGACTGAACCCCGTGATCTGGCACCCTTGCTTGAAGCCTTTCTGTTGGCCTCGGGAAAGCCGCAATCCCTGGAAAGCCTGTTCGAACTCTTCGAAGAAGGCGAGCGCCCGGAACCACCGGTCTTCAAGAAGGCCCTGGCGATTCTGGCCAAGTCCTGTGATGGCCGCGCGTTTGAGTTGAAGGAAGTGGCCTCGGGTTATCGCCTGCAAATTCGCGAGAAATTTGCGCCTTGGGTCGGGCGTCTGTGGGAAGAGCGCCCGCAGCGTTACTCCCGTGCCATGCTGGAAACCATGGCCCTGATCGCCTATCGCCAGCCGATTACCCGTGGCGAAATCGAAGACGTGCGGGGTGTGGCGGTCAACAGCAACATCGTCAAGACGTTGATGGAGCGCGAGTGGATCCGCATCGTCGGTTACCGTGACGTGCCCGGAAAACCGGCGATGTTCGCCACCACCAAGGCGTTCCTCGATCACTTCAACCTGAAAAACCTCGACGACCTGCCGCCGCTGGCGGAACTGCGCGAGCTGGAACCGGATCCGGTGCTCGATTTCGATGACGCGCCCGTACCTGCCGGTCTGCAAGAATTGGCCGACGCCAGCGCCGAGCCGGAAGAGCCGAAGGAAGAAACCAGTTTCCACACGCTGTTGCTGGAGCTGGACAGCATGGAGGAGGGGCTCAAGACCGATTTCGACGATTTGCTGCGTGATGGGGTGTCGCCTGAGTTCGATCCGGAGCAGTCGGTCATTGAACCAGAGGTCGAAGCGGCACAGCCTGAGCCTGAGCCGGAAGGCGAGCCTCAGTCGGACATTGAACCAGAGCAAGAAGACGACATCCTCGGCGTTGCCGAAGCCCGCGAAAAACTCCTGGCCGCCGTTGCCGCCCTCGAACAGCCGAAGCCCGAGCCCGAACTGTCGGACGAAGAGGCCGAAGCCCAGGCCCTGGCCGATGCCATCGAAGCAGAACGCCGCCAGCTCGAAGACTGACGTAAACCCTGTGGGAGCGAGCTTGCTCGCGATGACGGCAGTACATTCAACATCAATGTGACTGAAAAACCGCTATCGCGAGCAAGCTCGCTCCCACAGGGTTTTGTGTTCGCAAGCAAGTTGCGTGTCACCGGCCGGCGGAAAAACAAATAACCCTGCATTGATCAGCTAGTCTCTGATGCGCAAACGCCCTCATGCGCGTATGATTCGCGACCCTTCGGCGATCCCTTCGCCCAAGTACCCAGTTTTCAGACCACACCGGGAGGTGCCCAGATGAGTATCAAAGACCAGCAAGACGACCAGCCAATCGGCCCAGCAGGCGAAAAACTGCAGAAAGTCCTCGCCCGTATCGGCGTTGGCTCGCGCCGTGACGTGGAAGCCTGGATCAGCCACGGCCGCATCAAGGTCAACGGCAAAGACGCCACCCTTGGCCAGCGTGTCGACATGCACGACGCCATCACCATCGATGGCAAGGTGATCAAGCGTGAAGAGGCCGCCGAGTCGGTCCGCCGCGTGATCATGTACAACAAACCCGACGGCGAGATCTGCACCCGTGTCGACCCTGAAGGTCGTCCGACGGTGTTCGACAAGCTGCCGCGCCCGAAAGAAGGGCGCTGGATCAACATCGGCCGTCTCGACATCAATACCACCGGTTTGCTGATGTTCACCACCGACGGTGAACTGGCCAACCGTTTGATGCACCCGTCCTACGAGATGGACCGCGAGTACGCCGTGCGTGTACGCGGTGAAGTCGACGACGAGATGATCGAGCGCCTGAAGGCTGGCGTTGTTCTTGAAGATGGCCCGGCCAAGTTCACCGACATCAAGCAGGCGCCAGGTGGCGAAGGTTTCAACCACTGGTACCACTGCGTGGTGATGGAAGGTCGTAACCGTGAAGTGCGTCGCCTGTGGGAATCCCAGGGGCTGGTGGTCAGCCGTCTGAAGCGCGTGCGTTTCGGCCCGGTGTTCCTCAACTCCGACCTGCCGATGGGTCGCTGGCGTGAAATGAGCCAGTACGAAGTCGACATTCTCAGCGCCGAAGTTGGCCTGACGCCGGTAGCCATGCCGCAACTCAACGCCAAGAGCAAGGACAAGCTCGACCGGATGCAGCGCAAGTCGTCGCGGCCGATGGCCAGGACCGAGCGCGTGCGCACCCTGCGTCCAGCGAGTGGCGGACCTGCTGCCCCGCGTGATAACCGCGAGCCGCAGATTGAAGGCGAGCGTCCAGGTCGCAAGCCAGCCGCCCGTCAGGACGGCGAACGCGGTCCACGCACGCCGCGTCCGGCCAATGGCCGTAGCGAGCGTGGCGAAGGTCGTGGTACGCCGGTGGCGGACCGTCCAGTCGACACCAAGCGCCCGGCCAAGCCTGCGCCGAAGCGCCCAGGGATCAAGCTGGTCGACGGCGACGCGCCATCGGGCAAACGCCGTGGCGCACCAGCCGGTTCCGGCCAGCGTCCGGGCTTTGGTCGTCGCAAGCCGGAATAATCGGCTGAGCGCTTCATAAAAAACGCCAACCTTCGGGTTGGCGTTTTTTTTGGCCTGGCTTTATGTCTGTGTCGTTTTTGAGGCCGCCTTCGCGAGCAAGCTCGCTCCCACAGGGAAATGAGTTTGCTTGGAGAATCGCGATCAAAATGTGGGAGCGAGCTTGCTCGCGATGGCGTCAGTCGCTGCACCGAGAACTCCAATGTGGAAATCCGGATTTACGCCCTGTAAAGAAAACCTGACGAAATCCGCAGATTAACCCCGTGGATTTGCCACTTCCTGGATTCCGTAAGAAAACTCTTACGCGTCAGCGCCTTCCTTCCTACATCCGACCCTCTAGCCCGCTTGTTTCATCACTCCAGTCAGGGTGTCATGCGTGCCATGCCTGTCGTGCAGGTGCATAACAAAAAGGAGGCGCAATGAACGCCGCAATCCATCTCCATCTCTCTGCGAGGGGCGGTTTTCCTGCCTTTCCCGTCGATGATCCGCAAGGGTCTGACCCATTTTTTGCAGCCGCCCGAGCCTCTCGGGGCGGACACAGGCAATCCCGGCCATAGACACGCTTGTCCAGCGGGTCTGGCAGCAGGGGGTTACAGGTGTACAATGCGCCGCGTTTTACCTGTGACCTCCTGCGCACCTGCGCAAACCTCAAGGCTATCCGCCTTGTTCACTCCGTCGCGTCACGAGCGTGTCGGGTTCGATTTCGTCGCAGATAAAAACAAACAGGTGACGCATGACCGTTGTAAATACGCTGAACTCCTGGTGCCTGCGCTGGGGTTTGATCGGTGCCGCTTAGCGTCTTTTCTGAGCAGCAACGTCTACTGAACATCATCAAACCTTGCGTGAGACCCTTTTCATGAGTGGACAAAACCCGCAATCAGGCGAGCTGAAACGCGGCCTGAAAAATCGCCACATTCAATTGATCGCCCTCGGTGGCGCGATCGGTACCGGTTTGTTCCTCGGCTCGGCCGGGGTACTGAAATCCGCCGGCCCGTCGATGATCCTCGGCTATGCCATCTGCGGCTTCATCGCCTTCATGATCATGCGCCAACTGGGCGAAATGATCGTCGAAGATCCGGTGGCCGGTTCCTTCAGCCACTTCGCGCACAAGTACTGGGGCGGCTTTGCCGGCTTCATGTCGGGCTGGAACTGCTGGATTCTGTACATTCTGGTGGGCATGTCCGAGCTGACGGCCGTCGGTAAATACATCCACTATTGGGCGCCGGACATCCCGACCTGGGTCTCCGCAGCTGCCTTCTTCGTGCTGATCAACGCCATCAACCTGGCCAACGTCAAAGTGTTTGGCGAGGCCGAGTTCTGGTTCGCGATCATCAAGGTCGTGGCGATCGTCGGCATGATTGCCCTGGGCAGCTACCTGCTGGTCAGCGGCAATGGCGGCCCGCAAGCCGCGGTCAGCAACCTGTGGTCCCACGGTGGCTTCTTCCCGAACGGTGTCAGCGGTCTGGTGATGGCCATGGCTTTCATCATGTTTTCCTTCGGTGGCCTGGAAATGCTCGGTTTCACCGCTGCCGAAGCTGACAAGCCAAAAACCGTGATCCCGAAAGCCATCAACCAGGTGATCTACCGGATCCTGATTTTCTACATCGGTGCCCTGGTTATCCTGCTGTCGTTGACCCCGTGGGACAGTTTGCTGACCACTCTGAACGCCTCCGGTGATTCCTATAGCGGCAGTCCGTTCGTGCAAGTGTTCTCGATGCTGGGCAGCAACACCGCCGCGCACATCCTCAACTTCGTGGTCCTGACTGCGGCGTTGTCGGTGTACAACAGCGGCACCTACTGCAACAGCCGCATGCTGCTGGGCATGGCCGAGCAGGGCGATGCGCCGAAAGCATTGGCGAAGATCGACAAGCGCGGCGTGCCGGTGCGTTCGATCCTGGCCTCGGCCGCCGTGACCCTGATCGCGGTGCTGCTGAACTACCTGATCCCGCAAAACGCGCTGGAATTGCTGATGTCGCTGGTGGTGGCTACCCTGGTGATCAATTGGGCGATGATCAGCTATTCGCACTTCAAGTTCCGCCAGCACATGAACAAGACCAAACAAACGCCGCTGTTCAAGGCCCTGTGGTACCCGTACGGGAACTACATCTGCCTGGCGTTCGTGGTGTTCATCCTTGGCGTGATGCTGTTGATTCCGGGGATCCAGACATCGGTGTACGCGATTCCGGTGTGGCTGGTGTTCATGTGGGTCTGCTACGGCATCAAGAACAAGCGCAGTGCGCAGCGTGCCTTGCAGGCCGCAGTGGAGTAACTCCGCGCAGAAACAGCAAACCCGGCCAAGTGCCGGGTTTGTCGTTTCTGCACTTCACACACACATCCCCTGTAGGAGCGAGCCTGCTCGCGATGGTGGTGGGTCAGCAAAGGTTATGCTGACTGATACGGCCTCATCGCGAGCAGGCTCGCTCCTACAGGGGCCGCATTCCTCCAATCGTTTCGCGGTATCCTGCACGTTCTGAATTCGGACGCTTTCCCATGCTGGCCATTTCCAACAACGTGCATCTGCCGGATGCCGAGATCGAGTTGACGGCCATTCGCGCCCAGGGCGCCGGTGGGCAGAACGTCAACAAAGTCTCCAGTGCCGTGCACCTGCGCTTCGACATTCCGGCGTCGTCCTTGCCCGAGTTCTACAAGGAGCGGCTACTGGCGCTGCGTGACAGCCGCATCACCAGCGACGGTGTGTTGATCATCAAGGCTCAGCAATACCGGACACAGGAGCAGAATCGTGCGGATGCTTTGGAGCGTTTGATCGAACTGATTCAGAGTGCCACCAAGGTCGAGAAAAAGCGTCGTCCGACCAAGCCGACCCTCGGCTCGAAGACCCGTCGCCTCGAATCCAAATCCAAGCGCGGCAACATCAAGGCCGGGCGCGGCAAGGTCGACTTCTAGCGGGCGTCCCGTGCTTCGCGTTGCTTTGGCGCCTGCCGATACAAATAAAGACTCAGGATCAAACCGCTCAACGCGGCGAGTGCAGCGAACAGGAAGATCGAAGCGAACCCGAACCCGGCCGCAATGGCGCCGGCGAGCGGCCCGGTGATCCCCAGCGACAAGTCGATGAACAGTGAATAGGCGCCGACGGCTGCGCCACGGCTGGAGGCCGGGACCAGGTTGACTGCTTCCACCCCCAGCGCCGGAAACACCAGCGAAAAGCCGAAGCCGCTCAGCGCCGCTCCCGCCAGTGCCCAATGGGCATCGGGTGCCAGCCACAGCAACAGCAACCCGAATGTTTCCACCGACAGGCAGGCAATGGCGACGCGAAAGCCGCCGAGGCGGTTGATCAGGTTGCCGAACAGCAAGCGCGCACCGATGAAGCTGGCGCCGAACAGGCTCAAGCACAGCACGGCGTTATCCCAGTGTTGCGTGGCGTAATACAGGGTGATGAAGGTGGCGATGGTGCCGAAGCCAATGGAGCCCAGGGCCAGTCCGCAGCCGTGGGGGAAGACCCGCCCGAGCACGTGCATGAACGGCAGCCGCTCACCGGCAACGATCGGCGCGGCGGTTTTCGGCCAGGCCAGCAGCAGGCCGAGCACGGCCAGCAACACAATGCTCACGCCCATGCTCCACAAGCCCAGGCGATGGACGAGCAACACGCCAAGGGGCGCGCCGACGGCCAGTGCGCCATAGCTGGCGATACCGTTCCACGAGATGACCTTGGCCGTATTCGCCGCGCCGACCCGGCCAATGCCCCAGCCAATCGAGCCCGAGCCCACCAGGCTTTCCGCGCTGCCGAGCACCAGGCGGCCGATCAGCAAGCTGAACAGACTCAAGGCCGGCAGGCTCTGGGTCCAGGCCGAGATCAGCATGAACACACCACTCAGGCCGCAACCGGCCAGGCCATACATCACGGCCAGTTTGCTGCCCTTGTTGTCGATGATCTTCCCGGCATAGGGGCGGCTGAGCAGGGTGGCCAGGTATTGCACGCTGATCACCAGGCCCGCGATCACCGCGCCGAACCCCAGGTCGCTGTGGACGTAACCGGGCAATACGGCCAGGGGGATGCCGATGTTCAGGTAGCCGATGAAGGTGAAAAGGACGATGGAAACGACTTGCAGCGTGACCGCCAGGGGGCGCTGGTTTTCAGGCATGGGTAAAGGTCCACGGTAAAGCAGGATAGATAGGCTGCTTATGATAGCGGTGTGGACGGTTGCAGGTTGTGAAAAAGTAAAACTATTTGCCGGGCGCTGTCATTCAGGTTTGACGGGGGCGACCAGCTGCGTGGTGACCAGGGCGGCCAGCGCATTTTCCTGGGTGCCGAAGCGGGCGAGCAAGGCGGCTTGTTTCTCGGGAGAGAGGCGATTCCAGATCTCGATCATTTTCTCGGCGGTGCCGATCAGGACGCTGGCCTGCGCTTCGCTGAATTCATCGGTCATGGACAGAGTTCTCGTTTCAGGCAGTGTGGAAAGCGCATGTTAGCGCTTTCCACACGGTCTGTACGGCGGGTGTTTCAGTCTTCTCTGTCAGCCTGGCGGCGGTCAGTGGCTTCTTTCGGCTGGGGCTGTTGGGCTCCGGCTTGCTGCGTGGTCGTCTGCTCAGGTTCGTGCAGGCTTGGGAAGGGGAGATTAGGAATCTCGTGCATGGTCGCGCTCCTCGCTAAGTCTGTTGATAGATCTGGTAGATCCGCGCTTTAAAAAAAGCCTGGGCAGGATACCGCACTGAAAATGACAAACGGACTTTTATATCCATTTGTTTCGACGGATGGGGTTGTATAGACAGATCGGTAACACTGGCGCAGAAATAATTGTAGGAGCGAGCCTGCTCGCGATAGCGGTGTATCAGTCAACATCAATGTTGAATGACACTCCGCTATCGCGAGCAGGCTCGCTCCTACAGGGGATTTGCAGTGTTTGAAGGTTATTTGCAGACCTTCGCAACCGCCTCGGCCAGCAGATCCAGACGTGTGGCATCAATCCCCGCCACGTTGGCCCGGCCGGAGCTGACCATGTACACGCTGTGGTTGTCCCGCAGGTTCTTCACTTGTTCCGGCGACAGGCCGGTGTAGGAGAACATCCCGCGTTGCACGCCAATGTGCGCAAAGCGCTCGCGCAATCCGTGAGGTTCTAGCGCCTCCACCAGACCGCTGCGCAGTTGGGCAATACGCAGGCGCATGGCTTCCACTTCGTCAGCCCAGAGGTTTTTCAGTTCCGGGTCGCCGAGGATGGTCGCGACCACGGCCGCACCGTGATCCGGCGGCGTCGACCACAGGTTGCGGGCGATGTTGGCCAGCTGGCTGCGGATGTCGGTGAGCTTGTCGGCGGTTTTCGCGCAGACAATCAGCGCGCCGGTGCGGTCGCGGTACAGGCCGAAGTTCTTCGAGCAGGAACTGGTGATCAGCAGCTCCGGCAACTCGGCGGCGAACAGCCGGGTCGACCAGGCATCCTGTTCCAGGCCATCGCCGAATCCTTGATACGCGAAGTCGATCAGTGGCAGCAGTTCGCGCTTGCGTACTACCTCCAGTACCCGCTGCCAGTCATCCTGGGACAGGTCGAAACCGGTCGGGTTATGGCAGCAGGCGTGCAGCAACACCACGTCGCCCTTGGGCGCTTCATTGAGCGCCGCGAGCATGCCGTCGACGTCGAGCCGGTTGTCACTGCCCACGTACGGGTAGTGGCTGACCTTGACCTTGGCTGTCGCAAAAATCGTTTCGTGGATCGGCCAGGTCGGGTTGCTCAACCACACGCCACGGCCTGGCAGGCATTGGGCGATGAAGTCTGCGCTCAGGCGCAGCGCACCCGTGCCACCCGGTGTCTGGGTGGCGCCGGCGCGTTGTGCGTTGATCAGCTTCGAGTCGGCACCCAGCACCAGCTCATTGATGGCCTTGCCGAATGCGGGCTCGCCGTGGCCACCGATGTAGGTCTTGGTGGACTGGCGATCCACCAGGCGCTGCTCGGCAAGCTTCACCGACTCGAGAATCGGCGTCAGGCCCTGGGCGTCTTTGTAGACACCCACGCCCAAATCGAACTTGCGCGGGTTCGGGTCCTGCGCGTAGGCCTCCATCAGGCCGAGGATCGGGTCGCCAGGTACTCGACCGATGGCGTCGAAATGCATTATTTGCGCCCCTCAGCGTCCTTCGCAACGATGTCAGTGCGCGCGGCCATGATGAAGTCGTTGCGGTGCAGGCCTTTGATCGAGTGGCTCCACCAGGTCACGGTGACTTTGCCCCACTCGGTCAGCAGGCCCGGGTGGTGGCCTTCGGCCTCGGAGATTTCGCCGACAGCGTTGGTGAACGCCAGGGCGTGCTTGAAGTTCTTGAACAGGAAGACCTTTTCCAGCTGCATGATGCTGTCACGTACTTCGATGTTCCAGTCCGGGATCTGCTTGATCAGGATCGGCAGTTCTTCGTCGCTGACTTGTGGAGCGTCGGCGCGGCAGGCTTCGCAATGGGCTTGAGTTAATGCGGTCATGATGAATTCCTGAAATCGAATGTTGGGAAATCGGCCCTCAGTGCTACCACGCTAATCCAAAGCGATGGTTTCTGACAGGCTCACTTGATTCTAAAAGCGGCGGATCACGCGGCTTTTGGTTTTGGCGGAAACTTCGGTGCGTGCAGACCCATCTGCATCGCTTGCTTGACCATGCCCATGATGTCTTCGTGAGCGAGGTCGAACAGACGCTTGAGGTTTGGCAACGCGAAGTACAGTGGCTGCAAGATGTCGATGCGGTAAGGCGTGCGCATGCATTCCAGCGGATCGAACGCCTGATGCTCAGGCTCGTCCGACAGGCAATACACGGTCTCTTTCGGTGAAGACAGAATGCCGCCGCCGTAGATGCGTTGGCCTTGCGGGGTGTCGACCAGACCGAACTCGATGGTCATCCAGTACAGGCGCGCCAGGTACACGCGTTCTTCCTTGGACGCCTTGAGGCCGAGTTTGCCGTAGGTGTGGGTGAATTCGGCGAACCACGGGTTGGTCAGCAGCGGGCAGTGACCAAAGATCTCGTGGAAAATATCCGGCTCTTGCAGGTAGTCCAGTTCTTCACGGGTACGAATGAAGGTCGCCACCGGGAACTGCTTGCTGGCCAGCAATTCGAAAAAGGTCTGGAAGGGAATCAGTGCCGGAACCCGGGCAACCTGCCAGCCGGTGGTTTCACCGAGGACCTTGTTGATTTCGCCGAGTTGAGGAATGCGGTCGTGGGGCAGACCGAGTTTTTCGATACCGTCCAGGTACTCCTGGCACGCACGCCCTTCGATCACTTTCAGTTGACGGGTGATCAGCGTGTTCCACACCGCGTGTTCTTCGGCGGGGTAGTCGATAAAACCTTGCGCATCGGGCTCGCGAGCCACGTATTGCGTCTGCTTCATGCTGCTCTCCTGCTAGGGGATTTCGTTCTTGTTATGTACTGCTATGGACTTAGAAATACTCCAAGGATTGCACTGTTGCAGCAGGTGCTCGGCGTCAAGCGTAGGAAAACTCCTCGATAATCGTAAAGATTTCGTTACGTATTGGTCGTGAGCGCGCAGTTATTGAGATTTCACGGTTTGAAAAATGCTTTGCCTGTCACATAATCTTGACGACTATCTGAGCGCCTCGAAAGAAAAATGCGATCGAGCGTGCATCGCAATACCCCTGTGGGAGCGGGCTTGCTCGCGAAAGCGCCGGCATGTCCAACATTGATGTATCAGACAGGTCGCTATCGCGAGCAAGCTCGCTCCCACAGGGTTTGCGTTGATACCAACCTTATTCATCGCTTTTCAGGTCTTTTTTATGCGTATCAAAGTCCATTGCCAGAACCGCATCGGCATCCTGCGCGACATTCTCAATCTGCTGGTGGAGTACGGGATCAACGTGGCCCGCGGTGAGGTGGGTGGTGAGCATGGCAACGCCATCTACCTGCATTGCCCGAACCTGATCAACATTCAGTTCCAGGCCTTGCGTCCGAAATTCGAAGCGATTGCCGGGGTTTTCGGCGTCAAGCGTGTAGGGCTGATGCCCAGCGAGCGTCGGCACATGGAGCTCAATGCACTGCTCGGTGCGCTGGAGTTTCCGGTGCTGTCGATCGACATGGGCGGCTCCATCGTCGCGGCCAACCGGGCGGCGGCGCAGTTGCTCGGGGTGCGGGTCGACGAGGTGCCGGGGATTCCCCTGTCGCGGTACGCCGAAGATTTCGATTTGCCGGAACTGGTGCGCGCCAACAAGTCGCGGATCAACGGGCTGCGGGTCAAGGTCAAGGGGGACGTGTTCCTGGCCGACATCGCGCCGCTGCAATCGGAGCATGACGACAGTGAAGCCATGGCCGGTGCGGTACTGACGCTGCATCGCGCCGACCGGGTAGGCGAGCGCATCTACAACGTGCGCAAGCAGGAATTGCGCGGCTTCGACAGCATCTTCCAAAGCTCGAAAGTCATGGCCGCCGTGGTGCGCGAAGCGCGGCGCATGGCGCCACTGGATGCGCCTCTATTGATAGAAGGCGAAACCGGCACCGGCAAAGAGTTGCTGGCGCGGGCTTGCCATCTGGCCAGCCCGCGTGGGCAGTCGCCATTGATGGCGCTCAATTGTGCCGGTCTGCCGGAGTCGATGGCCGAGACCGAGTTGTTCGGTTACGGCCCGGGTGCCTTCGAAGGGGCAAGGGCCGAAGGCAAGCTCGGGCTGCTGGAACTGACGGCGGGCGGTACGCTGTTTCTAGATGGCGTCGGAGAAATGAGTCCGCGCTTGCAGGTGAAATTGCTGCGCTTTTTGCAGGACGGTTGCTTCCGTCGTGTAGGCAGTGATGAAGAGGTCTACCTCGACGTGCGAGTGATCTGCGCAACCCAGGTCGACCTGTCCGAATTGTGCGCTCGCGGCGAGTTCCGCCAGGACCTTTATCACCGCTTGAATGTGTTGTCGCTGCACATCCCGCCGTTGCGCGAATGCCTCGACGGTTTGACGCCGTTGGTGGAGCACTTCCTCGATCAGGCCAGCCGGCAGATTGGTTGTCCGTTGCCCAAACTGGCCCCGGCGGCCATGGAGCGGCTTAGTCATTACCATTGGCCGGGCAACGTGCGGCAGTTGGAAAACGTGCTGTTCCAGGCCGTTTCCCTGTGTGACGGCGGGACCGTCAAAGCCGAGCACATTCGTTTGCCGGACTATGGCGTGCGTCAGCCCCTTGGTGATTTTTCGCTTGAAGGAGGGCTGGACGAGATCGTTGGGCGTTTCGAGAAGGCGGTGCTGGAGCGGCTGTATTCGGAGCATGCCAGCAGCCGATTGCTCGGCAAGCGACTGGGTGTTTCCCACACAACGATTGCCAACAAGTTGCGTGAATATGAAATAGGCAAATTGGAGCGTTAACAACTCAACCGGGCAAGAATTATTATCGGATGTAAATATTTATCCAGCGCTTCAAGTTCGCATTTAAAGCGCTAGAACCTCTGCTATTGACCTGAATCATGGAACTTACAGAGGAAGCCATCTAGGCTCTTCTCAAAGTTTGGCAGGAGCGCTGACCATGCCATCAATGGATGACTCCACCCGGCGAGTTCGCAAAGAAACTCGCCTGTTCTATTTCCTGATCATTGTTCTGTTTCCACTGTTATCGGTGGCGATAGTCGGTGGTTACGGTTTTTTTGTGTGGTTTCTGCAAATGCTCCTCGGTCCGCCAGGGCCTCCCAACTGATCGACATTCATCTCTAATTCAGCAGGGAGTACGGGTCGTGGAAAAGACGCTGCACATTGCCAGTCTGGTAGTACATGCCCGTCCTGCCTTGTTCGAGGCGGTGAAAGCCAATCTGCGTTTGCTCACGGGCGTTGAGCTTCATCAGGAAAGCCCCGCCGGCAAATTGGTGGTTGTGCTGGAAACCGATCACGAAAGCCAGATTCTTCAGCGAATCGATCAGATCAATCGCTTGCCGGGTGTGCTCAATGCCGCTCTGGTTTATCACGAGATTCTCGATGTGACGGGAGAAAGCACATGCCTATGACTCGGCGAGAGTTTGTCAAAGCCCAGGCTGCCGGAATCGCGGCAGCGGCTGCGGGTCTCCCGGTGTTTACCTCGGCCAGCAACCTGATTACCGAACAAGACATGGTTTCCCTGAACTGGAACAAGGCGCCCTGTCGTTTTTGCGGTACCGGTTGCAGCGTCATGGTGGCGACCAAGGACAACCGCGTAGTTGCAACTCACGGCGATGTAAAAGCCGAGGTCAATCGCGGGTTGAACTGCGTCAAAGGCTACTTTTTATCCAAGATCATGTACGGCGTTGATCGGCTGACTCAGCCGCTGTTGCGCATGACCAATGGGCAATATGACAAACAGGGCGAGTTTCACCCGGTGTCCTGGAAACAGGCATTCGATGTGATGGAGTTGAAGTACAAGGAGGCGCTGAAGAATAAGGGCGGGGAATCCATCGCCATGTTCGGTTCCGGCCAGTGGACGATCTGGGAAGGGTACGCGGCCAACAAATTGATGAAGGCGGGATTCCGCTCGAACAACATCGACCCCAATGCACGCCATTGCATGGCCTCGGCGGTCATGGGGTTCATGCGCACGTTCGGTATCGATGAGCCGATGGGCTGTTATGACGATATCGAAGTCACCGATGCATTCGTCTTGTGGGGTTCAAACATGGCGGAAATGCACCCGATTCTCTGGAGTCGGGTGACTGATCGCCGTTTAAGCCAGCCGAATGTGAAAGTGGTCGTGCTCTCTACGTTCGAACATCGCAGTTTTGAACTGGCCGACATTCCGATGGTGTTCAAGCCACAGACTGACTTGCTGATTCTCAACTACATCGCCAACCACATCATTGAGAGCGGTTCGGTCAATAAAGACTTCGTCAGCAAACACACCAAGTTCGCCAAAGGCACGGATGACATTGGCTACGGTTTGCGTCCCGATAATCCGCTGGAAATGAAGGCCAAGAATGCCGACAAAGCGAACACCTGGACCGACATCGACTTCGAGCAATTCGCTGCTTTCGTAAAGCCCTACACCCTGGAACGCACCGCGAAGGAAACCGGGGTGCCAGCCGAGCGCCTCAAGGCACTGGCCGAACTGTATGCCGACCCCAAGCGCAAAGTGGTTTCGTTCTGGACCATGGGCTTCAACCAGCACACCCGGGGCGTGTGGGCCAACAACCTGATCTACAACATCCACCTGCTCACCGGGAAAATCAGCGAACCGGGCAACAGTCCTTTCTCCCTGACGGGCCAGCCTTCGGCCTGCGGCACGGCGCGGGAAGTGGGCACGTTCTCCCATCGTCTGCCGGCCGATCTGGTGGTGACCAATCCGAAGCATCGCGCCACGGCGGAAAAAATCTGGAAACTGCCGGCGGGCACCATCAAGGAAAAGGTCGGGTTCCATGCCGTGCAGCAGAGCCGCATGCTCAAGGACGGCGTGCTCAATGTGTATTGGACGATGGCCAGCAACAACATGCAGGCCGGGCCCAACATCATGCAGGAAGTGCTGCCGGGTTGGCGCAATCCCGAGAACTTCGTGGTGGTGTCGGATGTGTATCCCACCGTCTCAGCGCAGGCAGCGGATCTGATTTTGCCCACGGCGATGTGGGTCGAGAAAGAAGGCGCTTACGGTAACGCGGAGCGGCGTACGCAGTTCTGGCATCAACTGGTTTCGGCACCGGGTGATGCCAAGTCGGACCTCTGGCAACTGGTCGAATTTTCCAAGCGCTTTAAAACCGACGAAGTCTGGCCGGCGGAATTGTTGGAGAGTTCACCGCAGTACAAGGGCAAGACCCTGTATGAGGTGTTGTTCAAGAATGGCCAGGTCGATCAGTTCCCGGCTGAGCAACTGGCTGAGGGCTATCAGAACGACGAGGCCCGGGATTTCGGTTTCTACCTGCAAAAAGGCTTGTTCGAAGAATATGCCCAATTCGGCCGGGGGCATGGTCATGACCTGGCGCCCTTTGATCGTTATCACTCCGAACGCGGCTTGCGCTGGCCCGTCGTCGAAGGCAAGGAAACGCTGTGGCGCTTCCGCGAAGGTTACGACCCCTATGTCGAGAAGGGCAGTGGTGTGCAGTTCTATGGCTACCCCGACAAGAAGGCAATCATCTTCGCGCTCCCCTACGAGCCGCCTGCGGAAGCCCCGGACGCGGACTTCCCGTTCTGGTTGAGCACGGGGCGGGTGCTTGAACACTGGCACACCGGGACCATGACCCAACGTGTCGAAGAACTCTATAAAGCGGTACCCGATGCGCTGGTCTACATGCACCCGGCCGACGCCAAGGCCTTGAATGCCAGGCGTGGCAGCGAAGTGAAGCTGATCAGCCGGCGTGGCGAAATGCGCGCACGGATTGAAACCCGTGGACGCAACAAACCGCCTCAAGGCCTGGTGTTCGTGCCGTTTTTCGATGCCAACAGGCTGATCAACAAAGTCACGCTTGATGCGACGGACCCCATCTCCAAGCAGACCGATTACAAAAAATGCGCGATCAGGATTGAGTTGATCAAGACGGCATAAGGAGCGCTTTCATGAACTATCGTTCGCTGTCCCTGCTTGCCGCTCTGCTGGTGTGGCTGCCCATGGCATTTGCGGCAGAACCCGGTTACCCACTGGATGCGCCGGCACCCGATGGTCGACGGGTCGGCGGGACCTTGACTCAGGAGTTGCCCGCTCCACCCCTCGCGGAAGACGAGAACAAGGACCTCAAGCGTGAACGTAATTATCCCGAGCAACCGCCGACTATTCCCCACAGCATTCGCGGCTATGGCATCGACATGAACAGCAACAAGTGCCTGACCTGCCACAGTCGTGGCAACAGCGCGCGCACCCAGGCGCCGATGATCAGTATCACGCACTACATGGACCGCGACGGCCAGGCATTGGCGGCGGTGTCGCCGCGCCGCTACTTCTGTAACCAGTGTCATGTGCCGCAAAAAGATGTGAAGCCACTGGTGAACAACAGCTTCAAGAACATCGACCAGGTCTTGCAAGACGAAATCAACCGCCAGCCGAAACCTTGAGGAGAGGCCATGAAATCTTTGCTTGCCTTGCTCAAGGATTATTGGGGTGTGCTGCGTCGGCCCAGCGTGCATTACAGCCTGGGCTTCCTGACCCTGGGCGGGTTTATCGCCGGGGTGATTTTCTGGGGTGGGTTCAACACCGCGCTGGAAGCGACCAACACCGAGAAGTTCTGCACGTCCTGCCATGAAATGCGCGACAACGTGTTTGTCGAGTTGCAGGAAACCATTCACTACACCAATCGCTCGGGCGTGCGCGCCACGTGCCCGGACTGTCACGTCCCCCACGAGTGGACGCACAAGATCGCCCGCAAGATGCAGGCCTCCAAGGAGGTCTGGGGCAAGTTGTTCGGTACTATCAGTACCCGGGACAAGTTTCTGGGCATGCGCCGGGAGCTGGCCGAACACGAATGGGCGCGGCTCAAGGCCAACGACTCCCGGGAGTGTCGCAACTGCCACAACTTCGAGTTCATGGACTTCACCCGCCAGGGCAAACGCGCCGCCAACATGCACTCCACCTCATTGGCCAGCGGCCAGGCCACCTGTATCGACTGCCATAAAGGCATTGCCCACAAATTGCCCGACATGAGCGGCGTGAAAGGCTGGTAGCCGGCTTTTCACGGCGTTGCCGCCAAGCGGCATAATCGCGCCGGTTTTTCGTCTTCGATCGATTGTTCGTTTCCCTTCTGATCAGCTTCCAACCCCCGGTTTAAAGGGGGTTCGAGCCGCTGCGCGCAAGTTGGTCTGCAAATTGCTACAGCCTGCGCAACACAGCAGTGGGCGGCAAACGTCCGGCAGGCAGAGGAAAGAGTGTGGACAAGTACCTTTATGTGGCAATGACCGGCGCCAGCCAGAATGCACTGGCGCAAAAGGCTCATGCCAACAACCTCGCGAACATCTCCACCAACGGCTTCCAGAAAGATCTGGAACAGGCCCGTTCGATGCCGGTGTTCGGTGACAGCTTTCCGGCGCGGGCGTTTGCCATGACCGAACGCCCGGCCACCGATTTCTCCCCTGGCTCGCTGGTGGAAACCGGCCGCGACCTCGACGTTGCCGTGCAAGGCAGCGGCTGGATTGCCGTACAGACCCCCGATGGCGCTGAAAGTTACGTGCGCACCGGCAGCCTGAACGTTGACGCCCTGGGCGTGCTGCGCGCCGGCAACGGCATGCCGGTCATGGGCAATGGCGGGCCGATCGCCGTGCCGCCGGAGCAGCAGATCGAAGTCGGCGAGGACGGCACCATCAGCATCCGTGCGATGGGCGAAGGTCCCCGGGTGATGGCTGAAGTCGACCGCATCAAGCTGGTCAATCCAGACCTCCAGAACATGACCAAAGGCCTGGATGGTTCGATCCACACCAAGGACGGCAAGCCGGCGCAGGCCGATGCCGGCGTCAAGTTGGTGTCCGGGTTCCTCGAGTCGAGCAACGTCAATGCCGTGGAAGAGATGACCTCGGTACTGGCTTTGTCCAAGCAGTTCGAGCTGCACATCAAGATGATGAACACCGCCAAAGACGATGACCAGGCCATGGCTCGGGTCTTGCAGATCAGCTAATTACCAGAACGTCGCGCCGTAAAACAGGCGCACGAGGAGAATCGAATGCTTCCGGCTCTATGGGTTGCCAAGACAGGCCTGTCCGCCCAGGACACCAACCTGACCACCATTTCCAACAACCTGGCCAACGTGTCGACCACGGGTTTCAAACGTGACCGCGCCGAGTTCCAGGACCTGCTCTACCAGATCAAGCGCCAGCCAGGCGCCCAGTCGACCCAGGACAGCGAACTGCCGACGGGGCTGCAACTGGGCACCGGTGTGCGCATCGTCGGCACCCAGAAAAACTTCACCGCCGGCAGCCTGCAAACCACCGAGCAGCCACTGGACATGGCCATCGACGGCCGCGGCTTCTTCCAGATCCTGCAACCGGACGGCACCACGTCTTATACCCGTGACGGCACATTCCACCTGGACTCCAACGGCCAGATCGTCAACGCCAGCGGCTTTGCCCTGGAGCCGGCCATCGTCATTCCGAACGAAGCGCAGACCTTCACGGTCGGTCGCGACGGCACCGTGTCCATCACCGTTGCCGGCAACCCGGCCGCCCAGGTGATCGGCAACCTGCAAACCGCCGACTTCATCAACCCGGCCGGCCTGCAGGCGGTAGGCAACAACCTGTTCCTGGAAACCGCCGCCAGCGGCGCGCCGCAAGTCGGCACTCCGGGCCTGAACGGTTTCGGCTCCACGCTGCAGAGCACCCTGGAAACGTCCAACGTCAGCACCGTTGAGGAGATGGTCAACATGATCACCACCCAGCGCGCCTACGAGATGAACTCCAAGGTGATCTCCACCGCCGACCAGATGCTCTCGTTCGTAACGCAGAATCTGTAATCAAGTCTATGGGGCGGCCATGAGGCTGCCTGCAACACCGTGAGGTAGGGTCATGAATCGCTATGTATCTGTTCTGGCACTGAGTGGGATCACCGCGCTCGCAGGTTGCGTGCCTGCGACGCCCAAGCCCAATGACCCTTACTACGCTCCGGTGTTGCCGCGTACGCCCTTGCCGGCGGCAGCGAACAACGGCTCGATCTATCAGGCCGGTTTCGAACAGAACCTCTACAGCGACCGCAAGGCGTTCCGGATCGGTGACATCATCACCATCACCCTGAACGAAAGGACCCAGGCCAGCAAAAACGCCAACTCGCAAATTGGCAAGAACAGCAAGGCCAGCATCGGCCTGACCTCGCTGTTCGGCTCCACCCCCAACACCAACAATCCGTTTGGCAGTGGTGACCTGAGTCTGGACGCCAGCTATGAAGGCGACCGCGCGACCAAGGGCGATAGCAAGGCGGCGCAGGGCAACACCCTGACCGGCTCGATCACGGTGACCGTCGCCGATGTGTTGCCCAACGGCATCATCGCGGTGCGCGGCGAGAAGTGGATGACCCTCAACACCGGCGATGAGCTGGTGCGGATTGCCGGCCTGGTTCGCGCCGATGACATCTCCACCGACAACACGGTGTCGTCGACCCGTGTCGCCGATGCGCGCATCACCTACTCGGGCACCGGTTCGTTTGCCGATGCGAGTCAGCCAGGCTGGTTCGACCGTTTTTTCCTCAGCCCGCTGTTCCCTTTCTAGGTGGTCAGTTTGAATCTTAAACACCTGATGGTGGCCGCCTTGATGCTGTCCGCTGCGTTCAACGCGCAAGCCGAGCGCCTGAAGGACATCGCCAGCATTTCCGGCGTGCGTTCCAACCAATTGATCGGTTACGGCCTGGTGGTCGGGCTTAACGGCACCGGCGACCAGACGACGCAAACCCCGTTCACCCTGCAGACCTTCAACAACATGCTCTCGCAGTTCGGCATCAAGGTGCCGCCGGGTTCGGGCAACGTGCAGTTGAAGAACGTCGCGGCGGTGTCGATCAGTGCCGATTTGCCGGCGTTCGCCAAGCCGGGTCAGCAGGTCGACATCACCGTTTCGTCCATCGGTAACTCCAAGAGCTTGCGCGGCGGCACCTTGCTGCTGACACCGCTCAAGGGTATCGACGGCAACGTCTATGCGGTGGCCCAGGGCAACCTGGTGGTCGGTGGTTTCGATGCGGAAGGGCGAGACGGCTCGAAGATCACCGTCAACGTTCCGTCGGCCGGTCGCATCCCCGGTGGCGCCTCGGTGGAGCGCGCGGTGCCGAGCGGTTTCAACCAGGGCAACAGCCTGACGTTGAACCTCAACCGTTCCGACTTCACCACCGCCAAGCGCGTCGTCGACAAGATCAACGACATGCTCGGCCCTGGCGTGGCCCAGGCCATCGACGGCGGTTCGATTCGCGTCACTGCGCCGCTTGATCCAAGTCAGCGCGTCGACTATCTGTCGATCCTGGAAAACCTCGAAATCGATCCGGGTCAGGCGGTGGCGAAAGTCATCATCAACTCCCGTACCGGCACCATCGTGATCGGCCAGAACGTCAAGGTATCCCCGGCCGCCGTCACCCACGGCAGCCTGACCGTGACCATCACCGAAGACCCGATCGTCAGCCAGCCCGGGCCTCTGTCCAATGGCACGACGGCGGTGGTGCCGCGTTCGAAGGTCAATGCCCAGCAGGAAGCCAAGCCGATGTTCAAGTTCGGCCCGGGCACCACCCTCGACGAGATCGTGCGGGCGGTGAACCAGGTCGGCGCGGCACCGGGTGACTTGATGGCCATCCTCGAAGCGCTGAAGCAGGCCGGCGCCCTGCAAGCCGATCTGATCGTGATCTGAGGACGGCCATTGTGGATATGCGCAAGAGCGGTCTGGTCAGCAGCAGCGATTCGGGCTCCTATTCGGACCTCAATCGTCTGAATCAGCTCAAGGTCGGCGACAAGAACAGCGACGGCAATATGCGCAAGGCGGCGCAGGAGTTCGAATCGCTGTTCCTCGGTGAAATGCTCAAGTCGATGCGCTCGGCCACTGAAGCGTTGGGCCAGGACAACCCGCTGAATACGCCGGCAGCCAAGCAGTATCAGGAAATGTACGACCAGCAACTGGCGGTTTCCATGTCCCGCGAGGGTGGTGGTATTGGTCTGGCCGACGTGCTGATGCGCCAGATGTCGAAGAACAAACCCATGGCGCCGGGCGAGGCGGCGGCTGCGTCGCTGGCCAGGCAAGAGGCTGCCAAGGCGGCTGTGCAAACACCGGTGGCGGCAGGCACGGTCGCGCTCAATGGGCCGCTGTCGCGGGTCAATGGCCAGCGTCCGTTGTGGGCTTCACGTTCAGTCCATACGCCGCAAGAGGCGGGCGAGGGTGCCCATCGCAATGACATGGCGCTGATCAATCAGCGACGCCTGGCATTGCCGCCAAAGCTGGCTGATCGGTTGTTGGCCGGGCTGGTGCCTTCGGTGACGACCACGGCTATGACGACCAACAAAACTCAATTGCCAGGGCGCACAACGACTACCGGTTCGGGACCGTTGTACAACGGCGATTGGCTGGCGAACGCACAGCAATCCTCCGCGGGCGGCATGCAGATTTACGGTCGCGCCATGGCGCAGATTCCTCTGGCGCCACCGAAGAAAGCCTTCAGTTCCGCCGACCAGTTCGTCAACACCATGTTGCCGATGGCCAAGGAGGCGGCGGCCCGGATCGGTGTCGATCCACGTTACCTGGTGGCCCAGGCGGCCCTGGAAACCGGTTGGGGCAAGTCGGTCATGCGCCAGCAGGATGGCAGCAGCAGCCACAACCTGTTCGGCATCAAGGCCGGCAACAGCTGGCAGGGCAATTCGGCGCGGGCGATCACCAGCGAATTCAGAAACGGGCAGATGGTCAAGGAGACGGCCGAGTTCCGTTCCTACGACTCCTACAAGGACAGTTTCCATGACCTTGTGACTTTGCTGCAGACCAATAATCGCTATCAAGATGTCGTGAAGTCGGCCGATAACCCAGAACAGTTTGTACGCGAGTTGCAGAAGGCCGGTTACGCAACCGACCCGGACTACGCAAGCAAGATTTCGCAGATAGCCAGGCAGATGACGAGTTACCAGAACTACGCTGCGGCGGGCGTTTCAACGAATTTATAAGGTCTGAATCATGAGTTTGCTCAATATCGGGATGTCGGGGCTCAGTGCTGGCCATAACTCGTTGGTGACGACCGGCAACAACATTGCCAACGTCGACACCGCCGGGTACTCGCGCCAGCAGTCTGTGCAGAGCACCAAAGGCTCGATTCAGTACGGCAATGTGTTCATCGGCACCGGCACGACGCTGGCCGATGTGCGTCGCGTGTACAACTCGTATCTCGATTCGCAGCTGCGTACCGCGACTTCGCTCGACAGCGAAGCTACGTCGTACAACGCACAGGCCACGCCGCTGGACGCCACGCTTTCCGATTCCAACACCGGGCTGACCGGTGTGCTGCAAAAATTCTTCACCTCGATGCAGGGCGTTTCGACCTCGGCCACCGACGACACGTCCCGCCAGTCGGTGCTGACCGGTGCCCAGGCCCTGTCGGCCCGCTTCAATTCGATTGCCAAGCAGTTGAATGACCAGAACACCAACCTGAATGGCAGCCTGGGCGACATGGCGGATCAGGTGAACAAGCTGTCCGCCACGATTGCCACGCTCAATCAGAAGATTTCCGAGCTCTCCACCGGCACCAACCAGCCAAACGACCTGCTGGACTCGCGCAACGAAGCCGTGCGCCAACTGTCCGAACTGGTCGGTACCCAGGTGGTCGAGCGTGGCAACAGCTACGACGTCTACATCGGCAGCGGTCAGCCACTGGTGGTCGGCAACACCACCAATACACTGCAAACCGTGCCGAGCCAGGGTGATCCATCGCGCATCGCGCTGCAGCTCAACCGTGGTTCCAGCACCATCGACGTGACCTCGGTGGTCAGCGGCGGCGAAATCGGTGGTCTGCTGACTTACCGCAAGGAAGTGCTCGACCCTTCGCTCAATGAGCTGGGGCGCGTGGCGCTGGTGGTGGCCGACCAGATCAACAGCCAGCAGGCGCAAGGCATCGACAAGAACGGTGATTTCGGCGCGGCGATCTTCAACAACATCAACAGTGCCGCCCTGGTCAGCCAGCGCAGCATTGCCGCGGCGGGCAACAGTGCCGGCTCCGGCAACCTGGATGTCACCATCAAGGACACCGGCAAGCTGACCACCAGCGACTATCAGGTGACGTTCACCAGCGCGACCAACTACACCGTCAAGCGCTCGGACGGCACCGACCTGGGCGCGTTCAGCACCACGACGACCCCGGCCCCGGTGATCGACGGCTTCAGCCTGAACCTCAACGGTGGTGCGCTGAGCGCCGGCGATTCGTTCAAGGTGACACCGACCCGTGGCGCGGCGGCGAGTATCCAGACCGTGCTCACCGACCCGAAAAAAATCGCGGCCGCAGCACCGTTGACCGGCGTGACCAGTGCCAACAATACCGGCACCTACACCCAGCCGATGCTGACCAGCACCCTCGACATCTACAACCCGGCAGCCCAGGCAGAAATGCAGACCGCGCTCAAGTACTCGACGCCGGTCAAGCTGGTGTTCGGGGCGGCCAGCGGCGGTAGCCAGAGCTACAACATGGTCGATGCCAAGGGCAATTCGATCAGCACCGGCACCATCGTTCCCGGCCAGAGCAACACCCTGAACCTGAAAGTGGGCATGGTCGATGCCAGCGGTGCGCCGGTCATGGACACCAGTGTCACCCCGGCCGTGCAGAAGACCTTCACCGTGCAGACCACGGTCGGCGCCACGCCCGCCAGCGGCGAAAGCTTCACCATCAACCTGACCGGCGCGGCGTCTTCGGACAACCGCAACGCCCAGGCGCTGGTCGGCCTGCAAACCAGGCAGACCGTAGACACCGGCACGGCGAGCAAGGGCATCAGCCTGACCGATGCCTACAACAAGCTGGTGACCAACGTCGGCGCCAAGGCTGCCCAAGGCAAGTCCGACAGCGACGCCACGACGGCGATCCTGGACAACGCCAAAGGGGCACGGGATTCGAACTCCGGGGTCGACCTGGACGAAGAAACCGGCAACCTGGTCAAGTACCAGCAGTACTACACCGCGTCTTCGCAGATCATCAAGGCTGCGCAGGAAATTTTCACCACGCTGATCAACAGCCTTTAAGGAGTCGTAATTCATGCGCATTTCTACCGCCCAGTATTACGAAATCACCGCTGCCAACTACCAGCGCAACTTCAACAAGGCCATCGCCACCAGCAACGAAGTCAGTAGCCTGATCCGCGTCAACACTGCCGCCGATGATCCGATCGGTGCCGGTCGTTTGCTGCAACTGGGTCAGCAGAGCGCGATGCTTGAACAGTACGGCACCAACATCAACACTACCAAGAGTGCGTTGAGCCTGCAGGAAACGACGCTCGACTCCATCGGTACCGCTTTGCAGCGCGCCAAGGAACTGGCCCTCGCCGCCAGCAATGGCATTGCCACCGACGCGGACCGCAAGGCCTATGCGTCGGAGCTGGGCCAGATCCAGCAACAAGTGCTGGGCCTGATGAACGCCAGGGATGCCAACGGCAACTACGTGTTCTCCGGTTCGAAAACCGACACCGCGCCTTACTCGCAGAACTCGGACGGCACCTACAGCTACAACGGTGACCAGACCACCATCGACCTAGGCATTGGCGATGGCATGACGGTCGGGACCAATACCACTGGCTGGGATGCGTTCCAGCAGACCATCAATACCAGTCGCACCCAGACCACCATGACCGCTCCGGCGGTGGATGACGGTCGCGTGGTGTTGTCCAACGGTACGGTCGGCACCAGCTCCACCTACAACGCGAAGTTCACGGGCGGCCAGCCCTACACCGTCAGTTTCCTCAGCAGCACCCAGTTGAAGATCACCGACTCGCTGGGCAACGACGTGACCGCCGAAGCCAGCCAGAACGGCCTGATCAGTAACTCCAATGGCGCCAACCAGGCGGTGAGTTTCCGTGGCGTCGACCTGAAGTTGAACATCAACCTCAAAACCGGTGATACCAACCCGGATGCGGTGATCGCCGGTCACAGCTTCAACCTGTCTTCCACGTCGGACACCTTCAACACCTCGCGCAGCGCCGGTAACGCGTCGACCGCGGTCATCACCGGTTCCAGCGTGAGCAACCTGACGGATTACACCAACGCTTTCCCGTCGGGCGGGGCGATCCTGAAGTTCACCAGCGCCACCGATTTCGACCTGTATGCCGCGCCGATCACTGCCGACAGCAAGCCGGTGTCGTCGGGCACCGTGGCGGGCGGCAACGCCACTGCGGCGGGCGTAACGTTCGCCCTGGGTGGCGGCGTCCCGGCGTCCGGCGACCAGTTCGTGATTCAGTCCAACAACCATCAGACCCAGAACGTGCTCGACACCCTGGGCCAGATGATCACCGCGCTGAACACACCGATCGACGGCGACCCGGTGGCCAAGCAGAAGTTACTGGGGGCCATGGAGTCGGGAATGGGCAACATCGACAGTGCGGCCAACCAGATCGGCTCGGCCATCACCACGATCGGGGCCCGCGGTCAGGCACTGGATAACCAGGCCGCGACCAACGAAAGCCTGACCCTGGCGAACAGCACCAGCCAGAAGTCGATTCGCGACTCGGACCCGGCCGAAGTCATGACTCGCCTGACCTTGCAGCAGACCATGTTGCAGGCGGCGCAGCTGGCGTTCAGCAAGATTTCCCAGCTGGGCCTGTTCAACAAGATCTGACGGTGGTCGGGCGCCCGTGCGCCCGATGGCCTTGCCCCTTCAGTACTTATCGTCTTTTTTGCGGTAACAAAGGGCTCGCTTTTCAGGGCGGGCTCGCGCCGCCTGTGAGCCCGCCGTGAATTCACTTCCGCTTGTCAGCCTGGTCATTCCCGCCTTCAATCCACGCTTTTTCGGTCGTGCCCTGCACACGGCTGTGAACCAGAGCTACGGCAACCTGGAGATCATCGTTTGCGATGACAGTCGCAGTCACGAGATCGAAGACTGCGTGGCTTCGGTGGTTGAGCAGGGCGCAACCGTGCGCTATGTGCGCAACCCGCGCACCCTGGGGCTGGTGGGTAACCTGCAAGCCTGCCTGGAAGTGGCGCAAGGCGAGTACATCAAGTTTCTGTGTGATGACGACCAGTTGTTCTCGGCCTGCATCGAGCGTCAGGCCCAGGTGCTGATCGACTGCGCTGACGTCAATCTGGTCGTGGCCCAGCGCCTGCTGTGGGATGCCGACGACATGCCGCTACCGTCGCGCCTGGAAAACACTCCGCTGTCCCCGGTGGGCGGAGTGTTCAAGGGCGAGGACCTGCTGGCGATCTTCGAAAACTTCCCGGTCAACATCCTCGGCGGCTTCAGCAACGCGATGTTCCGGCGGGCTGACGTGCTCGAACTGTTCCCGGCACTGACGCAGCCCGGCCATTGCTTCGTCGCGACCCTCGATTTTGCCTTGTATGTCTGCCTGATGCGGCGCGGCAATCTGGCGGTGTCCAATCATGTGCTCGGCGTCGAGCGCTTGTACCCCGAGCGCCTGAGCGGCCAGCAGTCGATGAAAGACGCGGCCGAAACCGAGCGGCAATGGCTGTCGCAGATGCTCAAGGCCCGTGGCGGCGAATCTGCGCCGGCCCAGGGTTGGGTGCGCTATGTGCCTCTGAGCAAAGTGGATGAGTCGCCGCGGGTCTGGGAAGAGTTGCCGTTGAGCAGGACCCTGGGCACCAAGCAGACCACCCAGGATTGGCATGTCGGCATCGCCAGTGTCAGCTTCGCGCAACTGTATGCCCAGTGGCTGGCGTGCCGCACGCTCACCGACGGTCAGCGCGAGTTGCTGGCGGATACGCTGGAGGCTTGGCCAACCCGGCCCAAAATCGTTCCGGTCATCATCGATGAGCAAGGCAGTCGTTCGGCGCTGGAGCTCACTCTGCAATCGCTGGCGGATCAGGATTACGCCCCTGAACTGACACTGGTGCTGTCGGCATCGTGCACAGAGGCTGTGCTGGATGAGCGCGTGTTCCGCTTGCCGTTGCAGGACGACTGGCAGCAGCAGATCAACGCACTGTTGCCGCAACTGGAAGGCATTGGCTGGTTCTATCTGTTGCGCGCCGGTGATCGTCTGGTGGCGCCGGCCTTGCTGGTCATGGCTGAACGAATTGCGTTGTCGCGCACGCTGACTTGCCTGTACAGCGACGAAGGTGGACTGCATCAGGGGGAGTCGGCCGAACCCGCGTTCAAGCCGGATTTCAACCTGGACCTGATGCGCAGTTATCCCTACGTGGGGCGAGCGCTGGCGTTCGAGCGCGAGCAATTCCTGGCGTTGGGCGGTTTCGATTCGGTGTATGGCGAACTGGCGCCGCACGATGTGCTCTGGCGCATGGTCGAGCAAGGCGGCACGCACGTGGTCGGGCACATTTCGGAGGTGCTGCTGGAGTCGGCGTTCGACCTGGCCAAATGGCTGTCGCTGCCGCAAGTGATGGACACCAATCCGCGGTTGCTCGAGGCGCACTTGCAGCGTCTGGGTGTCGCCCATGACATCCGTGAGGGCAGCTCGGCGCTGCTCAATCGAGTCGACTATCGGCATGCTGATCGGCCGCTGGTGTCGATCGTGATCGTCAGCAAGGACCAGACCCTGGCATTGCAACGTTGTGTCGAGAGTCTGCTGGAGAAAACCGCCTACGGCGAATACGAGTTGCTGTTGGTGGACAACGGCAGCGAAAGCGTCGAGGCGCTTGACTGGTTCGCCGGCATGGCGCAATTGGGCAGCGAGCGGATCCGGGTGCTGCGCTGCGAGTTGCAGAGAAATGCGGCGGCGGTGCGCAATTTCGCCGCGCAGCAGGCCGCTGGCGACTACGTCCTGATGCTCAATCCCTACACGGTGATCACCCAGGGCGAATGGCTGGGCGAGCTGCTCAATCATGCGCAACGTCCGGAAGTCGGCGTGGTAGGCGCCAAGCTGTTCAACCCCGATGGCCGCGTGCTGCATGCCGGCCTGATACTCGGGTTGCAAGGGCCGGCCGGCGTGCCGTTCCACGGTGAGACGCTGCACGCGGCGGGCTACATGTACCGCTTGCAGGTCGCTCACAACTTCAGTGCCGTCGGCGGCGATTGCCTGATGGTGCGCAAGTCTGTCTTTGCTGCAATCGGTGGCCTGGATGAGCAGGACCTGGCGCAGTCCCTCAACGAAGTGGACCTGTGTTTGCGCGTCGGTCAGGAAGGTTATCTGGTGGTGTGGACGCCTCACGCGCAACTGGCGTTGGGCGCGCAGCCGGCGGTGGTTGCACAAGAGGGTGACCAGGCCCGGAGCGAGCAGGAGCAGGAAGTTTTCTATAAGCGCTGGCTGCCGATCGTGGCCCGTGATCCGGCCTACAACACCAACCTGGCGCTGCAGGGTTTGGGTGGGGCGAGCTTCAGTCTCGAGCCCGGCCTGCGATCCGGTTGGAGCCCGTTTTCCAGGGCTCAACTGCCGAAGATTCTCGCGTTGCCGGTCAATGCGTCGGCCATCGGCCATTACCGGGTCACGCAACCGCTGATTGAACTGGAGGCCGCCGGCAGGGCGCACGGGCGCATTCATTACAACCTGCCGACCATCATCGAAGTCGAGCGTCATTCGCCTGACGTGATCATCCTGCAGGGGCGCTATTCCGAAGGTCCGATCAACGAAATCCCGAGCCTGCAAAAATACTCCAGCGCGCGCCGCATCTATGAGCTGGATGACTTCGTGATCAACGTCCCGCACCGCAATGCGCATATCCGCAATATGCCGGGCAAGGATGAAATGGAAAAACTGGTGCGGCGCGCCATCGGCATGTGCGATCGCGTGGTGGTCTCCACCGAGCCGCTGGGTAACGCGCTGTCAGACATGCATCACGACATTCGCGTGGTGCCCAACATGTTGGCCTCGCACCTGTGGACCGATCTGCGCAGCCAGCGCCGCACCTCGAAAAAGCCTCGGGTGGGTTGGGGCGGCGGCACCAGCCACCACGGTGACCTGGCGGTGATCGCCGATGTGGTTCGCGAACTGGCCAATGAAGTCGACTGGGTGTTCTTCGGCATGTGCCCGGACGACCTGCGCCCGTACATGCATGAGTTTCATGGGGTGATCGGGCTGGACGTCTACCCGGCCAAACTGGCCAGCCTGAACCTGGATCTGGCATTGGCACCGCTGGAGTTCCACATCTTCAACGACTGCAAGAGCAACCTGCGCCTGCTGGAGTATGGCGCTTGCGGTTACCCGGTGATCTGCACCGAAACCCAAGCCTATCGCGGCTACCTGCCGTGCACCCGGATCAAGACCAACTCCACGGATGAATGGCTGCAAGCGATACGCATGCACCTGGCCGATCCGGACGCCAGCTATCGCATGGGCGATGAGTTGCGCGAGATCGTACTGCGTGACTACGTGCTGCGTGGCGATAACCTTCGCTACTGGGAAAACGGCTGGCTGGCGGATTGATCGTTCAAGGTGTTCCGCGCAAAGGCAGGCGACGTCAAGTCGCCTGCCTTTTTTTGCTTGGACCGGTTTAGGCATGGCCTCCTGTGGGCGCTAGCCTGCCAGCGAAGGTCGTCAACGATAACGCGGCAAACATGAATAAACGCGGTCCCCTGTAGGAGCCGGCTTGCTGGCGATGGTCGCCAACGATAACGCGCAAAGCCTGAATAAACGCAGTCCC
>NZ_CATKPZ010000018.1:0-61161 GCF_949767415.1 Pseudomonas sp. IT-196MI5
CGATGCTGATAATCTGTTGACTAGCAGTCTGACTCCACAAGCACCCACACGAATTGCTTGATTCAGTTATTAAAGAGCGGCTGGTTAAGATCTTTCGTCTCAACCGAGGTGCGCATCTTACAGCGCATCCTTTCAAATTGCAACCTTAAAAGTTTCTGATTTTTCAACAAAATCAACTACTTAAGCCAAGAACAACATCAAGCTGCTCGTTAGCGGGAGGCGAATAGTACAGTATTAAAATACGTGGTCAACCCCCCTTTCTGAAAATTCTTCTTCCTTATCAAAGCGCCCGGGTTGCCACCATGAAAACCTCCGGCATCCATATAAAGCATCGGGGCAGCAGAGAACCCGGACTACGTCGTCACTGAAGCGCCCCTTATTTCGCACCCCAGCGATAGCACTGTTCCAGACCACCAGATTCAATGACAGCGCCATACCCGTCCTGCTCGGTCCCCCTCTACCGACATCCTCGTCGGTATTTCGAGCCGTGCGGCAGATTTCAAAAAAAGTCGCAAACCCCGCGACTATTCGGGGTTTGCGACTCATGGTCGATACGTCCCTCAAGCTCCCGGGACGTTTTCTTCGGATATGCCTGCCATGTTCATTGCGCAACGTGCAGGCTCAGTTCTGTACCTCAACCACATCGACATCCCGAGCGTCCGGGGCATCAGGGGCGTCATCCACATCCTCTCTGGCTTCCTTCGCCTCTACTTTGGCTACTTTGGCATCGTTCCGGGCCGCATTTGCGGCAGCCCTGGCAGCATCTCTGGCTGCATCTGCTTCTGCCTTGGCGGCGTCCCGGGCTGCATCTGCATCTGCTTTCGGTACGCCAGCGGCTCTGGCAGCGTCTCGGGCTGCATCTGCTGCAGCTTTGGCAGCATCCCGAGCTGCATCCGCCTTGGCTCTGGCAGCATCCCTGGCTACATCTGCGTCGATCCTGGCAGCGCCCCTATCTTCTGCAGCTTCCCTGGCAGCGTCACCAGCTTCTTCTGCGGCTTCCCTGGCAGCGTCACCGGCTTCTTCTGCAGCTTCCCTGGCAGCGTCATTGGCGTCTTCTGCGGCTTCCCTGGCAGCGTCATTGGCGTCTTCTGCGGCTTCCCTGGCTGCATCTGCGGCGTCGTCGTCATCGTCGTTGGCATGCGCTTTGCCCGGGCCTCTGTTCCCGATCATGCCACCATGGTCATCGTCGTTGTCGTTGTCACGCGCATTGCCCGGGCCTCTATTCCCCGCCATGCCACCATGGTCATCGTCGTTGTCACGCGCATTGCCTGGGCCTCTATTCCCCGCCATTCCACCATGGTCAGCGTCGCCGCGGCCCGGGCCGCCATGACCAGAAGCACCATGACCGCCGCCATCTCCATGGCCGCTACCACCGTTACCGCCTCCGCCGTCACCACCGTGGCCACCGCCTCCGGAGCCTCCACCGCCGGAACCGCCGGAACCGCCGCCGCCACCGTGACCACCACCACCGCCACCTCCGGAGCCTCCGGAGCCTCCGCCGCCACCGTTGCCGCCTCCACCGCCGCCACCGTGACCACCGCCGCCTCCGCCTCCGCCGCTACCGCCATCTTTGGCATGCACGCTGGAGAAACTACTGATGTAATCAGGCACCAGGACAGTCGATGCCGACAGGACCCCGCCAATTGCCAGAGCCAACAAACACTTCTTGAGTACCATGATGCACCTCCGCTTGGAGTTGCGCCGTCATCTCCGTATCGAACGCAATGTCCAGTGAGTTCCCGGCCGCCCATTGGAGCGGCCAGCCAACCGGCACGGCCATAAATCTGCAGCAATCACGAGCAATTGCGGTATTCGCACGATCCCTCAGAGCCAGCCGGTATCGTTGCGTGGGAAATATTCCCACACCTAATAGATTAGTGCTGTCAGCCTGAGTGTCAACGACCGAATATCAGGACTTGAGCCGGCTGTCCTGACTGGCTTTTCGACGCGCTCCGCCGTGCCTGGACCCAGCCTGGGTCGAAGCGGTGAAACGCATCAGTGCAGGAAAACAGGCGGATATCAGTAGGTGTGACTGAACAACAGCCCAGCCTCGCCATCCGGGCTGGCGTCGGAAAACCCCTTGACGGCATACAACTGAAACTTCCAGTTCTGATTGAGCTTGTGCGTGAGGAACAGGGTGAGCTCCTTGATCTGGTCACCCGTGGAAACGACCTTCTGCCGCCAGTCGTAGGACGCTCCCGCCGTGGTACGCGCGAACACGGGTATGGCGAAGCCCAGGCCGGCGAAAATCGGGTCGTCGAAGTCGGAGCCCGACGGGTCACCGAATTTTTTCCAGCCCAGGGTGGCGAACCCGGTCACAGGGCCGAAGGCTTTGGCGACGTCGACCTGCCCGGAATAGTCGGTTTTGCCCGTGCCCAGGCACTTGTCTTCGTCGGCCGTGGGCAACTTGACCTTACCGATCAGGTCCACGAACAACCCGCCAACGCTGCCGTCAATCACGGCATAATCGGCACCGGCAACGGTGTCACCCAAACCGCTTTCCACTTTGCCGCAGCCGCCGGGCAACGGCTCGCCATCAGGGCCGACCGAAGGATTGGTAATGCGCAGCCAGGGCACAGTGAGCTTGTAGGTCATGGGGCCGGTCTGGTATTTGCCCACCAGCGGGACGTACCAGGTTTCGGAAGTTGTACCCGTGCCATAGTCGCCCCGAGAGTAGTCGGTTCCGATCGAGGTCGTGAAGGTATCAGCCAAGGCCGGCAAGCCCAGGCTGGCAAGCAAACCGACGAGCAGGATGCGTTTGGGGCTCATGTTCACCTCGTGTCTTGCGTCATCGAAGTTCACACGCATGCTTTGTTGCGTGACTTACCAAGCCTAGTTACTTATGACGATAGTGCATCATGACTGCACTGTTTTAACCCGACCTGCCGGAGTGATCGATTTTTTCAACCGGTTCAACCTTCTCGACTTTCTCCACCTTTTCGACTTTCTCCACCCTCTCGACTTTTTCTGGCCGCTCTACTTTCTCGCCCTTCTCCGGGCGTTCGATTTTTTCGACTCGCTCTACCTTCTCGACTCTATCGACTTTGTCGGGTTGTTCGACACGCTCTGACTTGCCGGACCTGTCCACGCTTTCCCTCTGGTCGCCGCCATGACTGTCGCCGCCCCCGTGACGGGTATCGTCGCCAACGCGGTCTTCGCTCCCGGAGCGGCCGCTCCTGTCACTGCCCGAGTTGCCGGAGCTGCCGGAATTGTCAGTACTGTTGGCGCCGCCCGAGTTACTCGAACCACTTGAGTCGTCCGTACTTTGCTCGCTGCCCCGCAGGCGCCCATGTTGGTTGCTGGCTGGCGAATCGGAGCGCTCGCGGGACAATTCGATACGCGTTGCCTGCACATCCCGCGCGCCGGTAAATACGCCGTTGACCCGCACGCGTCGGTCCAGTGCCAGTTCCGAAGGCTGCACACCGACAAACACGGTGTCGTGCGCCAGCGTCACATTAAAGCCACCTACCACCAAACGGTGGTCCTGCCGACCCTGCACCAGGCCCTCGATCACCGCATGATGTACCCGACCCATGAAGGGCAGGCTCGGGTCGGAGCGGCTTTGGGTCACGTCCAGCTCGCGGCCGGACCACTGGCCGCGCACCAGCATTTCCTGCGCCGGACCTGGGTGATTGCTGAGTTTGAGCCCCAGGAGATAGCCGCTGCGATCCACCGATCCGATGGCACTGGCCTCCTTGAGGCCGGGCGCCCGGTCGATACGGCTGGCTACCACGTCGCCACGGGCATCGCGCAGTCCGCTGACCCGTACGGGATCACCCGGGCGCAGACCCGCAGCGACTTGAGCACCGCTGGCCAGGCGCACCGGTTGTCCCATGACACGCATGGGCATGGAGTCTCTAGGCAGGGCTGTCAAAGGGCCTTCGTAGACGTGCAGGATAGAAATGCGCCCGGCCTCCAGACCTCGCTTGGAATTGAACGCTTCCACGGCAACCACTTGGCCGACTGCCAGCTGGGTGCTGGTGGTGGCAATGCCGTTCTCGCTGACAGGAACGTTATTGCTGAAGTGCACTTCCAGGCCATTGACGCAGATCGAGGCGAACCCGGTGATGGTACCGACAATGCCGGTGCCACCAATCCCGCCGTTGTCACTTTCACTGTCGATGCCCGTGCCACCCACGCCGCCTGCAACCGCACCGGTGCCGCCAATGCCGCCAGGGTGTTTTTTCAGCGGTGCGCCGGTACCGCCCATCCCGCCGTTGTCGGTGCTGATGCCGGTACCGCCCATCCCCCCAGGCGCCACACCCGTACCGCCGGTGCCACCCGGAGCCTGGATGAGCGGAACTTCACTTGTGCCCGCGTCGTTCTGGCTCACACAGGCTGGGGCGGCCTGCAACACAATCGGAAGCCCGAGGCCCAGAGCAAGGGCGATTGCACGAATCAGGCGCAAGTTGAGGGTCATGGCTTAGGGGCCGTTGATGAATTGGTATCTGAAGCTTCAGTGTAGAAGTACAGGCCGACCGTGATGCGCTGGCGCGTCTCAAGACTGGGCAGGTCGCGGAATTCCAGATCGGCGGCGAGTCGGTTGAAACTCAACAGGGCCTGCATCCCCTCGCTGGCAACGGCCTCGCGCAACGCCTCGACGCTCGCTGGGGTCAGCGCGTCATAGTGGACGCTGCGTTCAAAAAAGGCCGGAACTTCGCCGCTCAGGTTGTGTACCGCGGCGCTAGCATGATCGTGCAGGTTGTGCCCCAGGTAAGCGGTTTTCTCATCGAAGCCCTTTTGCGGCACGAAGGCCTGGGCTTCGAGGTGCACGAGATCTTGTTCGTCAAGGCGCACGACCCCCAGGCGCAGCCACTCGTCCAGCACCACTCGCGCCCGGATATCCGTGCTGACCTTCGCCACCAGAGCGTCAAAGGAGCGATCGCCGCCGACACTGGCCAATCGCGGCAGTGGCAGTGGCTGGCCGGCGTCGTTGCAGAACGGCGCCTTGGCCCAGGCGTTAACCAGTTGCGCACCGAAAGTGATGTTTTCCGGAAGCGTGGAAGCAGCAGGGTCGCTGGTGTTGCGCAAGCGTCGTACATCCTTGCGGTGCACGCCGGTGAGCAGGCTGATGCGGCTGTCGGTCGGTGCCTTGTCGCCCAGACGGAACTCTCGGTCCGCCACCTCGACGAAAACCTCCTTGAGCAGGTCGGCAAACACCAGATAGGTGACTCCTTGGCGCAGCATCAGGCGTACCAGCGGCCGCATGACATGCCGCAAGGCTTTGAGGAGCGAGGTGGGCAAGGTAGACGATTGCATTCAGCGCATTCCTGGTCAGTTAACCCCAGTATAGCCGCGTGGGAAATAATCCCATGAAGACGGGCGCTTTTTTTGCCCTGCCTCATACAAAACCGCTCTTCAGGGTCTTGTATGAGGTCATCAGGCCGCTTCAGATCCGGCTGTTGTCGTCGCCGGGTTCGCCACCATCATGATTGCCATTGTCGTCACCCGGCTCGCCACCGACATGGACGCCGCGGTCATCACCAGGCTCGCCACCGACGTGGACGCCGTGGTCGTCTCCAGGCTCGCCGCCAACGTGGACGCCGTGGTCGTCACCCGCTTCTGCATGGGTACCGCCGCGACCGGAGTTCGAGCCTCCAGAACCGGCATGGCCTGAATTCCCGTTCCCATGGTCGCTGCCGCTGTGGCCACTGTTGCCGCCATGGCCACCGCTGCCACCGCTCCCACTGTTGCCGCCATGGCCACCACTGCCACCGCTCCCACTATTGCCGCCATGTCCGCCGCTACCGCCGCTACCGCCGCCACCGCCGCCACCGCCACCGCCACCGCCATCCTTGGCATAGGCACTCGATTCGTGGGAAACGGAATCTGGTACCAAAACGATGGAAGCCGAGAGGACGCCACCGATTGCCAGCGCCAGTAATCCTCTCTTGAAAAGCAGGTAAGTGTTCATCGTGCATTCTCCTGGTGATTTACCGCGAGCAGTGCCAACGCAATTCGCGCTGCGATCCGGGAGCGGCATGGGAGTAACCCGTAAACTTACAATTTCTCTTGCGTTTTTCGCGTGGGATTTTTTCCCACATCTCTAAATTAACCCTTTCTGGCACCGGGTCAAGCCGCGCAGGAGAAAGCCGACCGACGGCTTTGTGCAAGCCATCGAACTGTCGGGAGACCGCCTATGGGTCATGGCAAAAGGACGGGGGATCGAGAGGTTTCTACCACGGGTAATCACCGGGAGGTGACGGCGGCTCAGGCAACCCCGGATGCGCTGAAGCCCGCCACTTCAGGAGCGGGCTTCTCACGGTCTGTTGACGGCTACCCCGGTACCGAGGATTTTTGCGCACCGACACTGCCCGCCTTGCCGGCGACTACAAGTGCCACGCAACAAGCCAGTGACGAGAATGCAGCGAATGCGCCCATCACATGCAGATAAGGCAACACGTGATTCCAGGCTCGAGCCACCCCCAGGAATGCGGCGAATAGCCAACCGCTCATGGAAAACGCACCCAACAAGGCAAGCCGCGTGCGCCCTGCAGTGCGCAGCGCGACGAATGGAGCCCTTTGCAGCAGCGGGAAACCAACTCGATGCAACAATGCACCGTTCAGGCTAAGCAGCGCGACGACAGTCACCTTGGCCCAGAGTTTCTGATTGAGCAGATACGCGTCGCCTTCATTGAGGTAACCCTGGAGCACCAGCAACAATCCGCTTGCCCAGAGGCCCAACAGTGCGAGGCTGACGATCTTCCGGGTTTCATCAAGGTACTCGAGGCGCGCCTGGTCCAGTATTTCCTTGCGCCAACTCCAAAGCTTGTGATCCGCCTGCAACACCCTCCCCAGGGCAATACACGTAGCGAGCAGATGACCGTATACGAGAAGCATTTTGAGCATTGCCTTGACCTTATTATTGTTTGGGCGCTGCGTTCCATGCTTCGCTGAATTGAAAACGAATGATACAAATTAGCAATTGCGTTTTCAAGACAAACGTCTACTAGCATGCGCCGGAACCGACCTCCATACGACTTTCGTCGTATTTGGAGACAGTTATTCCTGTGGCGGATAAATGCCGCATCCCTCCTCATCGTCGAAATGCTGTAAACCGTTGTAGCGTTGCATCGCGGCCGCCCTGCCCTTGGCGTGAAAAAAGCAAAATTGCCATGTGCTCCCTTCGTTCTGTCTTGCGTCGCACTGTTCTTTGCCCGTTTCTGTACATCTGGAGTTCCCCCCATGCCCCCGCCTGAATACTTGCCCGCTGCGCTGCTGGGCCTGGCCCTCGTTTGTCCGGCCATGGCCGAAGCCCAGAGCCTGGAGCTGGGGCAAGTGCTGATCGGGGCTGAGGACCAGAGCGACGAAGACCAGGGGATCGAGGACGCCAGGGCCCGAATGGCCCAGGTGCCCGGCGGCACCAACGTGGTCGACATGCGCCGCCCGTTGCAGGGTCGCGTGGCCAGTAATCAGGATGTGCTGGCTTACCAGCCGGGGATCTATGCCCAGTCGGCAGGCAACGAAGGGGTGAAGATCTCGATCCGCGGATCGGGGATCAACCGTGCACCGGGCGCCCACGCCTCCGGGCTGTACACCATGCTCGACGGTCTGCCGCTGACCGGCCCTGGCGGCACACCCTATGAGCTGCTGGAGCCGCTGTGGCTCGACCATGTGCAAGTGCTGCGCGGCGCCAACGGTTTCGACCGGGGCGCCCTGGCCTTGGGCGGGGCCATCGATTACGTCAGCCACACGGGCTACGACGCGCCGAAGTTGCAGGTGCGCTACGCGACGGGCAGCCACGGTTATCAGCAGCGCCAGGTCAGCTCCGGACAAGTGCTCGGCGCCTTCGATTACTACCTGGCCATGACCGACGCCAACGCCGACGGCTACCAGGACCACACGGCCAGTGAGAGCCAGGGTGTCATCGCCAACTTCGGTTATCGCTTCAACCCCAACCTGGAAACGCGCTTTTACCTGCGCCACCGCCAGACCGACAACGACCTCGCGGGGCGCGTGACCAAGCACTCCATCGAGCATGACCCACGGGCGGCCAACCCTGCCTACGTGGCGCGCGACGACCGCCGCGATGAGCCGGGCAGCACCTTTATCGGCAACAAGACCACCTGGTTCATCGATGACGATTCGAGCATCCAGACCGGCCTTGTCTACCACGACTACCCGATGGATTTGCGTGAGGGTCCCAACCGTCTGAAGGTGGCGTACACGGACGTCAGCGGCACGTTCGACTACAAGCGTCGCGACACGCTCTGGGGGCTGCAAAGCCAAAGCACCCTGGGCCTGCGAATGACCAAACACCTGCCCAATGCCGGCGCCAGCGAGTTCGTGCGCATCCCCACCGGCAACACCGCCGGTTATGCACCGGGCACGCTGACTCGTAACTTCACCTACCAGGGCTCGGACACCGTCCTGCATGTGGGCAATGACCTGGAAATCGCCGACGACCTGTGGCTGACCACCGGCCTCGCGGCCATCTACACCCGCCGTGAAAGCGATGTCACCTACCCGCAAAGTGGTGGCAAGACCAGCCTGCACGACTGGGACTATGCCCCGCGCGTGGGCCTGCGCTATCAACTGACACCTGACCTGCAACTGTTCGGCAATCTCAGTCGCTCGGTCGAGGCACCGCACCCGTGGTCGCTGATCTATAGCTCCAACATTCGATTCCCGGCAGGCAGTGGCCCCGCCACAGGCGCCCAGCGTGATCCGGTCAAGCTGCAAAACCAGACCGCCACCACCCTGGAAATCGGCGGCCGCGGTGACAGCACGTTGGGGCAGTGGAGCCTGGCCTGGTACTACGCCCAAGTGCGCCATGAACTGCTGTCGGTGCTACCGGATGCCAACGCCACGACCCCCTACGAACTCAACGCCAGCCCAACCGTGCACCAGGGCGTGGAAGCCAGCCTGCTGAGCCCTCTTTGGTCGCCGGACGATGGCGGCCAGTTGAGCCTGCGCCAGAGCTACACCTTCAGTGACTTCCACTACCGCGACGATGACCGCTTCGGCGACAACCGCCTGCCGGGCCTGCCGATGCACTATTACCAGGGCGAACTGCGCTACGACTGGCCACAAGGCTTTTTTGCCGCATTCAACACGCAATGGGTGTCGAAAGTGGCGGTCGATTACGCCAACAGCTACTACGCCGATCCCTACGCAATCTTCGGCGCGACGGTGGGCTACAACGCGCCCAAGGGCGACTGGCAGACCTGGCTGGACCTGCGCAACCTGACCGACAAGCACTACGCCGCCACGGTCACGCCGGGCTACGACGACAAAGGGCTGGACACGGCACGCTCAACGCCCGGCGAGGGCATGGCGATGTACGTCGGGGTGTCGTGGAGCCTGCTCTGAGGCCGCTTGCCTGTCTTCGCAAACGCACGTAACCGAGCGCGACGACTAAGCTTTAGTAACGTCACTTCGTCCCTCAAGGAGAACTCCATGAGCGCCGCCGCCCTGTCCGAACTCGATGCCGCCCTGCCCGACCTGACCCGCAAGATCCGCGTGCTGGATGCCTTGTCCTGGCCCGATGGCGTCGAGGAAGACTTCCTGGCGAAATGGCGCAGCGGGCGGGCGCAGTTACCCGATGTCAAGCTGCAGCCCCGCGAGCACAGCGCCGACATCGCCGCTCTGGAAACCTTTATCAGCCGCTGCGATGTGGGGCATCCGGCCGGGAATTTCCTCGCCATGACCGCCCGTAGCTATGCCACCGCCGGGCACATGCTGGGGGCCATTGGCACTCCCGCCTTTACGCACTATTCGTCTGCACTGTATCGGCGCCCGGATTTCTATTACTCGCGCTTGCAACTGAGCATGCTCGACGCGGCCCGTTTCTTCCTCAAGACCACCGACGCCCTGCTCGGCAGTGCGCGGATTCCACCCTGCCCGGCCGAGATCCCGGCCAAGGTGTTCGCCGCCTGGATACAACCTGAACTGGACCGTTTCTTCGGCGTCGGACAGATCACGGTCGTGCTCGATCCGAACCTGGCCGCCAAGGCCATCGCCGGATCGAGCCGCATTCGCCTGCGGGCCAGCGCGCTGTTCTCGGAACTGGACAAGAACCAGCTGTTGCAACACGAGGCCTTCGTGCATGTCGCCACGGCACAAAACGGCGCACGACAGCCCAACCTCACAAGCCTGGGCCTGGGGGCGCCCCGCACGACCCAGACCCAGGAAGGCATCGCCACCCTGGCCGAACTGTTCACCGGCAGCATGGACATCAATCGTTTGCGTCGTCTGGCCCTGCGCGTGCTCGCCATCCAGCAGGCACTGGAGGGTGCCGACTTCATCCAGGTGTTCGAAGGTTTTCTGGCGGCCGGGCAGACCGAAGAGGAATCCTTCCGCTCGACCCAACGGGTGTTCCGCGGCGCCGACCTGCGGGGTGGTTCGGCGTTCACCAAGGACGCCGCCTACCTGACCGGGCTGCTCGGCGTCCATACCTTGCTGCGCATGGCAATCCGCGATAACCGGCCGGAACTGGTGGGGCATTTGTTTGCCGGGCGCCTCAGCCTGGCTGACACCGTGCGCCTGGCGCCACTGTTCGAGTCCGGTTGGCTCAAGGGGCCGACCTACCTTCCGGCCTGGGCCAGCGACTTGCGCGTGCTCGCGGCCAACCTGGCCTTCTCGGCGTTCATCGCCCAGATCAAGCTGGATGTGCTGGACCTGGAGGTGTTCATGGCATTCGCCGAAGAACACGAAAGCGATGCCAGCGCCCAGTGATCGATCAGGTTGACGCCGTTTTAAAGACAACCTGGGTCGTTCGAATGAGCTGCTACCATTAGGAAGCGGCATCGAAGCTGGGCTCTGTGGCTTGCAAAGTCAGCTTTCACCTCTGCCGCATCGACTCACTCATTTCAAGCCTGCCTGACCACATAGGGGGTGCCAATGCGCATTCCATTTTTTTACGCGTTGTCAGCCGTTCTGTTTTTGAGTGGATCTTCCTGCCTGACACAGGCTGCGGATGCGACCGCACCGGCCCCGGCCAATGCTGCCGATACAGCGTCCGTCACCGCGGCTGCCAAAGATCCCGTGTTTACCCAGGAACAACTGGATCAAATGCTGGCGCCCATTGCGCTTTACCCGGACCCACTATTGGCACAGGTACTGATGGCCACTACCTACCCGGGGGAAATCGGCGAGGCGGTCAACTGGTCCAAAGCAAACCCGGACGCCAAGGGCGATGAGGCAGTCAAACAGGTTGCGAACCAGCCCTGGGATCCGAGCGTGCAGGCGCTGGTCGCCTTCCCGCAGGTTCTGGCAACGCTGGGACAGGATCCCGTCTGGGTCCAACGCCTGGGTGATGCCTTCCTGGCGCAGCCCGACGATGTCATGAACGGCGTGCAACGCTTGCGTCATCAGGCCCAGGCCGCTGGCAACCTGCAGAGCAACCAGTATCAGAACGTGACGATCCAGAATGTCGCGGCGCCGGCACCTGCGACCACAACGCAGGCACCGGCTCCAGCCCCTGCACCGGCCAGCAGCTCCACCATCATCATTCAACCAGCCGATCCGCAGGTGGTGTACGTCCCCACCTATAACCCGACCACCACCTACGGCACCTGGGCCTACCCGGCGTCGCCGCCCGTGTACTATCCGCCGCCACCCGCCTATTACCCCGGTCAGGCCTTGATGGCCGGGCTGGCGTTTGGTACCGGCGTGGCCATCGTCGGGGCGTTGTGGGGTGAATGTGACTGGGGCAATAACGACGTCGATATCGACGTCAATCGTTATAACAACATCAATGCCAACAACCGGATCACCAATAACCAGAACAAATGGCAGCACAACCCGGTGCACCGCAATGGCGTGCCCTATCGAGACAGCGCGAGCCGCGCACAGTACGGCCGCCAATTGAACGGTGCCAGTCAGCGTCAAGCCTATCGCGGGGACACTGCCCAGCGCGCCCAGGCCCGTGAAAACGCCCGCACCTCAATGGACAGGCACGGTATCGAACGACCTGCCACCAGTAACCTCGAAGCCCGTGATCAAACACGCAAACTCCAGTCTGGTACCGCGGGCGACAATCGGTTACAGGCCGGTGCAGACAGGCCAAAAGCGGCTGACAGAGGCCAGGGCACGGCCAGAAACACCCGGGAGAATCAGCAACCCAGGAACCAGAGCGCTCAGCTGAATCAGCGCAGAGAGGGCCAGGCACAGACGCGTCAAACGGCGAATCAACGGCCGACCGCCAGTACCGGCAGTGCCCGCAACAACGCATTCGCCGGCGCACGCTCACCGTCCCAGGCCAACGTCCAGGCCAATCGCGGCCGGGCCAGCCAGGCATCCGCCCAACGCCCAAGTGCCTCGCGATCGGCCGGTCACCAGGTCAGTCGCCCGTCCAGTCCACCAGCGCGTCAAAGAGGGGGCCGTCGTTGAAAAACCAACCTCGAGTGAAGAGACTCATGGGCTTGCTCCCCCATGGCCTTGCGATAGCAGCCGGCTTGTTGTGGTCGTGCATGGCGACGGCGCAGCAGACCTTTCCAACACCGGAAAAGGCCGCTGAAGCCTTTGTCGCAGCACTGGGCACGGAGCACTCCGACCAGGCACGCCTGACCGAGCTGCTGGGCAGTGACTGGCACACTTACATCCCGCGTGAAGGCGTGCAGCGCGAAGATGTGGATGCGTTTTTGCAGCAATACCGCGAGCGACATCACATAGAAAACTCCAGCGAGCGCAAGGCGATCCTGGCGGTCGGCAGCGAGAACTGGACACTGCCCATCCCCATGACAAAGGACGCGAACGGTTGGCGCTTCGACCTGAAGGCCGGCAGTGCCGAGATCCGTGCCCGTCAAATCGGCCGCAATGAACTGGCCGCGGTGCAATCGGTGCTGGCCTATCACGACGCCCAGATGGACTATGCGTCAGTCGATCGAGACGGTGATGGCGCACTCGAGTACGCGCAGAAAATCGTCAGCACCCCTGGCAAGCACGATGGACTCTACTGGGCGCAAGACGACAGCGGCCAGATCAGCCCGTTGGGACCTTCGTTCGGCAAAGCCATTGCCGACGAAGAGTGGCATGGTTACCGCTTCCGCATCCTCGATGGCCAGGGCCCTTCGGCGCCGGGTGGCGCCTACAGCTACCTCATCGGTGACAAGATGAGCCGCGGCTTTGCCCTGATCGCGTGGCCGGCGAAGTACGATGACACCGGGGTGATGAGCTTCATGATCAGTCATGAAGGACAGGTGTTCGAGAAAGACCTGGGGCCCGCTGGTGAAAAACTGGCGCAATCGATGAAACGCTTCGATCCGGATGACAGCTGGAAAGAGGTGGCTGAAGATCAAGTGCCATTTGTCACGACGCATTGACACATTGTCGATGACCAGACATGAGAACGCTTTAGCGCATCAATCAGTGCAAAAAATGAAAAATCACCCAAACCAACGCGCCAAGGTGATTTTTCGCATAAACGTTTTGAACGCAACCGTCGATCGGGATCGAATCTGCTGGATGGCTGAGCCACTCGGTGATCTGGCCAATGCTATATCAAGCCCATGCCACGAGATGCAAAATATTGTGCCTCCGCAAACCTGTCCCGGGAATCCCTCAAGTTACCAATACGCACTTTTTTATATTCAAGACTAATATATGTCACTTTTTACAAGCTCTTTTGGCGTACAGCTACTGCTTCGATCTCTACTCGCCACGCGTCATTGGGTAGCCCAGCAATTTTCAGCACGGAGCGAGCGGGTACATTGGGCTGATTTTCTGTTCCGAAAAACTGCACATAACCTTCCATGAAGCCCTCCATGTCCATTTTGTTATTCTTGGCCGGGTCCCCCACCAAAAAAACTTGTAGTTTGACCACATCGCCCAGCCCAAGCCCAATATCGTTCAGACTTTTCTCTATCGCTTTAAAAACTGCAATCGTCTGCCCTTTTGTGTCCCCACCATAAGCGAGCGGGCTAGTGATACTCTGGCGAGGATCTTGCACCGGTGGAAGCTTTCCCGACAGGTATATCGTTGAAATGGAACCAGGTACTTCAACGGCAGCGGCGACAGGAATGGTTGAGTTAGCGACACGGTGACGCACAACCCCCTCCTGCGCAGCCTGTGCAGCGTTCACGGTGAAAAAAGACATAAAACACAAAATAGCCAGAGGCTTGTTGCCCAGTAACTTCGGCATAAAACAACCTTTATGATCAGTTCAGTCTGATTTTATATAAAATGACATCCATGTCATTGCTTACGAAAAAATCAGCTATTGAATTACAACCGCTTGAGCAGAAGGTAATGCCCCAACCGCCTTTAATAGCAGCCTGCCAATTTCTTCTCTTTTGGGAGCATCGGCCATTCTATGAGGAGTGTCGATATTCAAAGCGAAGAAAACCGGGCCTGTTGGCCATTCTATCCAGCCGACCCACCAACCTACTTGGCTCCCAAGTCCGGTTTTAGCGCGCATAATCCATTCACGCCCTGCCTCAATCACCATGATGTCTTTTGTCAAGAGTTGGTACTCAACCTTGAAAGGCAGTTCATTCCTATAAAGCTTTTCAAGAAAGTCGATCTGCTCCTGCGCTGAAACTTCCAGCCCACCGTCAACCCAGTAGTCACGCTTTTTTACGCTTGTATCTTGATTTCCGTAGCTTATACTTTGCAAGTAACTTGTTGCTTTCTCCTTGCCGATTTCCTTTGCAAACCCACGATACACCCACAAGGCGGAGTGCCTCATCGCAGATCTTAAATTTTGGTCTGCATTGTGGGAAGGAATTTCGTGTTTCTCTCCGTCCCATTTAAAGACCTGAAATTCATCACGAACAACGCCAGAGTCAAGAGCGAATAGCGTATGAGGTATTTTAAAAGTTGAAGCGGGTGTAAAACGCTCTATCGAGCGCTCCTTGTTGTAGATAAATGTTTTACCTTGATTACCCCGTTCATCCTTGATGATAATGGTGCCATTAGTGTTGAATTTATCAAAGACACTTTTCCAGCCCTTTTCCTCAACAATACTACCTTTAGCACCCGCCAACACCCCGCTTGAAAAAGTCACAAGACAAGCAGCCAACAACAAAAACCTCAAAGATCTTTTTTCACACACCACTCTTCACTCCATCGTTTCTTTAAATACAAAAAAGCATTGGTTGTTGCACTAGCACAACGGGAAGTTTGTATCAAGATACGTCTCGCGCGCGGAGTTTAGGTGCGCAAACAGTTGCCGTGAGAAAAGCCGCAGTCAAGGACTGCGCCTATTGACGCCCACCAAGAGGTGGGGGCGCAGTGTTTTTTTTTGAAACAAGAGATGTGGAACAACTCTCTGAAAATTTCATGTCAATTCAGCTTCTATCCACTCAATTCCGGATTTCGACTCAACAAATTCGCAAAACCCTCAAGCGATTGAAGACACCTCAGCTTGAATTCGAGGACCGTACCCTTCGTCGTCATCTTATAAAAAATCCAAACTAGTCGTTCGATCATTGAATGGGTTATTCGCGTTGATCAACAGCGAGGTAACACAGCATCTGCCCGTCGCCCTCCTTAACCCGATACACTCCGCCTCCCAGAAAGTTGGTTACACACCCACATGACAGCAGAGTGTCCCGGTATATGTGAGAGCGTGGTACGCCACTTGATAAAGGCGTAGTTACTTACCTGTGTGCGGCGAAAATGCAAAGGAGGAGAGTATTTTAATGACAATAATAATACTCGAAAAAATTCAAAAACAAGTACATGAGTGCAACCGAAGCTAGAAAATGATTGGGCTGCAGCTGCAGTCGCACGTCTATAGTTAAACGCCTGCAGCATTTAGCATTTCACCAGTCACTGGTCCAGGCATCGATGACCATCCTTCGAATTTTTACTTAAGAGAAAAAGTATTAATACACGCCAGCACCGCTGAGCAGCTATAGCGAGAAATAACAGGGGATATACGATACTGGAAACGGCAAAGAAGCTGCATATATCAGCGGCGACGGTTTCTATTATGGTAAAGCTGGCTTGCTCAAAATCGTCGTTCAAAGTTTTCCAGACAATCGCCTGATCAGAAAGCGTTGCATTGACAAATGCTACCTAAATCAAGGATTGATCTTACGGACAAAAATGACAAATGGGGTCATGCACAGCAGGAGTGACCGGGGCGTCGCCGACCTGCTGCCGACGCTCTGAATCGCCGGGGGATCATATCTGGAGCAACAGGACGAATCGGTCTTCGTTCCCCGTATTTTCGTTGCAGGAGGGTTGTTCCAGTTGGAATCCGCAACGTTCGAGGACTTTTCTTGAGCCCACATTTTCCTTGTAGGTAAAGGCAACCAGTTGCGTAAGCCCCCAGCGCGTCTTTGCTTCATGTATCAGATGCCTCAGCGCCAGTGTCGCCAGCCCCTGCCCGCACGCGCCCTGATCGATCCGATAGCCGACTTGCGCAGAACCCGTCGATGAGTCGATGCTTTTCAGATTGGCTCGCCCCACGATTCTTTGACTGGAATCCTCGATGACAAACGGGTGCCAGGCACCCATGGAAAAATCGGACAAATAGCTTTCAATGTGATCGGCGACACCCTTCAACGAGTAAAAAGCAGGGTCGCGCGCATCAATACGGGACTCGAACCATTCACGGTTATCAACTTCGAATGCCAGCAACGCTTGAGCGTCAGTCTTTTTCAGCTCGCGAACGCTAAACAATTCCATTCATCACCTCCTCTGAGTCTTGTGCCGAAAGAGCCGAAGCTTATCTCATACCCGAACAACCTTGCCGGGCAGAGCAATCCCCTCTCTCAAGTCTGAGCGGCTTGCTCATCACTCGTGAAGGCGACACGATTTCAAAAAAAGTCGCAAGCCCCCGCTACGCTTCAGGGCTTGCGACTCTTTGCTATACGTCCCTCAAGCTCCCGGGACGTTTTCTACGGTGAACGTGCAGGTTTAGTTTTCTACCTCAACCGCGTCGATATCCGGGGCATCCAGGGCGTCAGCCACAGCCGCTCTGGCTTCCCTCGCCTTGGCTTGGGCAGCCTCTCTGACTGCGTTCACCTTGGCATTGGCAGCGTTCCTGGCTGCATCTGCGACAGCCACGGCAGCATCCCTGGCTGCATCTACATCGGCCTTGACGGCGTCCCTGGCGACATCTACGTCGGCCTTGACGGCGTCCCTGGCTGCAGCTACGTCGGCTTTGGCGGCGTCCCGGGCTGCGGCTACATCGGCTTTGGCAGCGTCCCGTGCTGCGTCCGCATCAGCCCTGGCGGCGTCTCTGGCCCCATCTGCGTCAGCTTTTGCAGCATCCCTGGCTGCATCCGCGGCATCGTTGTCATCGGCATCGTCGTTGTCACGCGCATTGCCGGGGCCTCTATTCCCGGCCATGCCACCATGGTCATCGTCGTTGTCATGCGCAATGCCAGTGCCTCTATTCCCGGCTATTGCGCCATGGTCAGCGTCGCCGCGCCCCGGGCCGCCAGTGCCTGCAGCGCCATGACCTGCACCGCCAGCGCCCGCGCCCGCACCACCAGTGCCCGCACCGCCAGCGCCCCCACCAGTGCCTGCACCGCCAGTGCCTGCAGCGCCATGACCGCCGCCCTCTCCATGGCCGCTACCAGCGTTGCCGCCTCCGCCGCCTCCGCCGTCACCGCCGTGACCACCATGACCACTGCCGCCGTGACCACCACCGCCTCCGCTACCGCCATCTTTGGCATACACACTGGAGAAACTTGCGATGTAATCGGGTACCAGGGCAGTCGATGCCGACAGGACCCCGCCGATTGCCAGAGCCAACAAAGTTTTCTTGAGCAGCATGATGTACCTCCGCTTCGCGTTGCGTCGTCATCTCCGTATCGAACGCAATGTCCAGTTGAGTTCCCGGCCGCCCACGGGAGCGGCCGGGCAACCGGCATGGTCATAAATGTGCAGCAACCACGAGCAACCGCGGTATCCGCACGATCCCTGAGAGCCGGCTGGCATCATTGAGTGGGAAGCATTCCCACAGTTTTGTTGGATAAATGCATTCAGCCCGAGTTCAACAAAAGAGCCTCAGGACCGACGAATGGATTGCAGGAGTTGCCGTGCCCGGACGGGCTTTTCATATCGTTGCAGCAGTCCATCCCCATCTGTTCTAAATCCAATACCTGATAATTCCAGAGCGTTGACGAACCTTTGCGGCAGAAAGTAAACGCTGCCGACCACCCCGATAACTAATGGGCATTTGATTGAAAAGAGAAAGGGAGGGCATCCATGCCCTCCCCTCTACTGTTCCGCCCTCCTGCGACGGTACTGACCAGGACCTCAGACGACCAGAATGAAGTCCGTCTGATCAACGGCCGCGCTGTTGACACCCACCAGGCGGATGGAGTCCGTCCCGATCCCTACCACCGTGTCCGCCCCGTCAGCCGTTATGCTCACGTTGGTCGCGAACACCGCGCTGGTGACCCCCATCCCCGTGATATTGAGCAAGTCCTGCCCTGCGCCCGGATTGGCTCCGAAGTTCAGGATCGTATCGTTGCCGAAGCCTGGGGCAAACGCGAAGATATCGTTGCCGGCGACGCCGCCACTCATCACGTCGTTACCTGCGCCACCGACGAGGACGTCATTACCCGCCCCCCCCGCGATCGTGTTGTCGAGCGCGTTGCCGGTGCCCGCAAAGTCGCCGCTGCCGCCGAAAAACAGGTTGTCGACGTTGGCACCCAGGACGTAGCTCCCGAGCGAGGTCCAGACCGTGTCAATACCCTCGCCGCCAAGCTCGGTCACCACGTCCCCAGGGTCGGTGACTTCGTAGACATCGTTGCCGACACCGCCGGTCATTGTGTCGGCACCTGTGCCACCGATGATGAGGTCGTTACCTGCGGCACTGACGAGGATGTCATTACCTGCCCCCCCCGCGATCACGTTGTCGAGCGCGTTGCCGGTGCCCGCAAAGTCGCCGCTGCCGCCGAAAAACAGGTTTTCGAGGTTGGCACCCAGGACATAGCTCCCGAGCGAGGACCAGACCGTGTCGTTACCCGAACCGGCGAGTTCGGTCACCACGTCCCCGAGGTTGTCGACTGTGTAGACATCGTTGTCGACGCCACCGACCATCGTGTCGGTACCTGCGCCACCGATGAGGATGTCGTTACCTGCGCCACCGACGAGGACGTCATTACCCGCCCCCCCCGCGACCGTGTTGTCGAGCGTGTTGCCGGTGCCCGCAAAGTCGCCGCTGCCGCCGAAAAACAGATTCTCGACGTTGGCACCCAGGACGTAGCTCCCGAGCGAGGTCCAGACCGTGTCGCTGCCGGCACCGGCGTTCTCGCTCACCACGTCCCCAAGCTCGGTGACTTCGTAGACATCGCTGCCGCCACCGCCAGCCATCGTGTCGGCACCTGCGCCACCGATCAGGACGTCGTTACCCGCACCGCCCACGAGCGTGTTGTCGAGCGCGTTGCCGGTGCCCGCGAAGTTGCCGCTGCCGCCGAAAAACAGATTCTCGACGTTGGCACTCAGCGTGTAGCCCGAGAGCGAGGTCCAGACTGTGTCAATACCCTCACCGCCGAGCTCGGTCACCACGTCCCCGAGGTCGGTGACTTCGTAGACATCGTCGCCCACACCGCCGGCCATGGTATCGGCCCCCGTCCCCCCGATGAGCATGTCATTGCCTGCGTCACCGTTGAGGATGTCGTTGCCGCCCAAGCCGCTCAGGATGTCGTTGCCAGCACCTCCGCTGGCCAAGTCGTCGCCTGGCGTGCCGGTGTATATGTCGTCACCGGCGGTACCGACAAACAATTCGCCGACCACTGTCGTTGCGGCAGAGGTGACTCGCTCGAGTGTGCCGAGGTCATCGACGTAACTCGCGACGACACGCAGTTGCTGACCGGTCTGCACCGAGCTGGGCGTGAAGGTCGTGCCCGTCTCCCCGACGAGGTCGGTAAAGATCGCACCGCTCCCCACCTGCCACTGATGGCTGATCACCGAAGTCGTGGTCCCGTTGGCGTCGGTGAACGCATCCGTGGCGGTCAAGGCAAAGCCTGGCGTCGGAGTCGTATCGCTGATCAGCACAGTGCCGACCGGCAGGACATTGACGGTGCCGGTACCGGCCGGGGTGATCGGTGCGGTCGGCGCCGAGAACACCTCCTCCAGCACGCCATTGGCGTCCTTGTAGACCGCCCTGACGCGCAGCGCCAGTCCGGTTGGCACGACGAGTTGCGGGATAGCCGGCACGGCGCCAATGAGGGTCGCCGGTGGTGCGACCATGAATTCCGTGCTCACCGTGACGGTCGTGCCCTCCGCGCGCGCGGTCTCGCCGGCGGCAAAGAAAGTGACGTCTTGGAAGACGCCCGAGCCCGGGCTTGGTTCGAACTGCCAGAAGAAACTGATGGGGCTGGTGATCGCGCCGCCGGTTGCAGTATTGTCGGCATCAGTGATGTCTGCCGCCGATACCGTCAGCGTCTGTCCGACAGCCGGCGTAGGATCGTCGATCCTCAGCGAACCGACTGGCGCCGAGTTCAAACCGCCCAGCACGATCGCCTGATCGGAGAATTGCAACCGTTCGATATTGCTGAGGGTGTCGATCCCGTCTCTGCCAGCGACACTGTCGGTGACCGTCACGGTGCCGTTGACGTTCTCGATGACGGTGTAATCCGCAAAATTGCCGGAGAACAGCGCCGTGTCGAAGTCGGGACCGGGCGCCGTCAGGATTTCACGGACGATCTGGAGCTGGCCGGGGTTATAGGTACCGTTCAACATCAGCGGGACCAGCGGTGTCATGTCGTCGAAGCTGGCGATTTCCGGCCCGGTGCCATCGATGTTCTGCCGCACGCTGATGCGCACATTGAGCCACTTGTCGCCGTCGATGAGGTCATCGCCGGCACGACCTTCGATGACGTCGCTGCCGGCACCACCCAGGATAATGTTGCCCCCGTCGAACTTATCGTCTGCGGTACCCACGATGCCGTCAGCGCCAGCAGCAGCGGCACCAACGAACGCCCGCAGACCACTGATGAGGTCAAGGTTGGTGAGCACACTACCCGTGGCGCCAGCGATAGCGAGCGTTACCGCGGTGGAATCATCGCCGCTGAGGAAATCGGCGTGTGCCGATCCCGACAGCCCTTCCACCAGGTCCAGACGGGCAAGGATCGACGCGGTGGAACCGGGCACCGCCGGCTGATCGAAGAAGCGCTGACTGGAGTTGAGGCCAATGGTCACGCCGACTGGATCATCCTTGTAGGTCGCCCAGTCGTAACCGGAGAACCCGATGTAAACATCCGCCTCGCTGGGGCTGCCGACCATGATGTCATCACCGCCTTCCCCGTCGAAGTTGTCCGGTCCGCCATCACCCAAGAAGACATCGTTGCCAATGATCTTATCGTCGCCGAATGCGTCAAAGTTGTCGCCGGCAGCACCATCGGCGGATCCGTTCTGGATCCAGTCGTCGCCTTCGCCGCCGCGCGCAAACTCGTTCGCCTTGCTGCCGAGGATGAAGTCGTTGCCCAGGCCGCCACTGCTGTCGGCCGCGTCCTCGCCGGTGATGATGAAGTCCTGTCCGGCCTGGCCGAGGATCAGGTTCAGGCCGTTGCCGGCCTGGATGACGTCGTTGCCGTCCTCGCCGTGGATGACGTCGTCGCCGCCGATGTCGGTGATGATGTCGTCACCGGTACCGCCAAGGAGTTGGTCGTTACCGTAGCCGCCATCGATCCGGTCGTTACCGGCATCGCCATAGACCGTGTCATCGTCCGAGTCGCCGGCAATGAGGATATCGTTGCCGGGTGTGCCGCCGAGCACGACCGTATCGGCACCGGTGTAGTGCAGGTAGTTGGTATCCGGGCCCACTGTGCCGGGGTTGTCGCGGATCACCAGCGGTGTGAGGAAGTCACTGCGTGGTGAGCCAATCGGATGGTTCGACGGTCCAAAAGGATCGGCATTGCCCGGCAGGTTGTCGGCGGCCTCATTGACTAGTGTCAATGGATTGTCGACCAGTATGCCATCCGGCCCGGCAATCACGCTCGGGTTGAACTGCTTGGTCGGGTCGACCTCGAGGGTAAAGGCCGGCGTCAGGAAAACCCTGGCCGAGAGGTGTGTTGCGTCGGTATTGGCCATCACCAGAGAAGCGAACGTGTTGTTCTCAAGTTCGGCGCCAAAGTCCATCGAGGCGGTGCGTTCCAGATAGTAGAAGCGGTCGCCGTCCTGGAGTTTCTCCATCTGGTTCTCGAAGACGAAGTTGAAGGTCGAGCCGAGCATGCCGCCAAAGGGCATTTTCTCCTCGGCCAGCCCGCCAACCCAGAAGTCGACGCTGTCCAGGCCGGTGATGGTCACGTCGTCCGCGGTGTTCAGAATACCGTCCGCACCGGCGGTGCTGGCCCAGGCTCCCGTGCTGTTGAGGAAGTCGACACGGTCGGCCGGTGCAGTCGCGCTGCCTAACACCAGGTCCGCAGCCGCGGCGCGCTTGTCCGCCAGCGTGAGGGCGCCGGTGATGGTCGCGTGCGTGCCGTAGGCGGCGATGAAGTTGATCAGCGATTCCGGATGTTTTATGTGCTGCACGAAATCGGCCCAACTGGTGTAAGGCTTGAGCTCTGCGTCGCCAGTAGGCAGATAGAACTCCCGCCGCGCCGCGTTCAGGGACGGAATGCCGGTATCGCGGCCGCGCGCCAGGTTGATGGCGGGCAGATCGAGCGGCAGGCCCAGCAGGTTGTTGCGCAGGGCTTCGGTGACGAACTCGTCAATCTCGTTGCCCACTTGCCGGGTCACGCCGCGCACGATGGCACCGGCCGCCTGTTCCGGGGTCGGACCACTGCCCGCGAACGCGATCGGGTTGAGGAAGGCCTGAATCAGCCCGATATCGCTCGAGGCGAAGTTCGGATCCAGCCGGTCGACCTGCTCCAGCAGCATCGAGTGCCCGAAACGATAAACGGTGTGCGCGAACTCGGCAACGATGCTCGGATCGATCGCGGTGTCGTACACCTGGCCTGGGGCGAAGAAGGGATCGACCATCGGCTGGATCGTACGCGCGAACTCCTCGAACACCAGGTGCTGGTACTGCATCTCGGTGCCGAACTTCGCCGTCTGGAACAGACGCTCGCCGTTCCAGTCAAGGGTCGTGGTGTCGACGGGAACGGCAGTGACAGGCGTCAGCAGCCACTCGTTCAGGAACGACACATCGCCGCTTGCCGCTGTCGCCAGGACCACGGCCATGGTGTGATCGACCAGGCGGTTGTGCTCATGGTGAAAGATGGAATGGACGGTGGTCAGACCGATGTTCTCGTTGACCCGGCCGTCGCCGGCAATGTAGTGCGCATCCAGCAGTTCGTTGTCGTAGAAGCCCGGTGCAGGCGTACCGCCAACAACAGTGTCCACATCGGGCAGGAGTGCTGCGCCGGTCGCGTCGTCGATCGGAACGGCGGTGTGCGCGATGTCGTTGAGGAAGGCATGGCCGGTGCGTACGGCATCGACCAGGCTGATGGGCGCCGCTGGATTGCCTTCAACCAGCACATCGTCGGCCGTGCCGGCAATGCCGTCCGGGCCCACCATCACCACCTGAGGAAAACCGTTCGGACCCTTGATGAAGTTGCCGTAGGCGTCGGTCGCCAGCAATGGCACGTTGTTGAAATCGGCATCGGTGAGGTCGATCCCGAGCAGGTCATGAGCTTGCGCCTTGACCACCTTCCAGGTGGCCATGCCGCCGATCCCTACGTCGTCGGCCGTGCCGAACACGCCATCGGCGCCCAGATCACGATTTTCGATCAACTTGCCGGTGGCCACCGGGTCGCCGGCTGCATTGAGCTCATAGGCACGCAGGAACACCTGATGCGAAGGATGCGAGCTGTAGGTCTGGTTCTGGTCGACAAACGGCGAGGTGGTGTTGGTGTTCTCGTGGATGTCGTCGGCCGTGCCCAGGATGCCGTCGGGGCCGGGCTGATTGGTGGCGCGCGTCAGCACCATGAAGTTGGTCGGGCTACCGGGCACGAACAACGGGTCATCCGGCTGCAGCGGAATGAACACAGTGCCCGAGCCGCCCTTGGTGACGAGGTCCAGGCCATGGTCGAAAAACTGGCCGAAGAAAGTCATCCATTGATTGAAGGGCGCGGTCAGGCCCGCGTCGGGGCTCACGTTCGAGTTGAAGAAGGTCTGGAACGTCGTGCCGTCGGTGCGGGTTCCGGTAATCACCTGTGAGCCGACTTTCAAGACATCGTCAGCCGTGCCAAGGATGCCATCCAGACCCGGATCGAAGGTAGCCGCGACCGCTGCCGGGTTGCTGGCGGTCTGGTCGACGATCAGGTTGCTGATGGTGCGCGGCTGCGAATCGGTCACCAGGCCGCTGGTCTGGGTGTAGCTCGTGCCGGCTTCGGCCGTGCGGAAGTCCGGCGTGGTCAGGCGCGGGAATACCGTATCGGCGGCACCGAACTCGGGATGGAGCAGGTTGTTGTCCGTCCCTTCGACCGTGCGCAATCCGTATGGCACCCGTATGTTCGGCAGCAGAGTAACCAGGTTCTCGCCCGCCGCGTGGTGTTCCGCGATCTTGATCTGGTCAAGGATGAACGCCAGGTCCGATTGCGTGTAACGCACACCGTTGCTGGGGGCAGTGGTCTGCGGATCGATCAGCGAAGGCGCCACTACGGGGGCCGGCGCGCCGGCCACTATGGCGGTGGTTGGCGCGGAGAACACCTGCTCGGTCACGCCATTATCGTCGGCATAGATGCCTTTGACCCGCACTGCCAGGCCGGCAAGATCTGCCGTCACCGTGAGAGTGGGCGCGTCCGCTCTTGTAAATCCGATACCGATGCGGCCTGGCCCGAGGATGATGTCCTCGAAGACGCCCGAACCCGGTGCCAATTCAACCTGCCATATGTAACTGATGGAGTTGTTGATCCCCCCGCCCGCGTTGTCGCCATCGCTGATGCCTGCCGCCGACACGGTCAGCGTCTGGCCTACGGTCGGTGCAGTGATATCGACTGTCAGCGCGCCCACAGGCTCGGCGTTGACCCCCTGCACGAGGACCACTGCCTGATCGGAGAACTGCAGCCGCTCGATGTGGGTGAGACGGTCGGTTTCTTCCTTGCCGACATTGTCGGTCACGGTGACGATGTCGGTGGCGGCGATGTCGAGGGGAACGGCAGGATCGACGACGATGCCGTTGACGGCGATCGTGTAGTTCGCCAGAGGACCCATGAAGTTGACGGTATCGAATGCAGCCCCGCCTACGGATGTACCGGGCAGGATTTCGCGCACGGCGACGAGCTGGCCGGGATTGAAGGTGCCGTTCAGCATGAGCGGGATCAGGGGCTCCATGCCGTCGAAGGTGGCGATCTCCGGCCCGGTGCCATCGATGTTCTGCCGCACGCTGATGCGCACGTTGAGCCAACTGTCGCCGTCGATGAGATCGCTGCCGCCACGGCCTTCGATGATGTCGCTGCCATCGCCGCCGAGGATGATGTTGCCCGCGCCGAACTGATCGTCTGCGGTACCCACGATGCCGTCGGGGCCAGCAGCAGCGGCACCGACGAAGGCCCGCAGGCCGCTGACGAGATCGAAGTTGGTGAGGATGCTGCCCCTGGCCGTGAAGTTGGCGATGATGGCCGCGTTTTGATCATCGCCGCGCAGGAAGTCGGCGAAGGACGACCCCGACAGGCCCTCCACTTCCGCGAACCGGTCATAGACCGCATCGGCCGATTGCGCCACCGCGCCCACGATATTGCCCGCGGCATCGGCCACCGGGTGATAGGGACTGAAGAACGGGGTGACCATGTCGACGGTCACGCCGAACTGGTCATTCTTGTAGGTGGTCCAGTCGAACCCGGACATGCCGTCCATCTTGTCCTGAGCGTCGCTGGCGACGAACACTTCGTCGCCGCCCTCGCCGATCATTTCATCGAATCCGCCTTTTCCGATGAAGATGTCGTTGCCAGGTATATCGTCGGTTAATGTTGGGCTGTTGTTGTCGCCGACCGCACCGTCCTGAGTGCCCCCCTCGATCCAGTCATCGCCTTCGCCGCCCTGCGGCGACAGGTTGACTTTGGCGCCGAGGATGAAGTCGTCGCCCGTTCCGCCGAAGATCGTCGAGATGTCTTCGGTCGTGATGACGAAGTCTTTGCCCGCACCGCCGAGGACCAGATTGCTGCCGGCCAGGGTCGAGTTACCGGCCTGGATGACGTCGTTGCCGTCTTCGCCGTGGATGGTGTCGTCGCCGCCGATGTCGGTGATGATGTCGTCACCGGTGCCGCCGAAGACGTTGTCGTTGCCGTAGCCGCCGTCGAGCCGGTCGTTGCCGGCGTCGCCATAGACGGTGTCGTCGTCCGAGTCGCCGGCAATGAGGATATCGTTGCCGACCGTGCCGCCCAGCACGACCGTATCGCCGCCGGTGTAGTGCAGGTAGTTGGTATCCAGGCCCACTGTGGCGGGGTTGTCGCGGATCACCAGCGGCGTGAAATGGTCAATCCGTGGTGAGCCGATCGGGTGGATCGACGGGCCAAAGGGGTCGGCGTTGGCGGGCAGGTTGTCGGCGGCCTCATTGACTGGTGTCAATGGATTGTCGACCAGTATGCCATCCGGGCCGGCCACCACACTCTGGTTGAACTGGCGCGTCGGGTCGGTCTCCAGGGTGAAGGCCGGTGTCAGGAATATGTTAGCCGACAGGTGTGTTGCATCGCTGTTGAGCATCACCAGATTGGCGAACGAATTGTTCTCAAGCTCAGTGCCGAAGTTGAGTCCCGCGGTGCGCGCCAGATAGTAGAGACGGTCGCCATTCTGCAGGTTTTCCATCTGGGTTTCGAAGACGAAGTTGAAGCTCGAACCCAGCAGGCCGCCAAAGGGCATCTTCTCTTCGGCCAGGCCGCCGATCCAGAAATCGACGGCGTCCAGGCCGGTGGTGGTCACGTCGTCTGCGGTGTTCAGAATACCGTCCGCACCGGCGGTGCTGGCCCAGGCGCCGGTACTGTGCAGGAAGTCCAGGCGGTCGGCCGGCGCCGTGGCGCTACCGAGCACCAGATCCGCAGCCGCGGCGCGCTTGCCCGCCAGCGTCGTAGCGCTAGTGATGGTCGAGTGCGTGCCGTAGGCGGCGATGAAATTGATCAGCGATTCCGGGTGCTTCATGTGCTGCACGAAGTCGGCCCAGCTCGTGTAGGGGGTCAACTGGCTGTCGCCGGTCATTTGGTAGAACTCGCGCCGCGCCGCGTTCAGTGACGGGATGCCGGCGTCGCGGCCACGCGCCAGGTTGAGGGCGGCCAGGTCCAGCGGCAGGCCGACCAGGTTGTTGCGCACCGCATCGGTCACGAACTCGTCGATCTCGTTGCCGACCTGGCGGGTCAGGCCGCGCACGATGGCGCCTGTCGCCTGCTCAGGGGTAGGGCCGCTCGCAGCGAATGCCAGCGGGTTGAGGAAGGCCGCGATCAGGCCGGTCTGTTGATTGCCCGGATCAATCGGATTGCCGTCGCCGACGACGTTGAAGTTGGGATCGAAACGATCGACCGTCTCCACCAGCATCGAGTGGCCGAAGCGAAAGACCGTGTGCGCGAACTCGGCGACGATCGACGCGTCGATCGTGGTGTCGTTACCCATGGGCGCCAGGAAGACGTCCACTTGCGGCTGGACGGTGCGCGCGAACTCCTCGAACACCAGGTGCTGGTACTGCATCTCGGTGCCGAACTTGGCCGCCTGGAACAGCCGCTCGCCGTTCCAGTGCAGGGCCGCGATGTCGGCCGCCGTCACCGGCAACGCTGCCAGTTGGGCGTCGGGCATCAGCCACTGGTTCAGGAAGACGAGGTCGGCGGAGGCCAGTACCGTCGCCTTGGTCTGATCGACCAGCCGGTTGTGCTCGTGGTGGAAGACGGAGTGGACGGTGGTCAGGCCGATGTTCTCGTTGACGCGGCCATCGCCGGCGATGTAATGCGCATCCAACAGCTCGTTGTCGTAGGTGCCGGGCGCTTGCGGGCCGCCGATGATGGTGTCCGCATCGGCCGTCAGGCCACCGGTAGGATCGGCGCTGTGAGCGATGTCGATGAGGAACTGGTGACCGGTGCGCACGGCGTTCGTCAGGCTGATGGGTGCGGCCCGGTTACCTTCGACGAGTATGTCATCGGCGGTGCCGGCAATGCCATCCGCGCCCTTCATCACCACTTGCGGTAGGCCGTTGGGCCCCTTGATGAAGTTGCCATAGGCGTCGGTCGCCAGCAGCGGCAGATCGAACACATCCGCATCGGTCAGGTTGATCCCGAGCAGATCATGGGCCTGGGCCTTGACCACCTTCCAGGTGGCCATGCCACCGATTTCGACGTCGTCGGCGGTGCCGAACACACCATCGACACCCAGGTCACGATTGGTGATCAGCTTGCCGGTGGCGACCGGATCGCCAGCGGCGTTGAGCTCATAGGCGCGCAGGAATACCTGATGCGAGGGATGCGAGCTGTAGGTCTGGTTCTGGTCGACAAACGGCGAGGTGGTGTTGCTCTGATCGTGGACGTCATCGGCGGTGCCGAGGATGCCGTCGGCACCGGGCAGATTGGTGGCCCGCGTCAACACCATGAAGTTGGTCGGGCTACCAGGCACGAACAGTGGATCGTCGGGTTGCAGCGGAATGAACACCGTGCCGCTGCCGCCTTTGGTGACCAGGTCCAGGCCGTGGTCGAAGAACTGGCCGAAGAAAGTCATCCAGGCGTTGAAGGGCGCGGTCAGGCCCGCGTCCGGCGTGATATTAGGGATCTGGAAGACGGAAACGTCGTCGGCGGTGCCGAACAGGCCATCCAGACCGGGGCTGGTGACCACCTGTGAACCCAGATTGGCCGCCGCGGCCGCGACCGCCGCCGGGTTGTTGGCGGTCTGGTCCACGATCAGGTTGCTGATGGTGCGCGGCTGCGAGTCGAAGACGGCACCGCTGGTCTGCAGGTAGGAGGTCGGCGTGGTTCCGCCAGGATCGGTCGGGCCGAAGAAACCGACCGGCTGGACCTGCGCGGTATTGAACACCGGCGTCGTCATGCGCGGAAAGAAATTGTCGGCGGCACCGAACTGGGGATTGGCCAGGTTGTTGCCGAAGCCGGACACGGTGCGCAGGCCGAAGGGTACTTCTACGTTCGGCAGCATGTCAGCCAGACTCGCGCCTGCCGCATGCCGTTCGGCGATGAAAATTTGTTCGAGAATGAACTCGAGATCGGACTTGTTGAAGCTGGCCATGGCTGTTTCCTCGATGCTTGACTGATCAGGAAACCACACGCATAAAACACCGCTGTAAACGCGTGGTTTAGTGTTGAACCCCATAAACAAAAAACAGAAATTGAACGACGGGGCCTGATTTCACGGCCATACGAAGCCCTTACTGAATCGCGTGCGATCAGCAGTGCTCAACTGAGGATCAATTCCCCATGACAACCGTAACTACAGGCTGGTATTGCGCCTCAAGGAGGCGACGGCCCATGAACACGGGTTGGATAGATGACGTAACTTACTAATGGCCCCGTCGGGTATCGGGGCTCTAAACATCTGTCCATATGGCTCTCTCAGGCATAGGGGGCTTGTCACAGATGCCACACATCCAGCGATCAGAGTCATTGGCCGGAACAGGCTCGCGAAGATCGCCAAAGTCCGGGAGTTCCTGAGGGGTGATGGCACGGTTCTGCGTCCATGCGGCTTCGTCAACAAGCCTTTTATCCATGAGCAAACTGGCATCGACTAGGAATTGACTAGTCTGTATTGGAGACGGGGTCCACTCGCCAGGTGGCGGAGTCAGGAAATCATTGCTATTGGTAATACCCCCCGACTGTTTTTGCCGGAAATAGCGATTACCCGGATTGATCGAGAATCTTTTTAAACTATTCATCGCCCGTCCCGCCCTCAACCTTAAACGCTAGCTTTACACTCCATTGAAAATGAGTATTGAGGTGGTACCCGGATGTGTACAGAGACGAAAGCCCAGCCAAATTCTGAGACCTTGGTCAAAGAATCGGATCAGACCTTGGTCGAATCAGAGGCTGGCCAAACGTCCAGTGACGCAGTGCCCGGGAGACAGATCACCGGTACGAAATTGCGCCATTTAAGCCGCTCAACCCAGTTCGCAATCTGCGCCACAATCATTCTGGGTTTGACCATGACGCTCGTTGGAAACCTCGTAAGCCAGAGTATCGAAGAGGCAACGGTTCAAACGGCGGCAGAGACGGGGGCGCGTTATATGCAGAACTTTCTCGAACCTTTTGTCCAAGGGTTGACCACTGCCAAAGAACTCCCCGATGGAACGATTCAGACCATCGATCAGTTGCTGTCCAGCACCTCGCTCAGTACACATGTCGTCTCGGTGAAGATCTGGCTTCCAGACGGCACGATTGTCTACAGCACCGACAAATCCGCGGTCCAGAAAAAATTTCCGACAGAGGAGATCTCACAGGCGCTGACAGGCAAGATCTATACAGAACTGGACAATGATCTTGAGGACGATACTGACGATGTGTTTGAGCGAAGCCTGAATATTCCGTTCTATGAAATTTTTGCTCCACTGCGCGAAACGGGTACTGGAAAGATTGTTGCGGTGGGTGAGTTCTACGAAACCGCGCAAGCGCTACAGCGCGAAATCAATAACGTTCGCCAGAAAGTGTGGGCGATTGTTGGTACAGCAACGATGGCCATGCTGTTGTTGCTGTTTTTTATCGTTCGGCGTGACGACAAGATCATAAAGCAGCAGGAAACAGCACTTGAATGGCGAATGCAGGAGCAAGCCAGGTTGCACTCAAATAATGCCGCCCTTCAGTTTAAAGTCACTACAGCCAATCGCGAATTCTCAAAGATCAATGAACTTACCCTTCGTCGGATCGGGGCAGATCTTCATGATGGTCCCGCTCAGCTGTTGTCACTTATTCTCCTTCGCCTTGAAGAACTCGAAGACTCGCAAGGCGCCTCGGATGGGGAAGCCCTCGACATGATCAGGCGGGCCGGCAAAGATGCGTTAAACGAAGTGCGGGAAATTTCTCTCGGCCTGGCACTTCCGGAAATCAATGATCTGAGCCTGCACGATGCGCTGCTATTGCTTGCCCAGCGGCACGAAGAGCGAACCGAGACGCGAGTCGAACTGGAGCTTGATACGCTTGCGGACGATGTACCGACAGCGCATAAAATCTGTATTTACCGCTTCGCCCAGGAAGCATTGAACAATGCCTACCTTCACGCAGGAGGAAAAGGCCAAAAACTCAGCGCATCTCACTCCGAAGGGCTACTGCAAGTGCAAGTCGAGGATACAGGAGTGGGTATTTCAACCGAGAAACCGAGCGTGCCAGGTCGAGGCCGGACTCATCTGGGCCTAGTCGGCATGCGCTATCGCGTCGAATCCCTCGGCGGAATATTCATCATTGAATCGGCGCCCCATGCCGGAACCAAAGCCAGGGCGCTGTTCAAAATCTGATCCCCCGTACCCAAACGATCATCGCACCCAAGTCACCGGAAACGCTTATGGCTCGGAGCTTGTCTAGCCGTTGTCATTCAAGTCGCGGCGTTGAAGAGCACTGCATAAACCAGGTATATGGTCACTCTCCCAATGTCGTCTCACGGCTGCGACTGCCTGCGTCCGGTTACGAACCCGTAGCTTGTACATGACATTCGTCATGTAGTGCTTGATGGTCTTCTCGCAGAGCTCAAGCTTGATAGCCACCTCGCGGTTGGTCAGGCCCTTCGATACCTCCCGGATAACTTGTTCTTCGCGATGGGTCAGTTCGATCTTTTGCTTATCACCCGCGTGCTTTCTGAAACTGCCCAAGAGCTTGCTGGCCAGCTTGGGTGTAATGAAGGTTTCACCACCGGCGACCTGTCTGATGGCTTGTACAAGTTCGCGACCGCTTATGCCTTTCAACGCATACCCCTGCGCGCCTGCTTCGAGGGCGGAATAGGCGTCCTCGATGGACTCGGATACCGTCAGCATCAAAATTCTGACTGACGGCGAAGAAGCGGAGATCGCTCGCACGGCAGCAAAGCTATCGCCCGGCATATTGACATCCATCAGCAAAACATCCGGAGCCAAACGAGCGGTAATTTCCAGGGCATCATCGGCGGACCCGCCCTGCCCGACCACCTGGAAGTCGGCTATTTTCCTCAGCGCCATTGTGACTCCATCCCTTAACAGCGGGTGATCATCAACGATGCCAATCTTGATCATGGAACTCATAAGAACTCCTTATAAGAGCCGATGCAGCTGCATGGTGGTGTCGCACGTTTCATTTTTCACCCCTCGCGCCATACCCGATCCGGCAAGTCCAACCGTCTCCATGATGTCCGGGACGACAGCTGTGCGGGTACTATTCGAGGGGCTGCAACTTATGAGCCATTTCAATAGGACGAAGATAAAACCCAAATTAATTAGCAGGCTGTTTCTGAGTATTTCAAGCGAGAGAAAGGATGAGAGGGGGATATTCCTCAAATCAGGTGGCAAACGCCCGGTTGGGTGGGTGTAATGCCCCATTTATGGAGATACCGACCGCTTTCGCCTGGGGCTGATTGCCCTGAGGTGACCGGTTGAATCCACAGCCAATACCCGACCTTCCCCCCGCCTCGACAGCTGGCATTTTCGGTCCACGTACTGTCACAACCACCGCACGAAAAATCCGTCATGACATGTCATAACCTCCTCCAAAAACGGGCTTTACCCAACAAATACGGGGGTTTAAGGACGAACGGTCGAGAGGCGTCAAGCGCGGGGAATTGCCGGGAGTTTACAGCCACTACAGGCTTTTCAGGCGGGCACGTTCGTCGCGGTGCAGTGAACTTCACTCTCATCACGTGTCACATTAGGTCCTTGTCAAGCGAACTACAAAAGAGGTCAGCCTTATGAGCATCGCCACAATTGTCAGTGCCGTGATTTCCAGTCTCGCACCCAGTGTCTTCGACCAGAGCAGCCTGCAGGAACCCGGCGCGCATGTCTCGGCCGTCGAATATCACTACGGAATGGACATCGATGTGAAACGGGTATTGCAGCGCACCGATACCTCCGACAAGACCGGCATGGTGCCGGTGACCCTGGTCTACGAAGACAGCGAGGGCGAGATTCACAAGATCCGCTTCCTCGAATGGGGTGCAAGCCCCGCCGACCCCACCAGCATTGCCTGATCTGCTCGCCGATAGAGTTCCGGGCCTCGCCTGCGCCTCAGAAGCGGAAGTCAAACTTCATAGGCACCCCGTGCGGATGATGTTTGTTGTTACCTGAAAATGAAAACATTTGAATGATTAAAAGTTCATTCGCGAGCGTCACTCTTATCTTGGCAGCGTAATGCCGCAAGATTAATTAATAATAATTACTGGATCTTGACTGCACTCAGCCACGACAAATTCCAATGATGCCGTGTCCAGAGCCAAGTTGATTCACTATTACAACCAAGAGGTCACCATGGAACTTAGTATGTTTTCTTCGTCCACCGTGGAATATGTGCGTTTGGGCGTTGTATATTTTCACCTTATCGCCTGCTGCGTAGCAATCGGGCTGGTTTTGACCAGTGACATTGCAATGGTCAAGCAACTCCTGAAGGGCGATGCATCAGGTCACCATGATGACGCGCACATGGACAGTCTGCAAAAAACCGTATCGTATGCACTTGTAGCGCTCTGGATTACGGGCATTGCCATTGTCGGGATCGATTATGCCGGCAAGGGAATGGAGTATTTCCTCAATCCAAAATTGCAAGCCAAGATCGGCATCGTTGTGCTGTTGACCATTAACGGCTTCGTGTTGCATCGCGCTGTATTGCCGGCGCTGAAAAAGGCCGGTTCGTTACTGAAACTCTCCTTCAGCCTGCGCATGCTGGCGCTGTTCTCGGGGGCGTTCTCTGGCGTGTCGTGGTTCTATGCCGCCATGCTGGGTGTGGGTCGTCCGCTGGCCTGGAAGTACTCCCTGCTGGAGTTGCTGGCAGCCTATCCGGTGCTCATCGTCGGCGGCTTCGGGATGATGGTACTGCTCACCGTCTGGGCAAAAAACAAAGACGCCGAAGCGCGCATGGAGCGAGACACCTGGACTCCAGGCAACGCCGCCCTGGCTGGCTGGTGAATCCAGGTTGAACAAGGACGTTCAGCGCTGGCCCATGAATTGCGTTTTAACTGTTTAAAAGTCTCACTTGAGGATACCCAAATGAAATCCATGAAAGTTCTCTTCGTAGTCGCCGCTCTGACCGCTTCTTCTCTGGCGATGGCCACCGGTGGCGGTGACCGGACCGTCGCACGCATGGAGTCGGCCCGCACAGTCTCGATGAAAGCCTTCCAGGTTGCCCAGAAACAGAAGGCTGAAGCCGCTGTCGCTCAAAGCAAGGCCAAGGCCGCCGATCGCACCGACAGCTGAGCGGTGTAGCGCATCCCCGGGCTGACAGAAATGTGCAGCCTCCAACCTCAAAAGCAGCACCCAGGGTGCTGCTTTTGCTTGTTTAACACAAATCCAGATTACACAAAATCCAGTGGGTTGAATCCGCAGTCGTCATCCCGAAAGGTATCACTGTTTTCCAGCGCGCCTATCCCGGCGGCGTCATCCATGCTTGCCAGAATTCTCTGTTCTCATGGACAGCTTTCCAAACATGTAAAACAGAGATAATGTAATGCGCATTACAAAATAAATTGCGATCTCTACATGAAGAAATGGCTGGCTTTGATTCTAGGCCTACCCACCGCGAATGCCACCGAACGCATGCGCGCCTGGCGTGCCTTGAAAACGGCAGGTGCTGCGGTCTTGCGCGATGGCGCCTACCTGTTGCCTGACACCGGTTTGTGTCGTGAAGTGCTGGCGTCTGTAGAGCGTGACATCCTTGCCATCAAGGGCACTGCGTTCGTCCTGCCCGTCGTCGATCCTGATGGTGAGCGCTTTGTCGAGTGGTTCGACCGTAGCGATGATTACGTCAAGCTTCGTGCGCAGATCGAAGAATGCCGTGGACGGCTGAATGCTGAAAATGCGCTGGCGACGACCAGACAAATTCGTAAGCTGCGCAAAGTCTACGATCAACTGGCAAGCATCGATTACTTCCCAGGCCAGCCGAAGCAGCAGATCGATTCGGCGTTGCAGGCGCTAGAGACGGCGGTCAGTAGAGCCCTGTCGCCGGATGAGCCGCACAGCAGCAACCACCCGATAACGGCACTCAATCCTGGCGACTATCAGGGTCGTATCTGGGCAACACGCAAGCGTCCCTGGGTCGACCGGCTGGCGTGCGCCTGGCTGATTCGCCGCTTCATTGACCCCCACGCTCGGATCCTCTGGCTCGAGCACCCCCAAGACTGCCCAGCCGACGCCCTGGGCTTTGATTTCGATGATGCGACCTTCAGTCATGCCGGCAACCGCGTGACCTTCGAAACCCTGCAAGCCAGCTTTGAACTTCAGGAGCCAGGCCTGAACCGCATTGCAGCTTTGGTGCATTACCTCGATGTCGGAGGCATTCAACCGGTGGAGGCTGCCGGCATCGAGCGCGTGCTGGCAGGGCTACGTGAAACCATTCTCCATGACGACCAGCTGCTGGTTGCCGCGAGCGCCATCTTCGACGGCCTGCTCGCCGGGTTTGTAAAAGAGGAACAACCCAATGAATAAGGTTTTCGCACCCGCGGTTGAAGAGGATCTGTCGAGGCCAAAGCCGATCAGTTTGCGCGAGGCTTTCTGGTTCTGGTTGAAGCTGGGTTTCATCAGCTTCGGCGGGCCGGCCGGACAGATCTCGATCATGCATCAGGAACTGGTGGAGCGTCGGCGCTGGATCTCCGAACGACGTTTTCTGCATGCCCTCAATTACTGCATGTTGCTGCCTGGGCCAGAGGCTCAACAATTGGCGACTTACATCGGCTGGCTGATGCATCGAACCTGGGGTGGAGTGATTGCGGGGGCGCTGTTTGTGCTGCCCTCACTGTTCATCCTGATCGCTCTGTCGTGGATGTATATCGCGTTCGGCGAAGTGCCCGTGGTGGCCGGGCTCTTCTATGGGATCAAGCCTGCCGTGACCGCCATCGTGGTGCAGGCGGCCCATCGAATCGGCTCTCGGGCGTTGAAGAACAATTGGCTGTGGGCGATAGCGGCGGCGTCATTTACCGCCATCTTCGCGTTCAATGTCCCGTTCCCGCTGATCGTATTGGGTGCAGCTTCAATCGGCTATGTCGGTGGACGCCTGGCGCCCGAGAAGTTCAGGGCTGGCGGCCATAGCGCCGCCAAAAAGTCTTATGGTCCGGCGTTGATCGATGACGACACGCCCTCCCCTGAGCATGCCCGATTCAGTTGGTTGAAACTGGTGCCGCTCGCACTGATCGGCGCCGCACTGTGGGCGTTGCCAATGGGGATTTTGACCGCTCTCTTTGGCTGGGAAGGCACTTTGACCCAGATGAGCTGGTTCTTTACCAAGGCCGCGTTGCTGACCTTTGGTGGGGCCTACGCTGTACTTCCCTATGTCTACCAAGGCGCAGTCGGTCACCATGGCTGGCTGACGCCGACGCAGATGATCGATGGCCTGGCGCTAGGAGAAACCACTCCGGGGCCACTGATCATGGTGGTGGCTTTCGTCGGCTTTGTCGGTGCCTATGTCTTGCAAGTATTCGGTGCCGATCAAGTATTTCTGGCGGGCGCCGTGGCCGCCGCCCTGGTGACCTGGTTCACCTTCCTGCCCTCGTTCCTGTTCATCCTTGCCGGTGGCCCGCTGGTAGAGTCGACTCACAACGAACTCAAATTCACCGCACCGCTCACCGCCATTACGGCGGCCGTCGTCGGTGTGATCCTTAATCTGGCGTGTTTCTTCGGCTATCACGTTCTTTGGCCGAAAGGCTTCAGCGGCAACCTCGACTGGCCCTCTGCACTGATCGCCATTGCAGCAGCAATTGCCTTGTTCCGCTTCAAGCGGGGCGTCATCCAGGTGCTGATGGCCTGTGCGCTCGTCGGTTTGGCGGTACATCTGCTGCGCTAGACCGCACGAGTGGATCAACAGTCTTTGGCGGGCACTGGGCTCGCCAGATCACCCAGCCTACCGAACCAGGCAGGAGGTGTTCCATGAGGTGGATTACCCGTGAACGGCCCAAGATTGACCGCATCGCCTGTCCCTGGCTGATCGCGCGCTTTATCGATTCGCAGCCCGAGTTTTTATACGTGCCCAGTGGTGACGTACTGCGTCTGGCGGCGCAGAAAGACGCTACGCCCTACGACATTCCCGGCGTAGAACTGACTCATGAGGGCGAGCTGTGCAGCTTCGACGCTTTTCTGAAAAAGTACCAGCTCAGTGAGCCCGCTTTGCAGCAGTTGGCCAGGATCGTCCGTGGAGCCGACACCTCCCGCCTGGATCTGACTCCGCAATCGGCTGGGCTGTACGCCATCTCACTGGGACTGTCGCAGCGATATTGCGATGATCATGAAATGCTTTCGCATGGACTGATCCTGTACGACGCACTCTATGCATGGTGCAAGGAATGCCAGGGTGAATCGCATAACTGGCCTCCACAAATGTGAGAAAGCCAGCTCGCATCAATGTAGGAGCGAGCTTGCTCGCGATGGTCGTTAACGATAACGCGTGTTTACTGGCTAAACGCGGCGCTCTTGAGTCCATCGCGAGCCAGCTCGCTCCTACAATTTCCTTAATCTCTCCCTGAAATTCGATGAAAGGCTGAACGCCCATTTCTTGAGCTGCCCCTGCCTCTGGTTTAGGATGGCTTCATATCCCCCCAGGGGGGATATGAAGCATCAAACAACAAACTCGTCGCTCTCTTTTTCGAGCAAAGCCCGACAACCAGACAGGCGTTCGCCTCTTCCTGTGAGATTTCTCATGCTGACAATCCTGGCCAACCGAACCTACCGTCACCTCTTCCTGGCCCAGGTGATTGCACTGGTAGGGACTGGTCTTGCCACTGTCGCGCTAGGCCTGCTGGCATTCGATCTTGCAGGCGCCCAAGCAGGCGCTGTCCTCGGTACAGCGTTGGCGATCAAAATGACGGCCTACATCGGCGTTGCGCCGATTGCAGCGGCTTTTGCAGAACGTCTACCCCGGCGAACAATGTTGGTCTCACTGGATTTGGTACGAGCCTTGGTCGCGTTGGCTCTGCCGTTCGTGACGGAGGTCTGGCAGGTCTACGTACTGATTTTTGTCCTGCAATCAGCCTCAGCGGCATTCACCCCGACATTCCAAGCGACCATTCCGGACATACTGTCGGATGAGGACGACTACACCCGCGCCCTGTCCCTATCGCGCCTGGCCTACGATCTCGAGAGTGTCGCCAGCCCGATGCTCGCCGCCGCGTTGCTGACCGTGGTCAGCTTCCATAGTCTGTTCGCCGGCACGGTCATCGGTTTTCTCGCCTCGGCAGCCCTGGTCTCGACAGTCCTGCTGCCGAAGGCGAAGCAGACGCCACGGCGCAGTATTTACGAGCGAACCACCCGCGGCATGCGCATCTTCCTGGCAACGCCTCGCTTGCGCGGGCTGTTGGCGTTGAACCTGACGGTAGCGGCGGCCAGTGCCATGGTCATCGTCAATACGGTGGTGCTGGTCCAATCGCGCTTCGCTTTGCCTCAGAGCTCCACAGCACTGGCGCTGGCCGCGTTCGGCGGTGGCTCGATGATCGCAGCCCTGGTGTTGCCTCGGCTGTTGAAAGACATCAAAGACCGAACAGCCATGCTGTTTGGCGGAGCAATTCTGGTCGCAGGCTTGGCCATTGGCATCAACCTGAGCACCTACAACTTCCTGTTGCCTCTGTGGATGGTACTCGGCGTGGGTTATTCCCTGGCCCAGACCCCGGGCGGTCGGCTGTTGCGTCGCTCGGCGCATGCCGAAGACCGCCCGGCACTGTTTGCCGCGCAATTTGCACTGTCCCATGCCTGCTGGTTGATTACCTACCCACTGGCGGGATGGCTGGGTGCCAACATCGGCCTTACGGCGTCGTTTGTCGGGCTCGCTGTCGTGGCAGGTGGCGCACTGGTGGTCAGCATCGTGATCTGGCGTCCTGTGCATGACCAGGAGTCGATCAAACACACCCATGAGAACCTGCCGGTTGATCACCCTCACCTCCACGGGCAGGATGGTGTGGATCACGAACACCCGTACGTGATCGATGATCAGCATCGCCGATGGCCAGACAGACAACCGTAAGTGCCTGACTCTTGAGCTCGGAATGCCGGGTTGTCATGCCAATGCGTGAGCCCCGCCTTGTTGTAACGGCTCAGCGAAGTCGGGCATGGCCGGCCTAGAGGTACTTGGTGATCTGCTTGAAGGCTTCCAGCGGTGCACGCTCACCATTGTTCAACGCCGAGACGGTGTCTTCCAGGCAGTGATCGATGTGATCCTGAATGAGCGTGCGTTTGGCTTGGCACACCGCTTTTTCAACAGCATGCAGTTGCTGGGCGATGTCCACGCACTGACGCCCCTCTTCGATCATGGTGATGATGCCGCGCAAATGACCGTCCGCGCGTTTGAGACGCTTGATGATCGCTTCGTGACTTTGGTGGGTGTGGGGGGTGTGGGGATGGCTGTGTTCGAGCTCACTCATAATTTGAGTCTTCGCGATTCATGAATAACGCGAACTTTATCCCCCCATGGGGGATGCAAGCAAATGAGTATCCGCCTGCACACGGGTGTGGAAACGAGTCGCAGGGTCGCCATTGCAGCAACCCCCACTCCTCCTCTGCGGTGTACACACGGTCGAGCAACTGCCGCTCAGCCTTCCCGGCCGGCCTCGATACTGACGCGCCAGATCCGGCTCATGGTGGCTCTACCCCTTCGATTCGCTGGCACAGATCATCGAGGAAGTCTGCGGCGGGAGCACCATTCACGGCCCGGTGATCAAAGGTCAGCGAAAGGCCCATGAAGTCGCGCTCCGATAACGAACCATCGGCACTTCGTTGCAGGCGACGCTGGATGCCTCCCAGCCCGATAATGGCCACCTGAGGGACATTGAGGATGGGCGTGAAGAAACGCACCCGCGACAGCCCCAGGTTGGTCACGGTCACCGTGGCACCCGTCAGCTCCTTCACCGAGAGCTTCCCGGACAGTGCCTTGTCCACCAGGGCCCGGCGTGCAAGTGCCAAGCCCTGCGCATCCAGTTGGTCGGCATCGAACAGTGCGGGCGCCACCAGCAGATCGTCCGGCAGGGGGATCGCCAGACCGAGATGCACCGAACCATGCCGCGTGATCTGGTTATCCTGCAGGGTTGCGTTGAGTCCCGGATGGTTCTTCAGGGAACAGACGATCTCGAACAGCAGCAGGTCCTGGAGCGATACCTGGCTACCCGCAGCCTTCAGCTGCGCCCGTTTCGCCTGCAGGTTGGTCAACTCGCATTCAGCGTGGTGAGTCAGTTGCGCGGCAGTCTGCAAGCTTTCGCTCATCTTCGCAGCGATCATTTTTCGCATGCCTTTCAAGAGCACGGTGCTACCGGAACCGGCAGCGACATTCTGTATGTGCCCCATGGCTCACTCCACTAACCCGATGGTCGCGCCTTTGACGACCACCGCATCTTCTTCTTCGAGGATTTTCAGCACGCCGCAAGCCGGCGCCTCGATCTCGAACTGGGCCTTTTCAGACATGATTTCTGCCACCAGATCGCCTTGGGCAACTTCGGCGCCATCACTGACCAGCCAGGAAGTGATGACGGCTTCGGCGTCGCCTTCCCAGAGGTCAGCGGGAATCAGGATTGAGTTGGACATGTTGTTATTCCTCGTTCTTCAGGTTCTGGTAGGCCGCAACGATCTTTGCTGCGCAAGGCAGCGCCCATTGCTCCATAGGCGGTGTGAAAGGAATCGGAATGTCGGGGAAAGCCACCCGCTGCGGGCGCGCCTTGAGCATCCCGATGTCGTGTTCGACGACACTGGCGATGATTTCGCCGCTCACACCGAAGCTGTGGTAGTCCTCGTCGACCACGATGAGTCGGCCGGTCTTGCGCACAGAGGCGATGACGTGCTCACGGTCCAGCGGCACCAGACTGCGCAGGTCCACGACTTCGGCGCTGACACCCTGCTGCTCCAACTGCCGGGCAGCGCGCAGCGCGTGATGCACGCCGGCACCCAGGCTGACGATACTGACATCACTGCCTTCACGGACCGTCTTCGCCTTGCCGATCTCCACGGTATAGGGTTCCTCCGGAACAGCCACCGTGGCGCCCTTTTCGGTACCCAGCCAGCCCATGCCCTGCAGCGACTTGTGAAACAGGTAGATGACCGGGTTGTCATCGCGAATGGCGGCAGTCATCAGGCCCTTGGCGTCGTAGGCGTTGCTCGGCACCACCACCTTCATGCCTGGCAGGTGAGCGAAGGTGCCGTAAAGGCATTGCGAATGCTGCCCGGCGTCGGAGTAGCCGGCACCGGTGGATGCCATCAGCACCATGGGCACGCTGACCTTGCCGCCGGAGAAGTAGGTGTTCTTCGCCATCAGGTTGTAGATCGCGTCCATACAGACGCCGAAGAAGTCGACGAACATCAGTTCGACAATCGGACGCATGCCGTCAGAGGCCGCGCCCACGGCAGCGCCGATGAAGGCGGTTTCCGAGATAGGCGTATCGCGAATGCGCGCACTGCCGAATTCTTCATGCAGGCCACGGGTGTTGCCGAACACCCCGCCGAGTTGGCCAATGTCCTCGCCCATCACGAAGACACGTGGGTCGAGGCGCATTTCCTGGGCCATCGCCTCGGCCATGGCGCGGGCGATGGTGAGTTTGCGTTCTTTGATTGTTGCGGACATGTCTCGTTTCCTCCGTCGATGGGATCAGTGACGGGCAGCGGCAAGCGCGGACGGCCTGACGATGATCTTCACGTTCTGGTCCTTGTTGTTGACCAGCTCCTCGAAGCCCTGCTCGAGGATGTGTTCCAGTTCGATCCGCCCGGTGATCAGCGGAGTGACGTCCAGGCGGCCGTCGGCGATCAGCGCGATGACATCGGCGAACTCACCGTTGTAGGCCAAGGCGCCAATGACCTGCTTTTCAGTGGCGACGATTTCGAAAAAGTTGAATTCGCTGGGCTCCTCGAAGATGCCCACCATCACGCAGCGCCCGCCCTTGCGAATGACATCGATCGCCAACTTGGCAGTGGTCTTGTGGCCGATGCACTCGAAGGAAACCGCGGCACCATATCCATCTGTCAGTTCGCGCACCGAAGCAATGGCATCGCACTGGCTGGGGTCAAGCACCAGGGTGGCCCCCACCTCAAGCGCCTTCGCCTTGCGCGCCGTGGACATTTCGAGCGCGATGATCCGGGCCGCACCCGCGGCACGGGCGCACATGATGGTGCACAGACCGATGGTTCCAGCGCCGACTACCACCACTGTCTGGCCGAGGAGGCTGCCGGCCTTCTTCACCGCGTGCATGCCGACGGCCAGAGGTTCGATCAGCGCGCCGGCCTCATCAGGGAAACCTTCCGGCAGGCGGTACAGCAGATTGGCCGGGATGTTGACCAGTTCTGCGAACGCACCGTTGTTCATCAATCCGGTGAAGGCGAGGTTCTCGCACAGGTTGTATCGGCCCTGCTGGCAGAACCAGCATTTGCCGCAATGCTGGCAAGCATCGGCGGCCACACGCTCACCTACTGCAAAGTTCTGAACCCCCTCCCCCACGGAGACAATCTCGCCGCAGAACTCGTGGCCGAGAATGCACTGCCCTTTGAGGCCAGTCAGTGGATGGGCGGTATCAGTGGGAATGAATACCGGCCCGGCCAGGTATTCGTGCAGGTCCGAGCCACAGATCCCGCACCATTGCACACGGATTTGCACCCACCCCGCCTGAGGTTGCGGCGGGCAGGCAACGTCCTGCAGGCGGATGTCGCGTCGGCCATGCCAGACTGCGGCCTTCATCGTCGGTTGTCGGTACATGTCGCTCTCCTTCTTGTCGTTGTTGTTGTGGCGGGCTCCGTTCACACGAACACCCTTTCCAGTGCTTCTTGCGGTGCCGGATAGGCACTGTCGCGGGCGAACTGCACCGCAGCGTCGACGCGTCCTCGGGCACGTTCTTCAATGGCGGCGGCGCCGACCTCGTCCAGCACGCCCAGATCCAACAGGCGTTGGCGGTAAACCGGAATCGGGTCCTTTGCCAGCAGGGCTTGCTTCTCGCCGGCAGGACGGTAGGTTTCGCCGTCACCCATGAAATGGCCGGCCAGGCGGTGAGTTTCGATCTCGATCAGGCTCGGCCCTTCACCGGCACGGGCCCGAGCAATGGCCTCACCGGCCGCGGCGAAGATGGCGTCGGCGTCGTTACCCGGGACGAACACGCCGGGCATGCCATACGCGGCAGCACGCAGGTAGTTGCGCTCGATGGCAGTCGAAGCGGCCTTGGCCACCGAGATGCCCCAGGCGTTGTCCTCGATGACGAAGACCACCGGCAGCTTCCACAGCGCGGCCAGATTCAGGGTTTCGTGGAAGGCTCCCTGGTTCGCTGCGCCTTCACCCAGGTAGGCCACGGCGACTCCGGACTTACCCTGTAGATGGCGTGATAACGCAGCACCTACCGCAGGGCCCATGCCTTGGGCGATGATGCCGGAGCAGGAGAAGTTCACCCGTGCGTCGAACAGGTGCATATGGCCGCCGCGGCCGCCAGACAGACCGGTCTTTTTGCCGAAGATCTCGGCGACCATCTCGTCCAGGTCTACGCCCTTGGCCACGGCGATGTGGTGTGGGCGGTGAGTGGCGGTGACGATGTCCTCCACCGCGAGGTGGGCGCAGACACCGACGGCGCAAGGCTCCTGACCATTGGACAGGTGCATCTCACCGGGAATTGGCCCATTGGCCATGTTGAATACGGGCGTCTTGCCTTCCATGTAGATTCGTTCGATAGACTCTTCCAGGTAACGGCTGACGAGCATCTGCTCGAGCATCCAGAGTCGCTGGGCTTTGCTGGGCGTGGTCATGGGATTGGTTCCTCAGAGGGCGCGCTGGTTCATCAACGCGCCGATGTGCTCGGCCTGGCGCAAGGCCAGGGCGACAATGGTCAGGGTCGGGTTCTGCCCGCCGCTGGTGGTGAACTGGCTTCCGTCGGAGACGAATAGATTGGGGATGTCGTGGCTCTGGCCCCATTTGTTCACCACGCCGTCGGAGTCTTTGGCGCTCATGCGGTTGGTGCCCATGTTGTGACTGGCCGGGTAAGACGGCAGGCGGATCACCTCGGTGGCACCGACCGCCTCATAGCACTTGCGGGTCTGCTCCACACCGTGATCACGCATGGCGGTGTCGAAGGCATGGTCGTCCTTGTGCACCACCGGGACGGGCAGGCCGTACTGGTCCTTCTCGGCGCCGTGGAGGGTGATGCGGTTGCTCTCCATGGGCAGGTCCTCCCCGCACAACCACACGCCGGACATATGGTCGTAGCGCTCCATCCGCGAAGCGAAGGCACGCCCCCAGCCCTGCGGGGTCGGATCGAGGAAGGCGGACATGAACGGCAGGCCGAGGGACAGGATTTCCAGCCGGTAGCCACCGACGAAGCCCCGCGAAGTGTTGTTGTAGGACTCGTCGGAAATGATTCCGGCACAGGTGGTGCCCCGATACATGTGAATCGGCTTGGGCAGCACGGCGTAGATGCCCGCAGTGGTGTGACACATGTAGTTGCGCCCAACCTGACCGGAGGAGTTGGCCAGGCCGTCCTTGAACATCGAGGACTCGGAGTTGAGCAACAGGCGCGGCGACTCGATGGAGTTACCGGCCACGCACACCACTCTGGCTTTCTGGCGCTGCTGGCGGCCCTCGGCGTCGGCGTAAACCACCCCGGTGACTCGACCGCGGGCATCATGTTCGATGCGAAGCGCCATGCTCTGCGCACGCACCTCACAGTTGCCGGTAGCCTCGGCGCGGGGGATATCGGTGTAGAGCGTCGACCACTTGGCGCCGATGCGGCAGCCCTGCATGCAGAAGCCGATCTGCATGCAACCAGGACGACTGTCATAGGGCTGCGTGTTGATCGCCATCGGGCCGGACTGGATTTCCTTGTAGCCAATGCGTTGGGCGCCTGTGGCCAGGACCTTGAAGGAGTTGTGCCATTGGTGATAAGGCATTCCGGTGCTTGGACCGGTCACGCCCATGTGCTGCTCAGCCTTGACGTACCAGGGCTCCAGCTCCTCATAGCTGATTGGCCAGTCCAGCACATTGGCGCCCTTGATATCGCCGTTCTCGGTGCGCATGCGAAACTCGAAGTCGCGAAAACGCAGGGCCACGCCGGCCCAGTGCACGGAACTGCCACCCACCGCTTTGACGATCCAGGCCGGCAGGTTCGGGTGGTTGCGCGCCACGTCCCAGCCGCCGGTGGCGATGCGTTTGTCGAGCCAGGAAATCTTGTTGAACATGGCCCACTCATCGTTTTCGATGTCGGACATCTCGTAACGCTTGCCGGCTTCCAGCACCACGGTACGGATTCCTTGCTTGGCCAAGGCGTGAGCCAGGGTCCCGCCGCCGGCGCCCGAGCCGATGATCACGACGACATCGCTGTCGTCCTGGGAGTATTTCGCTGCCATGGGGTTAACCCTCATTGTTGGAATGGATGGAGCCGCGAAGAGAAGACTGATCAGAGCCAGTCGAGGTCGTTGAAGCCACGCGCGATATAGCCACCTTTCTCCACCGACGAGCCCTCGTAGCCAAACAGTGGGAACAGCGTCTTGTTGTCGTAGATGCCAAACATCAGCGCACTGCGGGTTTCGCGGAAGAACGGCGTGGTCTCGATCTCGCGAAGCAGAGCGACGCGATCGTCCTCGCTGACGATCTCTTCGAAAGGCCGACCCTGTGTGGCGCGGGCGCGCCCCTGCAGGGCCTTCAAGCCATCGTTGACCAGGTCCGGGTGTTTACCGAGCAGCTCGACCAGCGACTTGGCATACGGTGCATCGCCGAGCCGGTCATGGGGATAGATATCGCGCCCCATCTGCAGCAGCCCGGCGGGCAACCGGGGCAACACATCGTCGGCGATGGCGGTGACGGGAATGAGCTGGCTGAAAACGGCGGTAGCGCCGATGATCAGGGCCGATTGCCCCGAAAGACTGAGGAAGCGCCGACGGCTCAGAGGGCCACTCAGGGGTGAAGAGTCATGCATGGCAGAGCTCCAGGCTTTTGCCGGCACGCCTGTAAGGTGGGAACAGGTGTGGCCGACGTTATTGTTATTAGTCCGGGTGCCTTTTCGGCCCCTTCGGCAGTGAAGGGGCAACTTGTGTGCCAATGCCAAAAACAGATCTTAACCTACTGTTTTTAAATGAATTTTTAGAATAAAAAAGACTTCATTAGCGCATGACCTGTAAAGCGAAGGCTTTACACCTGTAAGCATCCGTCCAGGCGTTTTACATACGTAAAGGCTGGCGATACCTGAACTGAGCGCAAGATCGCAGCGTCTTTCCCGGTAATCCGTGAAGAACCTAAAAAAAGCGTGGGCACGCCACCTTGTAGGAGCTGGCTTGTCGGGTCGCCGCATCGCAGCGAAGGTCGTTAACGATAACGCGTGTAAATCGGATAAACGCGGCGTACTTGAGTCCATCGCCAGCAAGCCGGCTCCTACAGGTATTGCGTTATCGGTGTTTCCCGGGATTGCATGAAGAACCACAAATAAGGGGGACCCTTTACCGGTCTTCTGGCGGTGGTCCAGCCGTGATCAACGAGGGAAGTGACAGCGCAGGGCTAAACTCGTAATGTGATTGCAACCGTGCCAGCCCGCCCCCCACGTGCTGATGCCAAACAAGAACAAGATCGTCACGGGCCCCTCATCCCGTGTCCGGGAGGCCGCATGAGCACCCTTTCGACCCCCAGCCTGCACATCGACACTGTGCTGTCCTACGCCAGCGATAGCGCTGGGCACGAGTCCATCATCACCCGGTCCTGGAAGCGTTGTATCCAGGATTACGGTCTGGATCCGGCCAAGCCCGCGCCACCGCGGTTTGTTCCTCGTCAGGTATTGCGCGAACACCAGGACCACGCGGACGAACTGATCAACGTGGCCCGTGCAGGCGTCGAGCAGCTGTACCGCCACATCGCCGAGCTGGGGTACGTCATTCTCCTCACCGACAGCCGGGGGATCACCGTGCAGTTCCTCGGCGATCCACTGGATGAGGCGGCGCATCGCAAGACTGGCCTGTACCTGGGCGCCGACTGGAGCGAGAACCACGCAGGAACCTGCGCGGTGGGGACCTGTATCAAGGAGCAACTGCCGCTGACCTGCCACCACCATGATCATTTCAGCGCCCACCACATCGCCCTGACCTGCACCGCAGTGCCCATCTTCAATCCCCACGGGCAGCTGCTGGCCGTGCTGGATATCTCGGCATTGAATTCACCCCCGTCCAAGGATTCCCAGCAATTCGCCCTGCAACTGGTCAAGCAGTACGCGCGAATGATCGAGGATGCCTACTTCCTGCGTCGCTACCGTGAAGCTCATATCCTCTGCTTCGACCGTTCCCGCGAGTTCGTCCTGATCAATCGCCAGTACCTGCTGGCGATTGCCGGGGATGGCAGTCTCCTGGCGGCGAATACCGCGGCCCGTGTACTGCTCGCCGAATGTGGCTTGCAGTTGCCGGAGCGGCCTTCGGCACTGGCGCGTCGGATCGGTATCCAGGATCTGTTCGACTGCGAACCTGAAGACATCTTCAGCATCCCCCGCGCCAGCCCCGACCAGGTACGCGCGTTCCGTACCCACCGTCAAAACGCCCTGTTCTTCGCCGCGTTGATGGAGCCCAGCCGAACGCCCGCGGCCCCTCAAGCTCAACGTTCGAGTGAGGAACGCTGCCCGCTGGATGAGCTCTCCGACGATGACCCCGCCATGCGCAAGATGCTCGCTCGTGCCAAGCGACTGTGCAGCGAGCCGCTGAACGTGCTGCTCAATGGCGAAACCGGTACCGGCAAAGAACGCCTTGCCCGCGCTTTGCACGACAGCAGCAACAGGCGCAAGGCCCCCTTCGTCGCCATCAACTGCGCAGCATTGCCTGAGTCATTGATAGAGAGCGAACTCTTCGGCTACCAGCCAGGCACCTTCACCGGGGCACGCAGCAAGGGTATGCGAGGGCTGATCCAGCAGGCCGATGGCGGCACGCTGTTCCTCGATGAAATCGGAGACATGCCGCTGCATCTGCAGACGCGGCTGCTGCGCGTGCTTGCCGAGCAGGAAGTGATGCCACTGGGCGGCGAAAAACCGATCAAGGTCAATATCCGCGTCATCGCGGCCAGTCACCGTGACCTGCGGCAGTTGATTGAACGAAACGAGTTTCGCGAAGACCTCTACTACCGCCTCAATGGCGCGATCCTGCGCCTGCCGGCGCTGCGCGAACGGGCCGACAAGAACTACCTGATAGAACGCATTTTCAGAGAGCTCTGTGAACAGCGCCAACGTCCCGCACGAATCCGGGGCGATGCCATGAGCGCTCTCCTCGGCTACGCCTGGCCAGGCAATATCCGCGAGCTGCGCAATGCGTTGCAGTACGCGCTGGCCACCGCGGAGACGGATGAAATCACTGTGAACGACCTGCCCGAAGAATGCCTGCCGAGCGTCAATCAAAAACAGGCCAGGCGTTCGGTTCCCGTACAGGAACAACAGACATCCCACGCGCGCGAAATCGAGGACTGCTTGCGCAGGCAGCGCTGGAATGTCAGCGCCGCGGCACGCGAGCTCGGCATGTCGCGCCCGACCCTATATCGCTGGATGAAGCTTCACGACATCGTTCCTCCCAACGCCCTGGACAGCTAAACCAAAAGTTTCAAATGCCCGTAACCGGCCCGAGCCGGGCCGGCCGGGCTTTCAAGTCGAATCAGTGCTCAGGTGTGCGCGGGTCCCAGAGAAGGCGCGTCACGCCTTTCTCGTAGCCCATCCCGTCCGGGAAACTCACCAGCTCCAGCTGCAACCCCCAGGGCGCCAGGAAGTACACCCAGGTCAGGCCCTTGGCCGGGCCATCGGTGAAGGTCGATGGCGTATCCAGTACCTGCACGCCACGGGACTGCAGGTACTGCACCGCCGCCGCCATGTCGTCCACATAGAACGCCAAGTGGTGCCCGCCGACATCGCTGTTGCGGGGCAACCGACGATTCTGGTCGGGAGCGGTGTACTCGAATATTTCCAGGTTGGTGCCATTGCCACATCGAACCATCTGGAAGTCGCGAATAGATGCGCGCGGATGCACGTTGAGGTGCCGCTCCATCCAGTCGTCTTCAAAACGGAACTCGCCAAAGGTGAAATATGGCTCGCAGCCAAGCACCTCGACGAAGAAGGCAACTGCCTCAGACAGGTTCGGCACCGTGATGCCAATATGCTGCATGCCGCGCATTCCCGGCAGAGCGTCATTCAGGTTGTTCTTGTGGGTCATGGGGGGCTCACTTGTTGTTGTATGAGATTCGCCAGCTTCGTGCTGACACATTCCCTGCTGCACGCCCGATGCCACAAACTAACCCATTGAATTGAATAGCAGTCACTCCCGCCGTTGGCAGCAACGGTGTAAAGGCCTTTACAACTGCAAGGCGTTACAACAGCCACCGCCCATCCTCTCTAGCCCTTGCCAATGGGCCTTGCACGGGTTGGTCCAGCTCTTGCGTGATGTTTGGGGACATACCCTTATCGATTAACGTAATCTAAAGAGTTCGCCGATACTTCTTGCAACGGCCCAGATTTTTTTCAGTAACCGGAGTCACCTACATGGACGTCATCAATCAGTTGCAGCCCGAAGAGTGTGCAGGCCTGGAGGATATTCGACGCGAAATCGATGCCCTTGACCAGGTTGTCATCAAACTGTTGGGCAAGCGTTTTCACTACGTACTGGCCGCCTCGAAGTACAAGACCTCAGCGACTTCGGTGCGAGCTGCGGAGCGTTTCAAGGCCATGCTGGCGACACGACGCGAGTGGGCCGAGGCTGAGGGCCTGAACCCGGATGCAATCGAGAAAATGTACAGTGACCTGGTGAACCACTTCATTGCACAAGAGATGAAACACTGGGTGGCTCATCAATCCAACACCTGACGCCAGGGGGCGTCAACCGCCCTTCATGTCAGCTGCAATCGGCCATTTACGGTCATGCCATTGCTTTCCATCACCCTGCGCTAGCCTTGGGACTCAGCTAAAGGACTGATTCATGGAGCTTGGAGACGAACAATGAAACATCCACAGCCGAAAGCGGACGTTCCCAGGCACCTGCGAAGTTATGGCGATTTAGTCTTGGTCCGTGGAAAATCAGCGCTCGCCATGAATTTTTCGTGAACATACGCCTCAAATTGTTCCGCTGGCAGTGGCGGGGAAAACAGGAAGCCCTGGTAGGTCTGGCAGCCATGCTTGACCAGAAAGGTGCGCTGAGCTTCTGTCTCCACACCTTCTGCAATCACCGAAAGCCCCAATATCTGGCTCAGGCTCACAATCGCGCAGGCGATGGCGGCGTCGTTGGGATCAACCAGCACATCTCTGATGAAGGACTGGTCGATCTTGAGTTGATCCAGCGGAAGGCTCTTCAGGTATGACAGTGACGAGTAGCCGGTTCCGAAATCATCCAGCGAAAGGCCTATGCCGATCTCTTTCAACTCGATCATTTTGGCGACAGTACCTTCCATATCCTCTACCAGCAGGCCTTCGGTCAGTTCCAGTTTCAATTTCTTCGGATCGGCCCCCGTGTATTTCAGTACTTGCAGTACCTCCTCGACGAAGTCCGGATGGTGAAACTGGCGGGCGCTGACATTCACAGCCATACCCAGTCGGGCGGTTTCCGAATGCTTTGCCCAGGCAACCAGCTGAGTGCAGGCTGCCTGCAGCGCCCAACGGCCTAATGGCAGAATCAACCCCGTTTCCTCTGCCAATGGAATGAACTCGCCTGGAAACACGACTCCGCGCTCAGGACTCTGCCATCTCATCAGTGCCTCTGCGCCAATGATACGGCCCTCACTATTCACTTGCGGCTGGTAATGAAGAAGGAATTCGTTGTCCTGCAAGCCTTGGCGCAAGGCTACTTCCAGTCTGGCGCGTGCCGTGGCAACCGCCTGCATTTGCGGATCGAAAAAGCGCATGGTATTGCGGCCCGCCGCCTTGGCACGATACATCGCCAGGTCAGCGCGCTTCATAATATCGTCCACTGTGCTCAACTGCCCCTGGAACAGCGCAATGCCGAGGCTGGGGGTGCTGTGGTGCTCATATCCATCCAAATGGTAGGAAATATTCAAAGAGTTGAGAATCTTTTCGCCAACAGCCTTGGCCTGGATAGCTGCTTCTGGAGGATTCTCATTAAGGCCATCCAGCAGGACGACGAATTCGTCTCCGCCCAGGCGAGCCACGGTGTCGCTCTCGCGTATGCAGCCGCAAAGGCGCAGAGCAACTTGCTGCAGCAACATGTCGCCTCTGTCATGCCCCAGCGTGTCGTTCAGTGCCTTGAAGTTATCCAGGTCAATGAGAATTATCCCGCTCGTATGCAGGCTACGGGAGCTGCCCGCCAGCAGATGCTGTAACCGGTCCAACATGAGCCGCCTGTTGGCCAGCCCGGTCAACTGATCGTAGAAGGCCAAACGCTGGACCTCTTGCTCAGCGGTCTTACGGTGGGTGATGTCAGTGTTGATCGACAGAACGGATTGCGGCTGGCCATCATCGTCTCGCACCAGGGTTCGATGACTTTCGAGCGTGATGGTGCAGCCGTCCCGGCGTCGAAGTGTAACTTCGTCCGCCCGGTCACCCGTTTCTATCAGGCTGTTAGTGGCCGCATTGAAAGCGGCGCTACCCTGGTAGATCAACTCCTGTGCCGATTTGCCGAGTGCCTCTTCCTTTGACAGACCGTAGAGACGCTCGGCACTTTTGTTCCAGTACAGGATGCGGTTATCCATCCCGTGAACGACAATGGCGTCCTGGGCCTTGTCCAGCAGCGATGCTTGCTGGCGGGCCTGCTTCTCGCTTTCGCGCAGCACTGCCAGATAACCTTCCCTTTCGGCTGCTTGCGACTCCATTTCGCGCCTGATCTTGCCCCCGTAGATCACGGCCGCACTGACCATCATTAGCACGAACAGCATGATCGCGTATTCGACCCGGCGCAGTTCTTCGACCGACTCAAGCTCCTCCTCCAGGAGCTTGCTTTGAATCAGGCCAACGCGATCCCGCACGGTACTGAGTGAGGCGAGCAACAGGGCATACTTCCTGTCCATCGTTGCCATGCGTTTGCCGGCATTATCCGACTGCCCCTCCCTGAAGTAGGAAAAGATCAGCAAGGCCTCGTTCACCATTTCGACCATCGCGGCATCAATTGCACCCACCTCATCCTTCAATGCAAGGGTAAAGGCTTGTATATCCGCACTGTGTTCAGCTTCATTGGCGATCCGTACTTCCAACTGTTTTTTGGCCATTGCCAGATGCTCGCTGAAGGCGCGCAAGGCTTCATTCATGTTCCGCGATTCGGCTTCAACATTATGGGTATCGAACACATTATTGCCCGGCGCATTGACTTTGGAAGCCAGGCTGCCCAGCGTTGAATAACTCGACAGCTGTTGGACCCACGACTGGTTTGCCGTGATGGAGCGGTGATAGGTATCGACGATCAGGTGATTCAGTAGCACGCTCAGCACAACAACCAGCACGTCGAATCCCGCAAGAAAAAAGTACATGCGGTGCCATTTGGTCGAGCGCGGCTTATTTGAACTGGTGGGCATGGCGTGCTTTGCGGCGTTTTTATTCCTGAAAAAATCCATTTCACAATCTCCAAACATAATCCTTCCAAGTTGACCAACAGAAGCGGTATTCGGATACCCATTGACCTTTTGTGCCGACACCTGAACCTGAGAACACACCGCACGTAGCATTAGCCAAATTTTTTCTCTGTTCTGGACTCACGCTGGTTTTCGTGAGCGAAGCTCCCGAGACAAGCAATAGCTACCGAAGCTATACATCTTAAGTGTCACGCCAACCAACTATTCTCCTCGCTCTCTATTGTAGAACTGAACGCCGGCAATCACTTTTGCCAGATGTTCTGTTCCTTTCAATTTCCTCAGCCTCGTTCTGCGCCTCTGGCGGACGTGCAGAACTTGGCCGAACTGACGTTGAGCCGCCTGAGCGTGGACAAAGCCTTCCTCGGCGCAGACGGGGTCGTCGCGGAGTTCGGCTTGTGCGAGGCGAGTACGTAGCAGGCTTATCTCAAGGAATGCATCATCAAGCGGGCTGCGCAGATCGTCGTTCTCGCCGACACCGACAAACCGGGACGGGCGCGGCAACAGCAGTGGACGCCTATCGAACGTGAATGGCGATTGATCACTTGTGCGACTGCCGGTGACGCAGCGCTTGCACCGTTTCACACGATTGCGCAAATCACTGTGGAAACCGTGGACCTCGCCTGATTGCCTACCTTTTGTGGGGAACGAGGCATTGCGCCAGGAAACCCCGACGTTTTTCAGCAGCCCAGACTGAAACCGTGGCCTGGTAGGTGAACAAGCCTGCAATCACACGGTTGCGGCTCTTCACGACAGGCTGCCATCAGCCGGAGCTGTGTAAAAACGCTTTGGAGCAGGTTTGACGGTCAGAACCAGAACGAAAATCGCGTTCCTGTGCAAATTTCAGGTCTGCTGACCAGGGGGCGTCATTCAAACATGACCGTTCGGTGGGGGAGCCGACTTCCAATCAGAGGAAGCAGGCCCCCAAAATACCCGCAGCAATGAGCCAGACTGATACAACGATCACTGCAGCAAAGCTGTTCGCTGGCCGCTTCACTTGGCTTTTTTCCCACTCACTCGCTTTGAGCCGACAGTCCTCGAGCACCTGCGCCGGCATCAGCCGAATCGCGAGCAGAATGCCAAGCGGCAAAATGATCACGTCGTCCAGGTATCCAAGCACAGGAATGAAATCAGGAATGAGGTCGATTGGACTCAGCGCATACGCCACGACAAAAACCGCAATCCATTTGGGCAACCAGGGTGTTTGCGGATGCTGATAGCAAAACCAGAGAACCATGGTTTGCCGTTTCAGCTTTCTGGCCCAGCCACGTAAAGGATCAAGTATGCGTTTCATGTCGTAATTGTCAGAACCTGAAGGAGCGTGCCTGCGAGCGTAACGCCTTGGGTGATTGACTGCCTCACGCCTGAGGAAGTCAGTCAACCAAAATCGAGGCTCTTGAGGAGCGGTGCCCCACGCTTCCTCCCTTGTAGTTACACGCCTATCTGTCCGGCGATTGAGCTGCCCGGCCTTTTTACCGGAGGTCCCGAGTTCAATCGGATCCATTATGTAGAACAAGCAGGTAGATATGCAGGGTGAGGTTCAATCTGCCTGTACCGATCAGCCATGATTTTCAGAAATGGATTTCAGCAGTCTTGAGACCCAGCTCTCGAAGCTCGGCGATCAGGTCATCCAGATGCCCGAAAGACTCGACTTCTTCGTTGTCGTCGACCAGGAAATAACTTCTCCCGGCGTCCTTCTTGAAAAACACGATCCACTCCTTGGGGTTGGTCGGGTTTGCGATCACATGGGTGTCGAAGGTCACGCCTTCGGCATGTTTGGTTTTCACAGTTTTACGATTCATGTCCGTCACCACGCTACGCGCGTTCTCAAGATTCTCTATTTGCAGTGCATGCCCGCCCAGCTCCATCTGAACTTTCACGATAAACATCTCCAAACGCACGAAGCGCTGGATCAAGGGCATTTCAATTATCACTGTATGTTAATATTATGCACATGCATCCACTGAGGGGCTAGCCATGATTGCGATAGGTGAGGCATGGAAGGCGGGGTTGTTGGGGCGAGAGCATTGGCTGCGCAATTTGGTGTCTGGCGTGATCGTCGGGGTCGTGGCACTCCCCCTTGCAATGGCGTTTGCCATTGCATCTGGCGTCAAGCCTGAGCAAGGCATCTATACCGCAATCATCGGTGGCCTGCTGGTTTCGCTCTTTGGCGGAAGCCGCTTGCAGATTGCCGGGCCGACCGGTGCGTTCATCGTGATTCTGGCCGGAGTCACGGCCAAACATGGTGTTGACGGTTTGCAAATCGCCACGATGATGGCGGGGGCCATGTTGTTATTGCTGGGGATGGCCCGCCTCGGTGCAATCATCAAGTTTATCCCTGACCCGGTGATAGTCGGATTCACTGCGGGCATCGGCGTGATCATCTGGGTCGGACAGTGGAAAGACTTTTTCGGTTTACCGAAGATCAGTGGAGAGCATTTCCATGAAAAGCTCTGGCATCTGCTCCAGGCCCTGCCGGATCTTCACATGGCCACGACCCTGCTGGCGGTACTTAGTCTTTTGCTGGTCATCACCGCGTCCAGGATTCCCGGATTCAAACGGGTACCTGGCCCGCTGATCGCAATGGCAGTCGCTACAGCGATACAGTCAACCTTTCATTTCGAGGGGGTCGCCACGATTGGCAGTGCATTTGGAGGCATACCCCAAGGTCTGCCAGCGTTCAGCCTGCCTGAAATCACGTTGTCTCGCGTCGTCGATTTGATTGGTCCGGCGTTCACTATCGCCATGCTTGGAGCAATCGAATCACTGCTGTCCGCCATGGTGGCCGATGGCATGGCGGGCACCAAGCACGACTCCAATCAGGAGCTGATCGGTCAGGGAGTGGCTAATCTGGTCACGCCATTGTTTGGCGGTTTCGCAGCCACCGGAGCCATTGCCCGTACTGCAACCAATATCCGTAACGGCGGCACGAGCCCGCTGGCCGGCATTACGCACGCGGTCACCCTGGTGCTTATTGTTCTGTTCCTGGCACCTCTGGCCTCAAACATCCCGCTGTGCGCCCTGGCCGCCATTCTTTTCGTGGTCGCGTACAACATGAGCGAGTTGAAGCACTTCAAGCGCATGGTCCAACGGGCTCCACGCGCAGACGTAGCTATCCTGCTCATCACCTTCAGCCTCACCGTGTTCAGCGACCTGGTGATCGCCGTGAATATCGGCGTCATTCTTGCCATGCTGCACTTCATGCGTCGCATGGCCTCATCGGTGGAGGTGCAACAGGTCGTCGAGCACGAGCTTGAAGAAGAGTTGAGGGCCAATGGGCACACTCGCCTGCCGCCAGGGACATTGATTTATACAATTGAAGGGCCATTGTTCTTTGGTGCGGCCGAGACCTTCGAACGTGTGTTGGCACAGACCCATACCGATCCACGTCTGCTGATTATTCGCTTGAATCGTGTACCGTTCATGGACATCACTGGCTTGCAGGTGCTGGAGGAGGTCATTGAGCAGCTGCACGAGCGCCATATCGTGGTGAAACTCTGCGAAGCGAACACAAAGGTGCTCAACAAGCTCGACAGGGTGGGGATCTTGCAAAAAATCGGCACGGAGCATTACCACGCCGACTTCACCACCGCGCTGGCTAAAGCGGTCAGTCTTGCAGAGGGTCCGTCAACGCTCTAGAGGCTTACCGCCCGTGTCAGGTCATGACCTGGTGCTGGCGGCATGCTTACTCTTGGTCGAATAGCTGGCACCGTGGGTGTCCAGGTAGTCACGAATCAGTTGACGGACAACCTGCGAAGACGTCAGGTCTTGTGCTGCACAGAGCTCCTCGAACGCTTTTTTCTTGACGGGATCAATGAGCACAGTGAGGCGCGCAGTCTTGCTTTCCATGGGGTATTCAATCGCTCAAGTCGCTAGATGTTAATCAAATTGTAATTGCCTTGTCCGGTGCTGTCACTGTGCTGCTCGTTACCTGGACTTTACCCACAGGAAAAGATTTGGTTCTCCCAAGCGAGAGGTGTGATGTCCGGACCAGACTCGCACATCCCGCAGCCCTGCCATACTGTTGAGCATGACCCGTGCAACTTTCCGCTTCTATGAGGAGCTCAACGATTTCCTGCCGGCCGAACGGCGGCGGCAGTCCTTCACCTGCGAGTGCGCGCAAGGGGCGACGGTCAAGCACATGATCGAGGCGCTCGGAGTACCGCACACCGAGGTCGAGCTGGTGCTGCTCAACGGCGAGTCGGCGGGCTTGGAGCGGGTGATCCTCGACAGTGACCGACTGGCGGTGTATCCCAAGTTCGAAACGCTGGACATCAGCCCGCTGCTCAAGGTTCGCGCGCAACCTTTACGGGTGCTGCGCTTCGTCGCTGATGCGCACCTTGGCGGGCTGGCCAGCCTGCTGCGCATGAGTGGCTTCGACACGCTCTACGACAATGGTTTCGAGGATAGCGAGATCGCCGAGATCGCTGCGCAGCAAGGACGCATCGTGCTGACCCGTGACCGCGAACTGCTCAAGCGGCGGATCATCAGCCACGGCTGTTACGTGCATGCCCTGAAACCGTCGCTGCAGCTGCGCGAATTGTACGAGCGCCTCGACCTGGCGCGTAGCGCGCGGCCATTCAGCCTGTGCCTTCATTGCAACCTGCCGCTGCACGAAATCAGTCCGGAACTGGCTCGGCCGCTGGTACCGCCACGCATTGGCGCACTCTATTCGCACTTCCTGCGCTGCGACGCCTGCCAACGGGTTTACTGGGAAGGTTCGCACTGGCGCGGCATGTGTGCATTGCTGGCACCGCTGCTGAACCGATAGCCGAGCGCAGCGGGCACTCGATGATGTTTTCCGGCACAGTCATGTGGCTCCACAAGTTCAAGTGCTGAAACACCATCGACAATCGGCTGCGCAGGCTCCGTAACTGCCTGGGGTAGAGCGCTCGAACGAGCGCCCTGTTCAAGCTGACGACGACGCGTTACTGGGCGCCGTAGACGTCAAAATCGAAGTACTTGTTGTTGATCCGCGCGTAAGTACCGTTGGCGAGAATGGTTGCCAGGGCTTTGTTCAAGTCTTCGCGCAATTCGACATCGTCCTTGCGCAGACCAAGGCCATCACCAACGCCGAAGAACCCCGGGTTATCCAGAGTGGCACCGGCAAATTCATAGTCACTACCCGCCGCGGTTTTCAAGAAGCCGTAACTGGCTTGAATGGAACCCTGCAACGAGGCATCAAGCCGCCCCACGACCAGGTCGGCGTACACCTGATCCTGATTTTGATAGGAAAGAACGTCCACGCCTTTGGCACCCCAAATCGCTTTGGCATAGGACTCCTGGGTCGAGCCCTGCTCCACACCAATGCGCTTGCCCTTGAGCGATTCGAGGGTCGGCTGTAATCCCGATCCACGTTTGGCCACTAATCGTGCCGGTGCATTGGACACCTTGTCGGTAAACGCAATCTGCCCCAGGCGTTTGGGTGTGATCGTCATCGAAGACGCCACCGCATCGAACTTGCGCGCCAGCAGTCCCGGGATCATCCCGTCCCAACTGCTTTCCACCCAGACGCATCGGGCTTTCAGTTCGGCGCACAACGCCTCGGCGATGTCGACCCCGAAGCCGGTCAGCGTGCCATCCTGATTCTTGTATTCCAGCGGTGGATAGGTCGGGTCCACCCCCAGCCTCAACACTTTGCCAGACCAGTCGGCCGCCCCCGCCAGGCTCGAGGCCGTCAGGAACACCAGGGAAACGGCTGCAATCATCTTGTTCATTTTTATTCCTCTTCAGGCCGCAGATTTTTTACAGGCACAACAGGCGAAAATGCGCCATCTCAACACAGAAAACGTTCGACCAGCTTGACCCAGTAGCTCGCGCCCACCGGCAGGCAGTCGTCATTAAAGTCGTAGCCGGGGTTGTGCAGCAGGCACCCGCCTTCTCCCTCGCCGTTGCCGATCACCAGATAGCTACCGGGGCATTTTTCCAGGACAAACGCAAAGTCCTCGCTGGCCGTGAACGGTCGCAGGTCATCGATCAGGTGTTCCTCTCCCAACCAGTCGCGGGCGACTTCATGGGCAAATGCTGTCTGTTCGGGATCGTTGATCAACACCGGATGGCAATGCTGGTAATCGATGTGGACCCGGGCGCCAAAACTCTCGGCCTGGCCCTTGACCAATTCAGTGATTCTGACCTCCAGCAGGTGGCGAATCTCAGGAGTCAGGGCGCGTACGCTCAGGCTCAGATCGGCGCTGGACGGGATGACATTCGAGGCGCTCCCGGCATGCAGGGAGCCCACCGTGATAATCGCCATCTCCTGCGGGTTGACGTTGCGCGAGACGATGCTTTGCAGGGCCATCACGATCGAGGCAGCGACCACCACCGGGTCGGTGGCTTTGTGCGGCACCGCGCCATGGCCACCGTTGCCGATGATTTTGATGTTAACCGTGTCGGCAGACGCCATGAACGGCCCGCTGTAAAAACCCAAATGCCCGACGGGATAACCCGGCACGTTATGCATGGCGAAGATCGCATCGCACGGGAACCGTTCGAGCAGCCCCTCCTCCAGCATTTTCCTGGCACCGCCCAGCCCTTCTTCCGCCGGTTGGAAAATCAGGTGCACGGTGCCATTGAATGCCCGCGTCCGGGCCAGATACTGACCGGCTGCCAGCAGGACTGCGGTATGACCGTCGTGACCGCAGGCATGCATGACTCCGTCGATCCGGCTGGCATAAGGCAGACCGGAGGTTTCCTGTATCGGCAACGCATCCATGTCAGCGCGCAATCCAATGGACCGACCCTCGCCATTTTTCAGGGTGGCAACGACCCCGGTCTTGCCCACCCCGGTGCTGACCTCAAAGCCCCACTGAGTCAAATACGCTGCCACCCGCTCACTGGTGGCGAACTCTTCAAAACCCAGTTCAGGGTGCGCGTGAATGCTGTGACGTATCGCGATCATTTCATCTTGCATCGCGGCAATACCAGGCAGGACCAGGCCGGCATTCATGGGTGTTCTCCTTCGACAGAGGCTGTGCAGTAGCGAAAGCGCTGTTGGGGTCGATCTTAGGGAACGGGCGCTGGGCTGGGGAGGCGCAGTTTGGTTATGATGACAACCATAGGTTGTCATCAGGGTGAGCAGATGAAACTGCATCAATTGCAGGCGCTGATTGCCAGCGCCGAAACCGGCAGTATCCGCGCGGCCGCGCGTTCGCTGGAGATTTCCCAGGCCGCTGTGACCAAAGCACTGCGCGAGTTGGAAACCAGCCAGCAGCTACCGCTGTTTACCCGCACCGCCAGCGGCCTGAACTTCACCGAATACGGCAAAGTGCTGCTGACTCACGCCCGGCTGGTGATCAAGCAGCTGGAGCACGCACAGACCGAGCTTGATCACATGCGTGGCAAGGCTCAAGGCCGGCTCTGCGTCGGGATCACCCCATGGGTCGCCCTGACCTTCCTGCCCGAAGTCGTGCTGGCTTTTCGCGAACGCATGCCACAAATCAACCTGGAACTGTTCGAAAGCCTGATGGCCGTTGCCCAACCGCTGCTGCGCGACGGCAGCATGGACTTTGCGATTGGCCAACTCCATCCCACACAATCGACCCGGGAATTCGCCTGCGAAACCTTGCTCGATTACCAGACCTCGGTGCTGGTCCGCGAGGGTCACGCCCGACAGCATGCGCGATCGATCCACGAGTTACTGGAAGAAAACTGGACCCTGAACTACGCGCCGGACGGGCACGACGGGCTGATGCAGGAACTGTTCTGGAAACACGGCGCGCAGATTGATGAGAATCGAATCGTGCGTGCTCATTCACTGGCCATTTTGCAGATGATGGTCGAGCGGGCCGACATGTGCACCTGGGGGCCGTCCATCGTGAGCACAGCCCCGCCATTTCTGGGGCGTGTGGTAGCCCTGGGGCTGACCGAGCAGTTCGAGCCCCGACAACTGAGCATCGTGACGCGCCGCAACGGCGCCCTGAGCAACCCGGCGGTCTGCTTCACCGAATGCCTGTTGCAGGTCATTCGGCGCCATGCGCGCTCAGCCAAAAAGGAAGACCGCGCGCTGTTTGAAACCTTACAGCTGCGGCTGTGAAGTGAGCCTACGGTTTCATGTCTGATACGTCAGGACGTCTTTGGGTCGAATCTGGCCGTAGGTACCGGCGCCAAGCGTTCACTACTGACTGATTTCTGCACGTGGCCAGAGGCGACTCTCGGCCAGGAACTGCCCCTCACCAAGGGCAGCCATCAGCCATTCGCGGACATGCCATTGCTTTCCAGCCCCCTGAACTAGCAGCTAAAATACTGATTCATGGAGCTTAGAGACGAGCAATGAAACTGAACCACCGGCCAGTGAAGGCTAGCGACGTTAAAATGATCTGCGGCTTTCCTCAGAACGCTCAAGAGTTGTTTTTCATGTTTCCAAAGGCGCACTTCCCGCTAACGGAAACGCAGTTGATTACCGCGATCTCCCAACGCTTCGACTCTACCGTCGTGGAGATCAATGGGACTGTCGTTGGGTTTGCCAATTTCTATCGAGCCGAACGCAATGGCGTTTGCTGTATCGGCAATGTCATCGTCTCGCCGAGTGCTCGGGGCGAAGGAGTGGCGACGTTTATCGTAGAGACTATGACCGGCTTGGCATTCGAGCGTTACGGAGCCAACGAGGTGCAGATTTCCTGCTTCAACGAAAACACGGCAGGGCTGCTGCTCTACCCCAAACTTGGGTTTGTGCCTTATGCCATTGAGGAGCGACCTTCTTTGGGAAACGGCCGATCGGCCCTCATACACATGACGCGCAGCAGAATCTCGACAGGTTGAATACTCAGTTGATTGCTACCCTGGATGACAGGCAGAAATCGGA